>JAKASG010000112.1 GCA_021828285.1 Acidobacteriota bacterium | reverse complement strand
AGTTTATGCCCCCGCTCTTCGAGGGATCCTCGCTCTATATGCCCACGGCATTGCCGGGCATTTCCATCGGTCAGGCTTCACAGTTGCTTCAGGAGCAGGACCGAATCATCAAATCATTTCCAGAAGTCAAAAGCGTGTTCGGCACGGTGGGGCGTTCGAACAGTGCCACGGATAACGCGGACCTCAGCATGTACGACACCACGATCATGCTGAAGCCGCGCAATCAGTGGCCGCAGGGCATGACGTACGACAAGCTGATCCGCGAAATGGATGCCAAGCTGCAATTTCCCGGCCTCACCAACACCTGGACTATGCCGATCGAGAATCGCCTGGATATGGAGCTGACCGGAATTAAAACGCCTGTCGGGATGAAAGTCCAGGGGCCAACCCTCGAAGGAATACAGCGGGTAGCGGCCGAGATTAGCCAAATACTTTCCTCCATGCCTCAAGTGGCGTCAACTTTTGCGGAAAAAGTGGCCGACGGGTTCTACGTCAACATTCGGGTGAACCGGGCGGAAGCGGCCCGCTATGGCCTGACGGTGGGAAACGTTCAGCGCGCAGTCGAATCCGGTATCGGCGGCGAAGATATTGCCGTGAATATTCAGGGACGCGAGCGCTTCCCAGTTAACGTGCGCTATAACCGCGACTTTCGGGATAACCTGAACGCTCTGCGGCAGGTCGTCATTGCTACGCCGACAGGAGCACAGATTCCCATTGGTGAAGTAGCCAGGATTTACTTCTCGCGCGGCCCGGCGAGTATCCGCGACGAGGAAGGGCAACTCACCGGCTATATCTATCTCAACCTGAACACTTCGAACTACGGCGGCTTTGTGCAGCGCGCAACGCAGTTGCTCAACCAGAAGCTGAAGCTTCCGATCGGCTACACCTATAAATGGTCCGGCGAATACGAGTTTGAGCTGCGCGCCATGAAACGCCTTGAGCTCATTGTGCCCATTGTGTTTTTCATTATCTTTCTGCTCCTCTACATGGTTTTTCATTCCACCGCAGAATCGGCGATGTTGTTCTTCCCCACATTTTTCGCGCTCACGGGCGGTGTGATCCTGCAATATCTGATGGGATATCTGTTCAGTGTGGCGGTTTGGGTAGGCTACATTGATCTGTTTGGCATTGCCGTGGAAACGGGTGTCGTGATGATGGTCTATCTCCACGAGGCGCTGGACCGCAGATTGGCTTCGGGCACGCCGCTTCAACACGAAGATATTGAAGCCGCGACGATCGAAGGGGCGGTACACCGCCTACGGCCCAAACTAATGACGGTGGCCTGTGTGATTGCCAGCCTCGGCCCCCTGCTCTGGGAAACGGGGACAGGTTCCGACTTGATGAAGCCCATCGCTACTCCGATCGTAGGCGGCATGATCACTTCAAGCATTGCCGTGTTGATCCTTCTGCCCGTGCTTTTCCTGATTCTCAAGGAACATCAGTTGAATCGTGGCACATTGCGCCGGTCGGACGAGGATGCTGAGGAGAGCGAGTCCTGAACTCTTGCGTGAACCGGCAAGGCGAGCCATTCCGGCAGACCCCGCGACAGCGGATAACGTTCGTCAGGCGGGTTGATGATAAAATTAAGATGAATAGAGGTGGATGATTCCCGTGCGAGTTAAGCGCGTTCTGATTGTGATAACGGCCCTCCTGGTGGTCGTAGGCGCAAGCTTCGCGGCCTTCCGCTGGCAAGAGCATTTTCCTTCGGCGAGGTGCCAAATCTGCGGGCGCGTGACTCCCAAGGAGACGGCGTTTCAACGGGTCGCGCCGCACGGAACTCTTCGAGCCTGTTGCCGCACCTGCGCGATGCACTTCATGATCAATCATCCCGGCCTCGTCCGAAAAGCCCTGGCGACGGACTTCACATTGAACCCCAGCGATTGAATCGGAGTTTGGAGAAAGCAAGCGAGGTTTAAGTTGGCTCGTTCACCACAAGTGGATGGCCGCGGCCCGGCTTCCAAATAATCCCGTCGCTAAGGGCTCCCTGCAACTCTACCCTTCGCTTTTTATCTCAGTTTCGAGAGCTTCAGGATTGGGGATGATGACCGTGCGCCCGTCAATCCTGACCAGGCCGGCAGCCTGGAGACGGCTGAGGTGTCTTGAAACCAGTTCGCGAACCGTTCCGATTCGGGAAGCAAGTTCCTGATGGCTGATCGTGAATGTGAAATTCAATCCTTGGGGGGTGAGTTTGCCCCGGCTGCGCGCCTCACGCAAAAGGTAAGCTGCGAGGCGATGGTGAACCGTCGTGAAAGACAGCTCTTCGACAATCGAGACCAGCCGCCGCAGCCGCTCACTGACCACGCGCAAGACCTTCAGCGCGACCTGCGGATGCTCCAGGCACAGTCCGCGAATATCTTTTTTTCTGATAAACAAAAGTTCACTTGGAAGCTCCGCGGAAGCTGAGGCGGGATAATTCCCGCCATCGAAAACCGGCAGTTCCGCGACAGATCCCCCCGGTCCCTCGAGCGTGAGGACCTGCTCGCGCCCTGAAGCGGAAACTTTGAAAATCTTGACGAGCCCCGACTCGACCACGTAGAGCCCCTCGCACGAATCGCCTTCCGAAAAAACCAACTCGCCGGGCGCGTAGCGGCGCGGCACGGCGGCGGAGGCAAGAATCTGCAAATCGCTCTCGTCGAGATCCGCGAGAAGCGCAACTTTCTTGAATGCAGCAATACGCGACGCGTTGGGTCCGGCCATGGAAGACCATTTTAGCCTTCACGCGACAGCTTTGGCCAGAGAAAGCTGAGAATGAACGGAGTCAAACCGGAACTGCGGCGGCCTTTGGCTGGTAAACGCAGCAGGGCTCTTCGGCGAAGGGATCGCCAGTCAAGGCATAGGCGCGAGAGCGCGAGCCGCCGCAGACGTTCCGAAACTCACAAATGCCGCACTTGCCTTTCAAATTCGAGACATCGCGCAGGGCGCGAAATAGCGGCGAGTTCCGATAGATTTCCCTTAGCGATTGCACACGAATACTTCCCGCGGCCAGCGGAAGAAACCCGCTGGGGAAGACTTCGCCCTTGTGGGAGATGAAGACGAATCCTTTGGCGTCGTTGATGCCACGAGGGGCGCGGCCGATGCCGTCCGAAGCCGCAGGATGCAGGCCAAGCCATGCCACCGGAACGTTCTTTCGCCGCGCTTCGGCGCGGTGTTGGGCGACGAAGCGACGATAATGTTGAGCTTCGGTCGTCTTGATATCAAAAGACGCGCGGCGAGACAATTCTTCGAGCCTCTCAAACACTTGCTCAAATTCATCCGCCGATATCAGGTCAGCCGTTTGCCCGCGACCGGTGGGCACGAGGAAAAAAACGCTCCACAAAACGATGTCCAAAGTTTGGAGCAGGCGTGCGATGGCATCGAAGTCCTCGATGTTCCTTCGCGTGATCGTGGTGTTGATTTGCACCGGCAACCCCAATTCGCGCGCCCATTGAATTGCATGGAGCGTCCAGTCATACGACCCTTGCACGCGCCTGAAGGCGTCATGAATCTCCGCCCTTGAACCGTCCAGGCTGATCGCCAGCCGCGCCAAGCCCGCTGCTTTCAGTTTCTCGATTGCGCCTTTTGTCAGCAGCGGCGTGGCGCTGGGAGTAAGTGAAACTCGGACCCCGCGTTGCACGGTGTATCGCACGAGATCATAAATATCCGGACGCTTCAGCGGGTCCCCTCCCGTGAGGACAAACACAGGGACTTGCATCTCCGCGATTTCGTCAATCAGCTTCTTTGCTTCCTCCGTGCTCAGTTCGAGCGGCGAACGCAG
>JAKASG010000055.1 GCA_021828285.1 Acidobacteriota bacterium | reverse complement strand
TGCAAACTCCTGGCTCTGGTTGAAAAGCACTCCGACGAGTTGGCAGCAAGACTCCTCAAGAACATCCGGGAATCTCCTGCAACGAAATCGCTTGGCAATGTCCCCCCTGAGGAATTGGAGGAGCGTGTCCGTGAACTCTACGCGCACCTGGGCCAATGGCTGGTGATGCCGAAGGATGAGGAAATGCGGCGCCGTTATTCCTTGATTGGCGCCTTGCGGTATTCGCAGGGGGTTGAGTTGGCCGATCTGATCTGGGCGATGGCGCTTGCCAAGCACAACGTGTGGGAATTTCTGGAATGTGAAGGGATTCCCGATCGTTTGCCGGAAGTCTTTGGAGAACTCGACCTGCTGCAACTGATGGGAAACTTCTTCGACCGGGTCATTCACTACACGATCTGCGGCTATGAGGAGGCTAGGAGCAAAGACCTGAACCGCAAGGCGGCATGAGAGCGCCCTTCCCGGGTGAGAAGGCGACTTCGAGGCGAAGTTGAGCATTTTCCGCCTCGGTTCATGTCGCTCGGCATTCGCGTTCGCGAAGGGAGATGGACGGCGCGGGGGATTTTCTATTTAGGCTGGCCCCGGTGCACTCGCTTCGATCACCGGGTGCAACCGGTATGCACGCGCGCAAAGCGCGGCATGGCCTTGCTCGAAGGCCATGCCTCTACCACGAGTCAAGGTTTCAGCGTTTGCCCGAGGGGTTAATTCCGCGAACGCATTTCCTGGCAGGGAATGCAATAGCGGGCCCAGGGAAGAGCCTTGAGGCGGTTCGGTGAGATCTCTTCGCCGCACCCTTCACAGATGCCGTAGGTTCCCTGCGAAACACGCTTGAGCGCCCCTTCGACTTCCTTCAGCAATCGCGTTCGAAGGTTCGCAGTCACGGCCGTCAAATCCTGTTCAACGCTCTGGACGGCAAAATCCACCATATCCGGCGATTGGACATTTGTCGCCAAAGCCTCCGGCTCGCTCCGCGCGGAAAGCAGCAGTTCCTGCCGCTTCTTTAGGAGCGCGGTCCGATACGTTTCCTTCCGAGTTTTCAATGTCGTTTGCATATCACACTTCTCCCGAGCTTATTTACCACTCATCGCTTCTTTGCTCCAACACTTACAGATGAAGGAGGAGGCTCAGAGGTTGCACAAATTTTAGGAGATTTAAACACTGGCTGCAACAAGTTTTTTATGAGTCAGTTGACCTTTTAAAAAATCCTCAATCTGCGTGATTTGAGGCCAGCAAAGAAGCCTAAGGTGCTCTTGCGGGGAGAAATCGCGGCTCGCGCGTGGCTTCTGAAAATCTGCGTATCTATTTGAAAATACATGATGTTACAAAGCTAGAAGGGTATAATCCAGCGGATGAAATGCAGAATACCACCCTTTTTCTTTTCGCGCGCCCTCGTCTCCTGCTGCTTGGGGCTAGGCGAATTGGAATTATTGGCTGCGGATCCTTTTTCTTCGTTTTTTGGCTTCGCTTCCTGCCCCGGATCACTCGAACCGCCCGCCTTCATCGCTGTGTCGCTGACGGGCTTCGCGGCGAGAGAGTTCGTACCCACATTGCTGCCTGTAGCGGAGGGCGCCGGCTGCTTCGCCTTCGCAAGCTGTTCCAGACCCATATCGTTGAGCGATCCGAGGATGACAGGCCCGTGCCGCGTGGCGCTCAAGTTCGGCGCGCTCGAAAAGAATGAGGCGAAATCGCTGAACAATCCGTGGCTCGGATGGTCCACTTGGTCGGCGCGGGCGCGAGCGAGAGTTGCAAGTGTCGGAATTGGAATGGGCTGATGCAGTTCTGCCAATTTCCGCTTGGCGCGGGCAACGTATGGGCTGAGCGGGTAAGCAACGATGAGCCGGTCATAATACGGAATCGCAGTTTTCTGCTGCTTCATCCGGGTCAGTACGGTGGTCAAGTCCCATAGCGCTCCATCGGCCTGACTGAAGTTGGGATATTTATCCACAATCTCCTTCAACCGCGAGCGCGCCGCCGGATTGGCGTTTTCCTGGAGATAAAACTTCGCAATGCCGAATTCCCCTTCGGCGAGAACTTCCTGCACGGCCCGCAGCCGCCCCTGCACCTCGGGAACGAGCGGGCTATCGGGATAAGTCCGGAGGAACTTTTTGAATTCATACTGCGCTTCTCGCGCCTGGGTCAGATCGCGGTCCGGCTTGCCCATCAGGCGGAAATGAGCCATGGCGATGCGAAACTGAGCCATGGGGGCTTCGGGCGCGGTGGGGAAAAAGGTGATGAAGTCCGCGTATTCAGCCTCGGATTGCGTCAAACCGGCCAACCCGCCTTGACGATAGTAAGAATCGGCGATCGCCAGCTTCGCCTTCGAGAGATACTCGCTGTCGGGGTAAGTATTGATCAGCGTTTGGAGCGTCAGCCGCCCGACGTCGTACTGTCCGTGATCAATTTCTTTCAGGGACCGCTGGTAAAGGATTTTGTCCGGCTGTTCGCTGACGTTGGGCGCGGCAGGGGCCTTCTTGCCGCCGAAAAGCCCGAAAGGATGAAGGATGGGATGGAGCAGGCAACCGGCGAACGTCGTGGCGCTCGCAAGCAGAACGAGCGTCCCCGCAACGGATTTCCATTTGTTTGAGCCCGCCTTCAAGATTCGAGTTCCCATGCTCCCTGAACGATCAGCGGTTGCGCTGCTTGCTTCCGGAGCTCTTGCTCGCCGGAGCCACCTGCTTCGCCAGCTCTTTCAGTTGACCCGCCGGGTCGCTGCTTTGAAAGATGGCATTCCCGGCGATCAGGATGTCCGCTCCCGCCCGGCCAATTTGCCGCGCGGACGCTTTGCCAATTCCGCCTTCAACACAGATTTCGAGTTGCCGCCTTTCCTCGCGCCGCCAAAGGTCCGCCTCGCGAATCTTTGCAAGCGCAGGAGAAGCGTCCTCTTCACAGCGCGTCGCGAGGAGAATCACATAATCCGCCGCATGTAGAGCCTCGCTCACCGCGCACCACGGCGTTTCCGGCCTGAGCGCAACTCCGGCCTTTGCACCGGCCCTCCGGATCGAGGATAAAAGGCGGAACAAATCTTTTGCGGCTTCGACATGGACGGCCAGGCGCCGCGCGCCAAGATGGACAAATTCTTCCGCGTAGCGCTCGGGCCTCTCAATCTGCAAATGAACGTCGAGCGGCAGCGCCGTCGCCTTGCTCAAGCTCTCGACCATCGGCTGGCCGAACCTTACCTCAGGTGAAAAATGCCCGTCGCCGACATCGAGGTGAAGCATGGGCGCCCCGGCGGCTTCCATAATCTTGAGCGCTCGCCCAAAATCCGCAAAATCTGCAGCCGCAAGAGCAGGCGCAATCAGTGCCATGAAGACGCTTCGCCATTGCGCCGTCGCATCACACGGCGACGCACTCTTTAGCCTAGCACACTTGTCCCCGTGCGAGCACCGAATTCCCGGCCGGCTGGCCTTTGACGCCCCAATCCCCCGCCTAGCGCGTCAACGGGCTCTCCCAGACTCGGAAAAGGAGCTCTTTAAGCCGGATGAAATCCCTGGACCCAAGTTCCGCGCTCCATTCGCGCTCGATATCGCGAAGGATCTCGTGGATCTTGGCGTAGGCGGCGTGGCCGCGCTTTGCAAGACGGATAATGCGGGCCCGGCCTCCATTGGGTGTTCCGGACCGGACGACGTAGCCGAGACGCTCGAGGCTACGGAGAAGCTGGTTCATGGCCTGCTTGCTGATGCCGGCTCGGTCGGCGAGCACGCCTGGGCGAACTCCATCCGGACCCGGAAACTGGAACACCGCCATGTGCGGCAGGCGCAGCTCATGAAATCCGGCCCGGTTGAGCCCCTGGATCAGCCGGCGGTGGATGGCCTGCGCGGGCACGCGAAGCAGCGCCCCGATGAGCATTTGTTTGGCCCCGGCCGGAGCCGAAAGTTTTTGCTTGACATTCATAGTAAACTCCGTTTACATTCTACCATAGTAAATGGCATTTACTATAAGGAGATGAAACTATGACCCCACAGACCCCGGAAATCCGCACGAACCCTTCGGACGAAACCATCCGTTTGGGCCCGCTCGTGGTGCGTTTCCTGATCACTGGAGAAGAGACGAACGGGAGCATCGCGGCCTTCGAGTTGGAGGTTCCCGTGGCGCAACGCCTGGGCGGCCCGGCGCACAGCCACGACCACTACGAGGAGACGACCTACGGCATCGAGGGCGTCATCACCTGGACCGTGGACGGGAAGAAGATTGACGTGGGCGCGGGCCAGGCGCTCTGCATCCCACGCGGCGCCGTTCACCGCTTCGACAACGATGGCAACCGCGACGCCAGGGCGCTTTGCGTGATCACTCCCGCCGCCATCGGCCCGCGGTTTTTCCGCGAGTCTGCTGAGTTGATCAACGCCGCCGCGGGAGGCCCGCCGGATCGCGCCAAGATGATTGAGATCATGCGCCGCCACGGCCTCACGCCCGCCCTGCCGGCGTGACCTTCCCGGGGGTGCGTGCCGCGGCGGGCCGGCATCGCACAGCCCTCGCAGCGCCGTTATTCCGCGCGGTTTGACTTCGCGCGATGCGCCTGCTTAACATGAATGCATGGGCCGTGCGGGACTTCGAATTGCCGCGCAAATAGCCGCGCTCAGCGCTGCCACGCTTGTGATCTGCGCAGCTCCCATATATGCGCAGAGCTCGGCCGAGAGTTTCGCCGCGAAGATTCGCTCGGAGCTGGCCCGCGGGCAGCTCGAGGCTGCGCTTCGCGACGCCCAGCTTGCGGTTGAGGATTATCCCCATTCGTCGCTGCTCTTTCGGCTCACCGGGATGGCGCTTGACAGGGCCGGTCAAAGTGCGGGAGCACGGAGCGCCTTGCGCCGCGCCATTGCGCTCGACCCGGGCATGCCGAAAAATTACTTCGATTTGGCCTTAGTGGACCTGGATGCGAACCGCTACTCCGACGCTGCGGCGGAGATCAAAACTTTTCTCGCTCTCGAACCGAATTCCGCCCAGGCTCATTTATTGCTCGGACGGGCCGATGAGAAGCTGGGTGACGCGAGCGGCGCGGCCGACCAATATAAAGCGGCGATTGTTCTCGCTCCGCAAATGCCGCTCGTCCATTACGCGCTCGGGCTCGCGGAGGAACACGAAGGCAAGCTGGAAGAGGCGCTTGCTGCTTACGAGCGGGAAATCGTTTATAACCCTGGCTTCGACGGAGCTTATTGGCACGCAGGAAGAATTGACCGCGAGGAGGGCCGGCTCGCTCAGTCGGAGAAGTTTTACAAGCGCGCCATCCATCTTAATCCGGACGGCTTTGAAGGCCATTATGGATTGGGTGTTGTGCTGCTTTCAGAGCACAAGCCCAAGGAGGCCATTGCCCAGCTCAATCGCGCGGTGGCAATTCGATTGACGGATGTCCGAGCACACCAGGCGCTGGCGAAGGCTTATCACGCTCTCGAGGAATTCGGCGACGAGCAGCGCGAACTTCTGATCGCTGAAAAGCTGCGCGAAACCCAAGCGACGGAGCCCGAGAAGGGAAACGCCGGAAATGGCGACTGACGCCCCAGGCCCGAGCATCCGTCACGTTTCTGACACTGCGCGCTGGTCAGCGGTATTCCGCGCGCGTGAGACGGAACGCGACAACGCACTTTTTCGGGACCCTTACGCGGCGCGGCTTGCGGGCGAACGCGGCGAGCAGATTGCCGCGACGCTTCCGTTCCACGATAAACACTCCTGGTCGTGGGTCGCTCGAACTTACTCGTTCGATTTTTTTATTTCCGAACAGATTGAGCGGGGCGCTGACATGGTGATTAACCTCGCCGCAGGCCTCGATGCGCGCCCATATCGCATGGCGCTGCCAGGCGCCCTTCAGTGGATCGAAGTCGATTTCCCGGAGATTCTCGCCTATAAAGAGGCGATTCTTTCGGGCGAGAGTCCGAAATGCAGGCTTCGTCGCGTTCGAATGGATCTCGCCGATTCCGCTCGCCGGCGCGAATTGTTCGATGAGCTCGCGCAGCAATCGAAAAAGGCGCTGGTTCTTTCGGAAGGATTGCTCGTCTACCTTGCAGAGGAGGAAGCCGCCGCGCTCGCGCAGGAGCTTGCCGCCCGCCCGGCGTTCCATGCTTGGGTCGTGGATATCGTTTCGCCAGGACTGCTCAAAATGCTGCAGAAGAATACCCATCAGGAATTCGGCGAAAACGTCAGCCGATTGAAGTTCGCCCCCGCGGAGGGTCCCGCCTACTTCGCTCGGTATGGCTGGAAGCCTGCGGACGTGCGCTCGATGGTCAAGACCGCCGCGCGCTTGAAGCGCCTGCCTCTTTTCCCTCTGCGCTTTTTTGCATTATTTCCAGAAAACCCCGCTCGTTCACCCTCGCGCCCGTGGTCGGGCGTCTGCCTGCTTGAAAAAGATATGACGCTCGCCGCAAGCGGCCCTTCCACCGATTCGCGGGTTTGACACGCTTCTTTCAGCGCGTCTACGATTGGGAGAGGCGCCGATGGGCCATCGCGAGGAAAGTTCCGGCCGCGGACGAGGCTTGTGGTTCCCGCTCGCTCTCGCGGGCCTGGCGATCGGGATCTTTCTGCCGCCTCGCGTCCTTCACGCGAACGAATATCGCAAGACCTCCCACTACAAAGTCCGTCTGTTTTCCGTCGGCACTCTCTCCATCAACGCCCGCTTCGGAGACATTGAGATTCGCGGCTGGAACGAGCCGTATGTCGAAGTCCGCGCCGTCAAACTCGTTCGCGCGGGTTCGAGGGCGAAGGCGCAGAAGCTTTATGCGATGATCCACGTTCGCATCGAGGGGAGGGACAAATTCGTCCGCCTCGATACGCTTTATCCGCCGCGCCGCCTGTGGCGGCCTTTTCACGGCGAATCGAGGCTGACGGTCAACTACCACATTCGGATGCCCTACGATTCAAAGCTCGTGCTCGAATGCGTGGATGGCGACGTCACCGTTCACGGCGTGACGGGCAGAGAGAATTTGATGGTCAATTACGGCGACGTTGAGATCTCAATTCCCTCCATCGACCACTTGCGTTCGCTCAACGCGCATTCCTGGCTCGGGTACGTCCAGGCCGATTTCAACGGGATGGAGCAGGATGACGCCGGCTTCGCTAAGCGCCTTCGCTTTTGGAATCCTATGGGCAAGCAGGACATTACGGTGCGCGTCCACTTCGGCGCCATCCTGGTTTATGACGAATTGTAGCGGTGCGCCGGTCGCCCGCCAATGAACCGCCGGTCCGCGCTTCCCAAACTTTTTTGCGCCCGTCTAATGCGAAGGAGCAGCGGAACCTTGCGCTTCGGTCGTGCGTAGGAATCATTGGGGATAGGGGGTGGAGGAAAGCATGAAAAAAGCGAGTGTTTTGGCCGTCATTTTCGCAGCGTTGGCGCTCGGCGCGCAAGCGCGCGCGCAAAGCCGAATCGAAAAGCATTTGGCGCTTTCACCGGGCGGAGAATTTGTCCTTCAAGCCGACGGCGGGAGCGTGACCGTCACGCGCGGTAACTCATCCGGCGCCGAAGTGGTTATCACTTCAAACCGCGGCGACCTTCAAAGCCGTTACACGTTCAATTTTGAATCGAGTCCGGGCTTCGCACGAGTCACGGCGCGGCGAAACGGCTCATTTTGGAATTGGGGCTGGGGATGGCACGGCAGCCTGCACTTCGATGTCACCGTTCCGGCCGAGACGCGGTTGAGCCTCAAAACCGGTGGCGGCTCGATTGTCGTCTCCTCGCTTCGAGGCGAAGAGGAACTCAACACTTCAGGCGGTTCCATTGACGCTTCGGACATCCGCGGCAACTTGAGCGCGAACACTTCCGGGGGGTCCATTAACCTTCGAGAAGTCGATGGCGATGCTGTGATCGCGACTTCCGGCGGCTCGATTCGCGTGGCCTCGCTCGATGGTTCTCTGCAGGCGCACACGAGCGGCGGCCCGATTCGTATCACGGGCGTCACCGGCCGAGTTGAGGCCTCAACCTCCGGCGGTTCCGTCGAAGCGGTGTTTGCGCGAGGTGACAGCCGTGGCGGGGACCTCGAGACCTCCGGCGGCTCGATTAATGTGCGCCTCGATCCTTCCGTGAATCTCAATATTGACGCTTCAACCTCCGGCGGCTCGGTTTCGAGCGATCTGCCGCTCCGCGTCGTGGGAAAGATTTCGAAATCGAACCTGCGCGGGACCCTCGGCTCCGGCGGCGAGATGCTTCGGCTTCATACCAGCGGCGGCTCAATTCACATCGCCTCGAATGCCACGTAGCCGGTTGCGGCGCCCGCGAGCATCCGCTTGAGAGCGCGCGGACCCTTGCGGTATCATGCCCCTTCGGGACTCAACACGCCGTGCGAAAGGGGCGCGCATTCCACAATGAATCGCAGACAGTTTCTCGGCGGCTTCGCGCTTGCGGCTGCAAGCTCGGGGATGCGTCCATCCGACATTCTCGCCGAACCCTCCCGCCTGCCGGGAAGTCAAAATGCCGGCGCCAAGCCTTACGGCTCAGGATATTTCGGCGAATGGATGACTGATGAATTCGGCCTGCCGGCGTTCCGCTACACCTGCGACCAAACAATGGATCCGAAGGCTGTAACTCCGCTCAATCCCGGCATCCTCTCGCCCACGGAACATATCCATCAAGTGGGCAACGACCGCCTGGTTGCCATCGTTTCGAATTATGGAACCGTCCGGGTTCGGCAGGATGAAGGCGCTCCGAAATTCCTGAACGATTTCGCACCCGATCAGCGGTGCTTTGCGGGAGGCATCGGCTGGCTCACGGACGGCTCGAATTTCCTGAGCACTTTTTATCCTGGAAACGCGGCGCGATTCGACCGCATTTTCGGAGCAGGATATTTTCGCAAACGCGTTTCCGGCCACGGTCTTGAAATTGACCAGGTCATTATTGCGCCTTTCGGCGACGACCCTGTCCTGATTTCTCAAGCGACCGTCTCTAACCGCGGATATTCAGATGCTCATTTGCGCTGGATCGAATATTGGGGATGCCAGGTCTTTGAATTCAGTTTCCGCGCCTTTATGGAAATGTTCAGCGGACAGGGCTTGGCGGAAATGCGGCGGGATTTCGGCGCCCGATTCGGCCACTCCTTTCGCGCCATCGAAGGCCGCGCGGGCTTGATCGAAAGCAAAACATTTTTGGGCTTTTCGCCGGAGGAACAGCAGCGATGGCAGGGAGTGCTCGGATATCTCGAGAAAGTTCCCAATCCGTTCCTCACACCGCCAGATGAAGATGTCCCGAAGAGCGCTTCATTCGACGATTTGAATCCGCCTCCGACCTTCTTGGTTTCACTCGACGCGCCGGCCGAAGGATTCTCTACAAACGGCGCAGAATTTTTTGGCGTCGGAGGCGCGAACCACCCGGATGGTCTTTCGAAGCCCCTCGATGGCAATCTCAAAGCCGATGGCGCCGCGAGCGCCTTGCTGCTCGAACGCAAAGTGAGTCTCAAGCCCGGTGATCGCCGCACCCTGTATTTTCTTTACGGCTATTTGCCCGAAGGCGCAAATCTCGATTCGCTCGTTCGAAAATACGAGGGTGAATACAAATCCTCCTGGCCCGAATCCAGCCGACAGTGGAAAAATTGCGGCCTTCACTTCACCGTCGGCGATGAGGCGTGGATCGAGCGCGAAACGGTCTGGAATCATTTCTCGCTTCGCAGCAGCCGTACCTTCGACAGCTTCTTCCGCCGCCACATTTTTTCGCAAGGCGCGGTCTATCAATACGTGATGGGATTTCAGGGCGCGGCGCGCGACCCGCTCCAGCACGCACTGCCTTTCCTCTATAGCGACCCGGAAATCCTCAAGGAAGTCCTTCTCTATACGCTCGAAGAGGTGCGGCCCAACGGCTCGATTCCATACGGCATCGTCGGACACGGCATGATTATGCCGGTGACTTCCGATGATTCGAGCGACATGCCGATGTGGCTTCTTTGGGCGGCCAGCGAGTACGTCCTTGCGACGCGTGACCGGCGCTTTCTCGATGAGCCGGTGGGTACACTTTACGGTTCTTCGGAAGGGTCCGCGACCGTTCGGGAGTTGCTTGCCCGCTGCTATCGCCACCTGATCGAGGACGTCGGCACGGGTGAGCACGGCCTGATGAGAATGCTCCGTGACGATTGGAACGACGGCCTAGTGAATGCCTGGGTTCCGCAGCAGGCGATTGCGGAATGCGTTCTAAAAAGCGAAAGCGTGCTGAATTCCGCCATGGCGTCCTACGTCTTCGACCGTTACGCGATTTTATTGACCGATGGCAGCGGCGATGTCCCCGCAGTTCGTGAAATTCGGAAACATGCGGAGGAGCACCGGCAAGCCGTGCGCCGCCAGTGGACGGGCGAGTGGTTTCGGCGGGCCTGGCTTGGGCCGTCGCTCGGATGGCTCGGAGAAAAGGGACTGTGGATCGAGCCGCAGCCGTGGGCGATCATCGGTGGCGCGGCGACCGAAGATCAGACGCGGATACTCATCCAGGCCATGGACAAGGAGCTGCGCGATCCTTCGCCGATCGGCGCGATGCAGCTTTCGAAAAGCCCCGATATGGCGCAACACGGTGTCTGGAAAATGGCGCCGGGAGAGAGTGTGGACGGCGGCGTTTGGCCCTCGCTGAATCAGACGCTTATTTGGGCGCTCGCCCGCGTGGACGGCGCTAAAGCCTGGAACGAGTGGAAGAAGAATACCTTCGCCCGTCACGCGGAAGTTTATCCTGAAGTCTGGTACGGAACCTGGAGCGGGCCCGACGTCCTCAATTCCGTCTGGAGCGAGCATCCGGGCGAAAGCACAGGCGGAAAACCGTTTGGCTGGACAGATTTTCCAGTTTTGAATCTCCATTCCCATGCCTGTTCGCTTTTTTCGCTTGCTAAACTAATGGGATTGGAGTTCGACGAAACGGGATTCACACTCGCGCCAAAGCTGCCTTTGCCCTCCTATCGTTTCGACTCGAAATTGTTCGGTTTAGTCAAAAGTCCGCGCGCCTATGAAGGATGGTACGAGCCATTGGTCCACGGCTCATGGAAGGTCCGGATAAAGCTCGAAGAGACGAAGCCCGGCGCCCGCATCAAGGTCAACGGCCACACCTCTGTTCTCAACCCCTCCGCCGGCGGCTGGCTCGAATTCAAGGGCTCGGGCGGAAATGGGAAACCGCTGCGCTGGTCTATCGAGATCTAGGATGCCGCCGCATGCGGCGCTTCGCGCGGCATCGCGCCCGCAAGCAGCAGAACGGCGCCGCAATACATCAGCGTGTCTGCCAGGTAGTTGAAGCCTTCGATGCTCGCGCGTTCCACGATTCCAAACGGCACGTACACCACGAGCACCATGAAGAGCACGGTCAATCCGAGCCACGCCGCGGCGGCGCGGGTCTTCCTGCCGATCAGCAGCAGGACCCCGGTCACCGCGTAAACCGCGGCCGCAAGGTAAGTCCAGAGGGCGTGTCCGAAGACGTATTTCGGAGTCACCAGCTCCAGCGGAATGCCGGGAACGTGCTTCGCATGGAGGAATTGCTCGAGGCTGTAATAAACCACGGGAACTGCCATGAAGTATCGCGCCACGGTCGCGGGGATGCGCGAGCCGAGCGCGCGTCCCGTCCCGGCGAGCGTGACGGCAAGCGCCAAAGCGCCTCCGCTGAAGGAGAGTTCCCGGAACATGAGGGCGAGCGCAAAGCGGTTTCCCGGATGATGCGCCCATCCCGGCGCGTCCATCAGCACGACAAAAAGGAAGAACGTCAGGGCGAGCAAACTCGCCGCGAGGCGAGACTGAATCTTCGTCGCCACGCTCAGTCCGGCGGCGATAAAGCACGAGCCGACGAAGTACGCCCAAAAGTAATGCCAGGGAATCCACGCCGGGACGATCGACGCAATTTCTTTCGTCCCGGTGAAATGTTCCGTTCCGAAGGCCGCGACGGGCGCCACGTAGAAAAGCGGTGCGAACAGAATCAGTTTGTCGAACCCTCGCGCCTTTTGCCAGTCGCCGCGAAGAATCCTCACGGCAATCCCAATTGCGAGAACCGATCCAAAAACGAAATACGCCCATACCACCTGGCTCGGAAATACGGCGAGAGCAGCGACTGCAAGCGGTTGGATATTAGGGGTGTTCACGATGATTTCCTTCCGTCCCCGACGCGCCTGAAATTAACACAAGCCTTCGGTGTTTTCCAGCCCCTATCTCCTTTGGAGTGTGCCGTCGGCGCCCTGGCCGCTTAGGGGTCATCGGCCCATCTCGCCCATGGCGAAGAGCCGCCGTCGGGCGCGCGCCGCGCGCACCGCCGGCAATTTCGCCTTGACAATAAGGAACGGCCACCCTACTCTGGAATTTCAGCGTTTTTAGGGCTGGTTTTCCCGATAATCCACGCTTTCGCGAGGGGTGCAGAATGCCACTGCGCATCAATGATACGGCGCCGGACTTCGTTGCTGAAACCACTCAGGGAACCATCAAGTTCCATGAATGGATCGGCGACGGCTGGGCCATCTTGTTTTCCCATCCCAAGGATTTCACGCCCGTGTGCACCACGGAACTCGGCTATATGGCGGGTCTCGAATCGGAATTTGCGAAACGGAAATGCAAGATCATCGGCCTGAGCGTGGACCCGGTGGCGAATCACGCCAAGTGGGCGAAGGACATCGAAGAGACTCAAGGCCACAAAGTGCATTACCCGATGATCGGGGATCCGGAGCTCAAAGTCGCCAAGCTTTACGATATGCTGCCGGCCGACGCCGGCGAAACGTCGGAAGGCCGTACGCCGGCGGATAACGCGACGGTGCGCACAGTGTTCGTGATTGGGCCCGACAAGAAGATCAAGCTGATGCTCATCTACCCGATGAGCACGGGCCGCAACTTCGACGAGGTCCTGCGGGCCCTCGATTCCATCCAGCTCACTGCCAAACACAAAGTTTCGACTCCGGCAAACTGGCGTCCCGGCGGGGACGTTATCCTGTCCGGAGCGGTATCCGACGAGGAAGCGAAAAAGCTTTATCCCGGCGGGTGGAAAGCGCCGCGGCCTTATCTGCGAATCGTTCCGCAACCGAAATAGGGCGGAAAGCAGGATGCCGTATGATCCTGAAGCAGTATTACCTCGGCTGTCTCGCCCATGCTTCCTATTTGCTCGGCGATGCGGCCAGCTCGACGGCCGTCGTTGTTGATCCCCAGCGCGACGTCCAGCAGTACGTGGCGGGAGCCGAAGAATTTGGCCTTCAGATCCGTCACGTCTTCCTCACCCACTTCCATGCCGACTTTGTCGCGGGCCACCTGGAGTTGCGCGACCGTTGCGGCGCGACCATCCATCTCGGCTCCCGTGCTCAAGCTGAATACGCCTTCCTCAGCATGAAGGAAGGCGATACCCTGGACTTTCAGGGAATGCGCCTCGAAGTCCTGGAGACTCCCGGCCACACCATCGAATCCATCTCGATTCTCGTGTTCGATCTCGAAAAAGATCGCGCGAAGCCTTACGCCGTCCTCACGGGCGATACGCTGTTTATTGGTGACGTCGGCCGCCCTGACCTTCGGGCTTCGATCGGATGGAGCGCCGAAGACCTCGGCGCCCGCCTTTACGACTCGCTCCACAATAAGCTATTGAAACTTCCAGGCGAGACGCTCGTCTATCCGACCCACGGCTCCGGCTCGCTCTGTGGCAAAAGCCTATCCTCCGACACCGTCTCGACGATGGGCGTCCAAAGGCGAACGAATTATGCACTCCAGCCAATGACCCGGGAGGAATTCGTTCGCATCGTCTCGACGGGCCAGCCCGACGCTCCGCCGTACTTCACTTACGACGCCGTTCTCAATACCCGCGAGCGCACTTCGCTCGACGAGAATCTGAAGCGGGTTCTCCATCCCATCGAACTCGAAGAATTCCTGCGGATGGCGGATGCGGGCGCGCAGATTCTTGACGTTCGCGAGTCCGCGGAATACGCCCAGGATCATCTCGCGGGCAGCATCAACATCGGCCTGAGCGGCCAATACGCCACGTGGGCGGGCACGGTTCTCGACCGGACCAAACCCATCGTAGTCATCGCGGAGCCCGGCCGCGAGCAAGAGGCGGCCCTGCGTCTCGGCCGTATTGGTTTCGATCACGTCAAAGGCTACTTGAAAGGAGGCATGGAAGCGCTCGCGGGCCGTCTGGACCTCATGGTGCCCACCAAGCGATTCAGCGCTCCCATGGTGGCGGAGGAACTGGCGAGCGCCGATCCTCCGCTGTTACTGGATGTCAGAAGTCAGCGCGAGTGGACGGAAAAGCGCATTGACGGCAGCACGAACATCCCCCTCAACCACTTGCAGGCGCGCATCGCCGAAATCCCGCGCGACCACCGAATTGCCATCCTCTGCGAGGGTGGCTACCGTTCGTCCATCGCCGCCGGCATTCTCCAGCGGTTCGGGATTATGAACCTCATTGAGATGGCTGGCGGAATTGCAGCCTGGGAAGCCGTTAAACTCCCCGTCGTCGCCGAAGCCTAACCGCCGCGCGCTGTCCGCCGGGCGTGAAGACCGCCGCGCGCCGTCAGCTTTGCTTCATCCGCACACTGCCGATGAAAACGGCGCCCGCGGCCATCAAAACCGCGGCATAAGCGAAGGCGACAACCGGCGAGACGAACGTCCACAAAACTCCCACAAGCGCGCTGGCCACGAAATCTCCGACGCCGTTGACCGCTCCGAGCGCTCCATAGGCCGTCCCGTGCGCGCCGCTCTGAGCGAGGTCCGCAACGAGCGCGCTTTCGAGCGCTTCTTCCCCCGCCACGTAGATTCCTCCGAGCGCGAAGAGCGCGAGCAATAGCTCAATAGACCGCGTGTTCCAGGCGAATGCTGCTGCGAATCCCGCGGCGGTCGCGGCGCCCGCGCCATAACCGAGCGCGAGCAAACCTCGGCGGCCGATGCGGTCGGAGAGCGCACCGAAGGGATAAGCCGCGGCCGCGTAAAACACATTGTGCGCGACGTAAAGCAACCCGGCGATTTCGGCGGCGCGCGCGAGGCCCTCCCGCGGCGCCAGCAATTGCGTTGCGGCCAAAATCATCAGCGTGTGCGCAAAATCGCCCATGCCGAAAATTCCCACGCCCCAAAGCAGGCGCCGAAAGGGCCTCGGCAATTGGCCGAGCGCCACGCGCAAAGGACGAGCGGCGGAAGGCCGGTGCGCCGAATCGCGGACGAGGAGCGCGAAGCTCAACGCGGCGGCAAATCCCGGAATGAGCGTCAGCGCGAAAATCATTCGGAAGGGCGCTTCCGAGGCTTGCGCTTCGCCGTGCATCGCCGCCAATAGCGCGACGCCGATGAGCGGGCCGATGACCGCGCCGATCGTATCGCCGGCGCGCTCGAAGCCAAATGCGCGGCCGCGCGCTTCAGCGGGAACGGAAGAGGCGAGGATGGCGTTCCGCGCGGGGCCTCGCACGCCTCGCCCAAACCACGCCGCGGCGCGGGCGAAAAGCACGAGCGGCCATCCCGACGCAAGCGCCAGCAGGCCCGTCGCGCCGGCCGTCAACCCATAGCCCGAGACGACGAGCGGTTTGCGCCGCTCGAGGCGATCGGAAAACCAGCCCGCCCAGAGTTTGGTAAAGCTGGTCACCGCGTCCGCGACGCCCTCGATTGCGCCGAGCGCCGCGGCGCTGACCCCCAGCACCGCGAGAAATCCCGGCAAAAGCGTCGTCGCCATTTCATGGCTGATGTCAGAGAGAAGGCTGGTGAGGCCCATGCCCGCGACGTTTCGATTGAGCCACGGGCGCGATGAGTCTGGTGGCAATTCAGGGGTTGGATTCATGGGCCCGGATTAGTTTTCGTTTTCAACGGTCATGCTCATGAGCCGGCGTGGCGCCGGCGCCCGGCACGAATTGCCCGCCTCTATTCGGACTTCCGGCTCGAACGGTAAAGAATGACCCGAACCTTTTCGAGAGTGATGAGTCCCCCGCCGACCATTTGATCGAGTTTGGGGAGAATCTTTTCGATGCGATCGGTGTATTCAACCACTTCGATGACTACCGGAAGATCCTGGGACAGCCGCAAGATATTCGAAGTATGGAACGCACCCAGACTTCGGCTTGCAGAGCCGTAGCCTCCGGCGCCGCGCAGAACGGTCGCTCCGCTGAATCCCTCCTTGCGGAACAATTCGACGAGCGCGCGGTAAAGCGGCTTGCCTTCCCACCGATCGCTCTCTCCGATGTGGATGCGCATCAGGGTGCGCTCGCCTTCAAAACGTTCGTGGTCCATCCTTGGCTGCTCCTACAGCCGATCGGCGACGATCATGCCTGAGCGCAGCAGGATGAGCCCGCCCACAAGGCTCACCCCAATATATACGGCCGCTTTCATCCATTCACCGTCGTCGAGCATGTGCACGCTTTCCCAGCTAAAAGTGGAAAACGTGGTGAAGGCGCCGAAAAACCCGATCGTGAGGCCGGCTCTCCACGCGGGCGGTATCGTGACGTGAGTCAGGGCATATTGCCCGATGCCGCCCAAAAGGAAGCATCCGGTAAGGTTGACGATGAGAGTGCCCAAAGGAAAAACCGCGCCGGTCAAGCCCTGCACCAGCCCTTCAAGGGCGTACCGCGCGAGTGTCCCGAGTGAGCCGAACACGATGAGCAACAGAATGCGCACAAAACCTCCGCTTTCTTGCCGTCCGCAACCGGCGGGAACAAAAAAACTCCTGGAATCCGTCAGCCGGCGGATGGCCAGGAGTTATCAGTCCAGAAGCAGGACGGTTTGGGCGAACTCCATCGCCCTCAGTTCCCCGTCAGTATATCACCTCGCAATGCACGCCAAGCCGGGTAAAATAGCAAGTAGATATGGACGAGCACACCGTCACGCCGGCTTCGGTCAAAGCCTATCTCGCCGGGCGGCCGTTTGCTTTGCGCGCGCTCGACGTCCTGCGCCGGCGCTGCTACCTGATCAGCCGGCTTGTAGGCCGTCCCGCGCCTGTCGTGGTGATCGCCCACCGATGGAGTGACCGCAGCGCCGCGCATCGCGTGGCGCACTCGCTCGAGCATGATTGGATGGAAGCGCCCGAAAGCTCTCGCGCGCCCTATGACCAAATCCTGCTTCGAGCGCCGGACCTTGTCGTGCTGCAATTGCGCAGAAAGAACGTTTGCGGATGCCTCGGCCACAGGCACATTTTGGTGAGGGAATCGCCATTTGCCGCCCCGCACGAAATTTTCGGACCTGCCGCGATCGGCGAAGTCGATATCGCCTTCGAACAAATTGACGCCTGGCATCCGCTACCGCTCTCAGATACTGCGATAGACGTGAAGTTTCTGTCGGGCAGCCGGCAACGAGAGTTCCACGAGCGTCAGTTCCGGCTCAAGGTGCTGAGCGTGTTTATGCATGAGCTCAACCATTTGGTTTTTCCGCCAGAGCCCGAGGCAAGCGTGCTCGGACGGAGCCTTGAGTTCTACCGCGAAGCCCTTGAAAGTTACGCCGCGCGTGCGTTGTCCACCGTGTCGCTTACTCTTGACCGCTCGCCCTCGCGCCTGCGCCTATAAGCAGGCCCAAGACGTTCCAAATGGGATTGGAAGGCTTATGGAAACATCAATTATCAGTTAAGCTTTTTTATATCAATGGGTTATGTGTGATAGACAGGTGTGGGAGAAAAATTCCCGTCAATGGGTTACTTCGAGTCCGTTTGACTTGACTTCAGTGCATTTCCAGGCGATCATCAGCCCTGGGCCGTCTTCAAAAAGCTTATGGATAGTATTCGAACCTGCGGTCGAAAGAGTACTTTCCAAATAGACGTAACAATAAAATTGCTTGATGTAAGTTATTGGAGATGCTAATGTTAAATGGCTTAGCAAACCTTGCCCGCTATGCGAGCATCGCATATTCACCTCCAGTTTTCGGGAGGGCTAAGCATATAGCAGTTCGGCACGAGGGGGTTCTTTGGACATGGATTGCCACGTATGTTCCGGCCTTAGAATCAAAGACTCTGGTAGATCCGGCCAGAGCACGCCGGCAATCTCCCATTCGGCATTCAGGGTTTTGCCGGATGGCGTCGCGATTCGGTGTGGAACACAATTGCGTTGGTCGCGGATGACGTATTTGCCGATTTTCCAGCGCAGGCGAAAGGCGAAATGCAGCGGTTCCAGCCCGAGAAGGGGTAGGAACCCGCTCTAGAATAATGAGGAGGTGGTTGAGAATGCAAAGGTACTTGTTTTCCAAACACACGAGTCTGGGACTGGTCGCCGGCGGGCTCCTGTCGCTGGCGATTCTTGCGAGCTGCGGAGGAAATTCAACTCCGACACAAATGACCACAGGAACGGTGAACACTTACTTGAGCGATCCCCCCACTTGTCTGGCGGAAGTTTCGCACGTGTACGTGACGATCACAAAGGTTGAAGCCAATATCAGCAGTTCGAGCAGCAGCGGATGGCAAACACTGGTGGACCTGACAAGCGACCCAATGCAGGTGGATTTGATGACGCTCAATCCCCAGGCGACGGCGAATTTCTGCGGCACGCTTTTTAAACTCGGCCACACAACGCTGCCGGCGGGAAAATATCAGCAGATCCGATTTACTCTTCTGAGTAATTCGCCTTCCTCGGGGGCCGCAACGCCTTCGAACAACGCGTGCACCACAGGCGGTTATAACTGCGTGGTGCCCACCGGCTCATCCACGCCGGTCGAGTTGCAGCTTGCAAGCGAGGCGCAGACGGGAATCAAGATTCCTTCCTCGCAGATCACCAGCGGCGGTCTGACGGTCACCGCGGGCCAAAGCGTGGACCTCAACATCAACTTCGACGGCTGCGCTTCCATCGTGCACGAAGGCAACGGCGGTTACTTGCTGAAGCCCGTCCTCCACGCCGGCGAAGTGAGCTTGAACACGAACACCATCAGCGGGACGGTCGTGGAAGGAACGGGCGCGCCGAATGCGGGCCAACCTGTTCCAGACGCTATCGTTCTGCTCGAGCAGCCGCGAACGCTCGGGTCCACGACGGTGGATGAAGTGGTGACGGGAGGTACGGGAACCACCGACGCGAACGGAGGATTCGCTTTCTGCCCGGTGGCATCCAGCATCACGAATTATGATGTGGTGGTGACGGGCCAGACAACGCAGACGCAGAATCTGGTCACGACCACAACGACCTACAATCCGACCGTGGTGTTCGGCGTTCCGATTGGCGGAGGCACAGGCAGCATTCCCTTGTTCGCCGAAACCACAACGACAAGCGGCACGGTCCTGACCAGCACCAGCCCGGCGAGCGTTTCCGGCCAAATCACATCGGCGGGCGGCAGCCCATCGGCGCCGGTCGCCGGCAACGTCGAACTCTTCGGCCTCCAGCAAGCGGCGAATGGGACCGCCACCGTGGATGTGACGGTGCCCGTGTTCGGGGCATCATCCGCCCCCACGGGAAACGTCACGGACTCGCAGCCCCCGATCTATGCTACAGCGGACACGACGTCGTCAAGCGGCGGGTGCGCCACCAGTTCGGCGGACTGCGTTGGCTACACGGTGATGGTTCCTGCGAGCGCGATTGCCGTGGGGGCTTACAGCAGCTCTTCAGGCAATACGGTCACAGCCCCAAGCTCAACAAGCGCCGCGAGCTACACGTTCGGGGTTTTGGCCGACGGCTCGAACGGTCTGCTGACGTGTTCGCCCACTTTCATTCTGTCGTCGCTCAGCTCGACGGTGAGCTCCGGCACGAGCGCGACAGGCCCGACCTTTGCGCTGACGGGGTGCAGCGCTCCATAAAACGAATGCGAGGATGAGGCGGCCGGCCACCGTTCTGAATGTAACGCGCCGCCTCAAATTCGCGCGCTAAAAGTTTGAAGGAACCCCAAGCTCTCCCACCCGACGACAAAACGGCGTGGGGCAAGTCCGAGAGGACGTGCTCCACGCCGCCTGCCTTTCCTCCGTGCCTCAAGACCTTTCAATTTTCATAAAGGTGTATGGCAACGCGCCACGGCATCTGTCGCATCAGGCTCGCGTCTTCCGGACGAAAAATGAAGGGTGTCCTGCGGAGGAATTATCGCCTGCCGAAATCAGCGAACGAATACCCAGTAGCTGAGAACCGTGAAAACTATCGCGGAAAACAACGTGTACTTCCAATTCTTCAGAACGCCTCCAAAATAAACGGCTGAAGCGAGGACGCAAACGTAGGGCGTCAACATCAAAACCGCAATGCCCAAATTGATGAGCAAGCCGGCCTGGACCGGGCCGCGCGCGAGGTGTTTGAATAACTCGGCCACAATTTGAAAGAGGTTCGTCCCCGCGAAGTGCTCATCCAATGGCGCGCCTGGACCCGCGAGATGATTCCAAATCAAGCCGATCGAGACGAACGCCAGACTCAGCAGGACTCCGGCTTGCAGGATTCGGCCGATGATCGAATCCATCTTCCATTGGCGCGCCGTCTCCTGGTTCGATTCAGCGAGGGGATGAAGATCGGAAGAGTGCATCGTTAGGCGCCTCGGATTCCTTTCGCTATCATTTCGACCGCGAGAATCAATAGGATGATGAGAAAGAACCGGCGAACCGCCTGATTGGTTAGCCGGACCAGCAATCGCGTGCCAAGAAAAGCTCCCAGAACGACGCCCAGAATCGCGGGCGCGGCCAGCATGGGCCGAATCAATCCCGCCGCAAGGTAAACGCTCGTTCCGGCGAGCGCCGTTACGCCGATGGTCAGACTGCTGGTGGTGGTTGAGACTTTGGGCGGCAGGCCCATCACGAGGTCCTGGACCAATACGTTCAGCGCGCCCGCGCCAATGCCCAATAACCCCGCGATAAATCCTGCGCCGAACATGGCAGGCCCGCCGAGATAAGCTCGCCGCGCCTTATAGTGAACCATTTCGCCTTGAGCGCGATCCTCGTATCGGCCGTCGAACTCCAGCCACCGGGTGAACCCGTCCTGACCTGACTCATCCCAGCGCCTGCGCCCTCGAAAAATAAGCGCCATCCATGAGCCGAGCAGTATCGCTCCAAACGTGATGGAGAGCACTCTCATCGAAGAGGCCAGCGTGATGGCCGCTCCCAAAGGCGCGCCGAGGATGGTGAACATTTCGAGGAACGTTCCGACCTTCAGGTTGGAGAGGTGGCCACGCACGTAAACGGACGCTGAGCCGCTGGAGGTGGCCATGATGGCGAGAATGCTGACGGCGATGGCATGCTTGATATCAATGCCCAGCAGAGTCAACGCGGGAATGAGCACCACGCCGCCGCCGAGGCCGCTCATGGCGCCCACGAATCCGGCAAGGATCGCAACAGGAAATATCAGGTCGAATGACGCCATCAGGTTCTCTCGCCGGCCTTAAGGTCCATTTGGCGCTTTCCAGTGCGCCAAGTCCGGTGCGCGGAGGGCTGTGCGACAAACAAAAAAGCGGAGTCAAGAGTGTTCTCGACTCCGCTCTCAATCGGCCTTGAATAACGCCCCGAAAACAAAACGGGCGGCTGCATTGAAGCCGCCGCCCGCTCCGAATAACTTTCCCGTACCGCCCTTAGATTCCCGGCGGGCAAGACTCGCCGGTCGGCGGCTGGAACGTGCTGGCCATGCCGTTCTGGTTCTCGAGCAAATCCAGAGCGCAGCCTGCGTTGAGCGCCGCCTGGTTCGCCGCATTAGCAGCCGCGTTGGCCGCCGTGATCGCGTTCTGAGCGGAGACATTCGCTGCGTTCGCGGCATTCTTCGCGGACCCAGCTTTGCCAACAGCAACACCTGCGAGAATTGCAGCCAGTGCCGATGCGCCCAGCGCTCCCACCTGCATCCCCGTGGAATCGGTGATGTTTCCATTGAATGACGGCGGCGCCGGCGCAGGGTCGGCATTGAGGGTCACCGTGTGGCCCTTCGTCACGTTCATCGCATGACCTTCCGTCTCCACCCGCAGCGTTCCCTCTTTCGTCGTCACCGCGACCGCCCCATCCACC
>JAKASG010000054.1 GCA_021828285.1 Acidobacteriota bacterium | reverse complement strand
AGTGCTACCTTGCTCTTGCTCATGAGGGTGTCTCCTTTCTCCCACCCCGTCAGGCGGGAGATCTTCTATCGGAGATACCCTCTTTCCTTCTCTAACTCAATTTTCAACACGAAATGTTACAGCCTACCAAATGTCGGCCGGTTATGGCTACGATCGCGGATTGGGTTGCTCGCAGCGGTCGCCGGGCGCATTCACAATTTCCTGTTAAGCGAGCGTATTTTGCGCTTTCCCTCCTGCCGGAGTGTCCGCGGCTTGGATGGAGCCGGCGGCGTGGAATGGGGATTCGCGGCGCCCAAAAACTCGGTCACGGCCTGCTCGTAGGGTACGCGTCCGGAGTTGAAGCCCTCGCCATGCCGGGTGCCTGGCACGACCACGACGCGTGAGAGCGGGTTGGTCGAAAAAGAGCGCAAGGTCCGGGCGATCGAAGGCGGCATCCTTTTGTCGCCCGCAACAGCGATGAACAGGATGGGGCGCGGATTGATGTGCTGCACGGCCTTCCGTAAATCGAAATCGGAGGGTTTGAATCCTCCGCGCCATGCGATCCAATCAATGATTTCATCCGGAATGGGGAAGCTCGGAAGGCCCAGGAAAAGTCGTGCGTGGTGATCGATGACTTCGCGCAATGATAAAAAGCTGCTATCGGAAATCACCGCGCCGACATCCGCAGAATGCGCCGCCGCTTCAAGCGCCGCCGCCGCGCCCATCGAAACACCCCAAAGCACGATGGGGCGCGTGGCGCGCTCCTTAGCGATTGCATAATGGATGGCCGCTTCGACGTCCCATCGCTCGTTATAGCCAAGCGTGCCCACGGAGCGGCCGCTTTGGCCGCAATTGCGCAGGTCAAACAGCAGCCCGTTATACCCGAGCCCATGCGCGAAATGCGACATGGGGAGCATCTCAATCCGCGAGCGGTTGAGGCCGTGGACGTAAACAATCGTTCCTATCGGATTCGTTTTCTTGGGAACATACCACCCTTTGAGCAGGACGCCGTCTTTCGAATGGAACTGAATCCAGTCGAACTTCATCGCGTAGGAGATGGGCGTTTTGCCGTTGTTCGGATCGGGAAATTGATAATGGTCATGGGTGATGAGGTTCGTGAAGAACCAGGGCACGACGACCAGGAAAAAGATGGCGGCAAGCCCGAGAAAAACCAGAAAGACATTTCGAACAATTTGCCAGATTCTTCGGCCCGTTACCATGAACCCTCCCTATGATTGATGCTAGTCAAGAGCCGCCTTCAGCCGCAGGCTGCGGCTCGGAAATGTGCGTGCCGAGCAGAATCGCGACGCCAGCCGTCAGGACGCCGCAGAGCGTTGTGACGGCCCAATATCCGTAGCCCGCGTAGAGCGCTCCTCCAGCGAGCGTCGCCGCGATGATGCCGGCCTGCGACGCGACGTTCCGGAGCGCCACAAACGCTCCGCGCTGGTCCGTGGTCACCAGCTCGGTCATCAACGCGGTGATGGGTCCCTGGCGGAATGCCGCTCCCAGGCTTGCCGCTCCGAAGACGGCGAGCAACGGGACTCCCCAGCCGAAAATCGGAACCAGCAGGATCGAAGCGGCGAGTAAGGCGCTTCCGGCAATCGAAACCGGCCGTTTGCCCCATCGGTCAGAGATCGCTCCGCCGAGCGGGGCGCCCGCCACGGCTAGGAACCCTCCCAACATGAAGACGAGGCCGATCGTCCGGGTGTTCACGCCGAACGTTGCACTCATCCACTCGCCAATATAGAAGATAAACCCATAGAGTCCACCGGAAACCAAAAACGCAATGACCAGCATCGCCGTGGTGTCGCGCCGCGCGAAAATGGATCGGCACGACTGGAGCGTTGATGCGAACGGCTTGGATTTTCCGGCCGGGTTGAAACGTTCGCGAGGGAGGGCGATCCCGGCGCCGGCCGCCAGCACGCCGAGAAGAGCAAAGAAAAGGAATCCGTCTTGCCAGTCCGAACGGGCCGCGATTTCCGCCGCAAGAGGAACACCCAGAATTGGTGCGGCGAAATAGGCGATGGAGATCAGTCCTATCGCTTTGCCCCGGATTTCGTAGCCGAACCAATCCCCTGCAAAAGCGATCGAGCAGGTCGAAATGGTTCCGGCGGCGAGTCCCGTCAGTCCGCGCGCCAGAGTGAGTTCAAGAAAGCTGCCGGATCGCGAGGCGAGCCAGGAGGCTAGCGCAAACAGCGCCGCTCCTACGATCAGAAAACGCCGGCGGCCGAAATGATCGGAAAGCGAGCCGGAAAAAAATGACGCGACCGCCGCAGCCGCCGAATAAAAGGCCGCGAGCCATCCCGCTCGCGCTATCGTAATGTGCAGCGATTTGACGAGCAGCGGCAGGAGCGCCGGGACGGTCTGATTGTCCGCAAGACCGAGAAAAAGCAAGAGGAATAGGACGAAAATGACGAGAGCGTTCATTGCCTTGTGACCGGCATCCTCTCTTCTTCCGCTTTTACGTGGCGCGAACGATCACGAGGGTGACGTCATCGTGCTGCCGAGTCAGGCCGACGAACGAATCGAGACGGCTCATGAGACCCTTCAGTGTTTCAGCCGCTGTTTGGGCCGGGGCTGCCATGACCGCGGCGAGCAACCGTTCTTCGCCATATTGTTCGTGCGAGGATGCCTCCGCTTCGATGAGCCCGTCGGAGAAAATAACGAGCTGATCGCCGGGCGCCAACGGGACCGTCGTAGCGGAAAAATCCTCGCCCGCCTTGATGCCGAGCGGCAGGGTGCCTTGGTCGAGCCACTCGACACGTCCATTGGCGCGCCGGATGATCGGAGGATTGTGGCCCGCCCGCACATAGGCAAGCGAGTGTGAGGGGGGGTCGAGTTCAGCAAAAAAAGCCGTCGTGAAGCGAAGCCCGCGCAGGCTGTGCTCGTAGCTATAAGAGTTCATGCCGGAAACAAGCTCGGAGAGCGTCGCCGGCGCCGCGGCAAGAGTCCGCAGGCTTGCCTGGAACGTGGCCATCAGGAGCGCCGCGGGCACGCTTTTCCCGGCGACGTCCGCGACCACGACCAGCAGGCGTTCAGCCTCGCCCGCCGGCCCGCTTTGCCGCACGAAGGCGTCATAGAAATCCCCGCCCACGGTGTTTGCGGGTCGCGTCGTGAAGGCAATATCGAGCCCAGGAAATTGCGGGGGCGAACCGGGAACGAGCCATTGCTGGATTTCGCGGGCGATTTCGAGATCGCGCTTCATGATGACGCGGTCGGAAAGTTCGAGGGCAAGCACAAGCAGCAGACCCGCAACGCTAATCAGCACTGCCAGCCCGTTGTTCGGGCCTTCGACAATAGCCCTGCCGTTCGAGACCTCGACGCGCGCGGTGAAGAGGGCCAAAACTCCAGACGCGAGCGCAATGAGCAAAACCACCCGCCGCGCCGGCGAGAGCTTCATCATCATTGCCCAGAAAAACGCCCGGCAGAGCGCAACTCCACGGCGTAGGCGCGATTGGCCGCGCATCTCTTCCCAATCCACATCTCGCGAATAGAAGTCGTAACCAGCGCGCGCGTCCGCCACAAATTGGGACCAGAGCGCCTGCACGGTGATCCCCTCGGTCATGCGCTGCCAGAAGGCTTCAAGACGCGCGAAGCCGTGGCGCCCGGAGCGGTCCGTTGGAGAGGCGTTTCTGCCGAATTCTTCCGTGGGAGGTGACGCCATCGCAAGAGGTCCGAGTTACTGCGCGTGGAGCGATATCGAATGCCGGAGACGCCCGGCCCTGAGCTGCGAAAGGCTTGAGGACGTCCGCCACGGCCCGCCAGGCCGCGGGCCGGCGATCCTCCACCGATCGGGTATTTTTAGAAAACTGGAAACCGCCCGAGGATTTCGATGCCTTCCGGATTCCTATTCACATTTCTCGGCGTCGCACGATGCGGGCTTCTCCGGAGACGGAATCGTTTATCGTCATCCGGCCTTGATTGGCGATTCATAGTGGTGCAAGTCGAGCTTCGCCGCGGCGTGGTCGGACATATCCACGACGCCCGCGGCGGCGATGCCGATGGCGACGACGATGGCGTCGGAAATTTCCTGCTTGGTCGCTCCGATTTCGAGCGCTTTCTTGATGTGTCCTTGCAGGCAACCCTCGCACTTCGCAATCAGCGAGCACCCGATGGCGATCAGCTCTTTCGTCTTGAGGTCGAGCGCCGTGGGCGTGAAATAGCTCTGTTTATAAAAGTTGAGATAAATGTCGCGGAAGCGTGGTTCGATCATGCTCATCGAACTCGGAGTGATCTTCGGTTTTTCTTCATTCGCCATGGCGTGTCCTCAATCTCTTCAATTTGTACGGCCTGAAACTCCAGTGCATCGGGCCGATTTCCCCCGGCCCCTTTGTCTGGATGTGGCGCGGCAACAGAGCCCAAGCGAACGATAGTAGCATAGCTTTGGAAGTCGCGTTCTCTCTCCCACGGTAAAAAACGTTCGCTCCGCAGTGCAAGGCTGAATAGAATAGCCAAATGATCAAAATCCGTTCGGCCGAAGAAAACGACGCTGTGTTGATTCTTCAGTTGATTCGCGATCTGGCGGAATACGAGAAAGCGCCGGAGCAGGCGGTGGCAACGCTTGCAGACATTCGGCGGCATGGGTTTGGCCCGGAACGCAAGTTCCAGGTGCTCGTCGCGGAGTGGGAGAATGAACCCGCAGGTTTCGCGCTCTACTTTTATCATTACTCAACGTGGATGGGCAAACCGACGCTCTTTCTCGAGGATTTGTTCGTTCGTCCGCCCTGGCGAAAGAGGGGCATTGGAAAAGCTTTGCTCACGCGGCTTGCGCAGATCGCCGTGGCGGAAGATTGCGGGCGCATGGAGTGGCAGGTGCTGAGCTGGAATGCTCCGGCCATCAAGTTCTATGAATCGCTCGGCGCCGCCGTGCTGCAAGACTGGCTGACGATGCGAGTCAGCGTGCCATCGCTTCGCCGGCTGGCCGCCGAATCAAGTGACGCCCGATAGCCGAGCCCTCGCGGCGTTGATTCGATGGGCCGTGCCGCTTGAGCGGCCGATCCTGCAACCCCTTGACGCTGCTCTTGAACATCCGGGTCGAATTCTCTATAGTTAGTGCGTGCATTTGCTCCTCGGCGTGGCAACGCTGGCAGCGGTGGCGATCATTCTGAGGCGGGCGCTGAGGCTCGGAACTGCGCCGCCCTCCTCTTCGCAGAAGCACGGTCTGCTCAGCGCGGAGCGCGAGAGCCTGTATCGCCCGGTGACGCTCGAGGTGGACATCCGGTCGTCCGTTCTGGCGATTGCGCTGAATGACGCGCTGGAAGAGCATGAAGCCGGCCATGACGATTCCGCCTGGCGGCTTTTGGATCTGGCCACAGGCGAGTGGCTGGGCCTTGAGAAGTTGAACGCCGAACTTCACGGCCTGATGGCCCGTTATTTGCCCGCTATCGAGAGCATCGTCCCCCTCAAGCACCTGGGCGAGAGGAATTTCCGCGCGGCCGTCATGAGCGATTTCGTGCGCTGGCATGGCATCCTCGACCAGTTCGTATTCCCATCACGCTTGCGATTTCAACTCCATCTTAGAGTACTCCGCCATGCGACCGACGTGCTCATGGAGGAAATTCGCGACCCCTGGCTGCTTCCCAAGAGGAATGCGGCATCGTTCGTGAATGCGTGGAAACATTATGAACTGATGTTCCACGATTACGACCTGGTTATGAAAGAAACTCTTTTGGGATTTCGCGCCATTCTATTCGGGCTCGCTGCGAATGAAATTCCGAACATTCGCCAGGACCTCTAAATCATCGCTGGCCGTTCTTTCCGCTCGCTGCCTGTGTCCGTAAAGAATGGAAGCACCGCTTAAATCATTTCGGCCGGTGCATGGGCGCTCCGTTCCTGAAGACTCAACGATTGCATCATCGGCGGGGTACAATTGCGCTGCGCACTGCCGCATGCGAGGGCGATGCGGTTTCACTCCTTCCTTGTTTTGCCGGAGATTCTCCGATGAATAAATCCGCGAAGTTGATGGCCATCCTGTCGGCGGCCGTTTTATTTGCCGCCGCGTCGCCCTCGGGCGCGCAAAACCGGCCCGCGTCCCGGCCGGTGAACCTGATCCGGCTCAACGGCGGAAAATTCATTTACGGCGTGGATTATTATCCCGAAGCATGGAGCGAGGCGCGGTGGACGAAAGACGCTCAGATGATGCAGGCTGCGGGAATCAACTTTGTGCGAATGGGCGAGTTCGCCTGGGCGAAGATGGAGCCGAAAGAAGGGGAATTCGATTTCTCCTGGCTCGACCGCGCTCTCCGCATTCTCGGAGCGCACGGCATTCGAGCCATTCTCGGGACTCCGACTGCGGCGCCGCCCCCCTGGCTTTACGCTGAATATCCGGATATCGAAGCCGTGAACAAGGAAGGCGTGCGGTATCGCTTTGGTTCCCGGCGTGATTACTCGCTCGAAAATCCGCACTTTCTCGCCGCGGCGCGATCGGTCGTCACCGCTCTCGCGGAGCATTACAAGAACAATCCGGACGTTTTGGGCTTTCAGATTGACAATGAAGTCGGCAGTCCGCGTTGTTATGACAGCGATTGCCTGGCCGCTTTCCACGCGTGGTGCCGGGCGAAGTACGGAACGCTCGCTGCGCTCAATCACGATTGGGGAACGATCTTCTGGGGCCAGACTTATTCCGCGTGGTCCCAAATCCCGTTGCCCTGGAACACGCTTTACGGCGTATCGAACCCAAGCCTTTGGCTCGACTACGACCGCTTCTTCAGCGATGCGACGAGCGATTATGTGAAAATGCAGGCGGACATTCTGCGCCGCATCGCTCCTTCGAAAGCACTGACCACCAACGAAATGGGTCTCTTTGACGCGATTGATTACTCGGAACTTAACCGCCAAATTGATTTCGTGGCTTGGGATAATTACCCGATGCTGGCGCAAGATCCGAAGGATTATTTTGCCCCAGGGCTGGCGCACGACCTGATGCGCGGCTCAAAGGACAACCAGAATTTCATGGTGATGGAAGAGGAAGGCGGATTGCCCGGCTGGTCCACCTTCTGGTCCCGCCAGGTTCCCGCAATGGATTACCGGCTCTGGGCGTATCAGGCGATTGCTCACGGCGCCGACGGAGTGAGCTTCTTCCGCTGGCGCACGTCGCGTTACGGCACGGAACAGTACTGGCAGGGAATCCTCGACCAGGACGGCGTCGCCAATTCGCGATACAAGGTGGTAGCGCGCATGGGCAGCGAGCTGCCGAAATTGACGCCGCTGCTCGAAGGGACGCATGTGATCTCGCCCGTTGCGCTTCTCGTTTCGCCTGACTCGCGATGGGCGTTTCACATTCAGCCGCTAGTGAAAGGGTTCAATTACGACGGCCAGTTGGCGCTTTTCTATGACGCGTTTCGACGGAAGGGAATAAATGTGGACGTTATTTTCCCGTCCGATGATTTTTCAAGCTATAAGGTTCTGGTCGCGCCTTCGCTTTTCGTGGTGAATCCCGTATTAGTCTCAAAACTCACCCGATTCGTTTCAAGCGGCGGCACGCTCATCCTTACTTATCGCTCGGGGGTAAAGAATCAGTACAATGTCGTCACGAAAGAGACGCTTCCCGGCGCGCTCTCTCGGCTGGCCGGCACCGAGATCCACGAATTCGACCCGGAAACGACTCAGCAGCAGACGATTGTGGACCGCGACGGCGGCATCTATCCCGCAACGGTCTGGCACGATATCCTCAGTCCCACCACAGCGAGTGTGCTCGCGCACTACGGCGAGGATTTTTATGCCATGCGCCCGGCCATGACGCTCAACGGCTTCGGCAAAGGCCATGTGATTTATCTCGGAACCCAGTCCTCATCAGCCACATTTTATGACCGGTTGACCGGCTTCGCGGATGGTTTGGCGGGAGTTCACCGCGGGCCGGTTCTTCCAAAAGGCGTCGAGATGTCCGTGCGGCAAAGGCCGGGGGAGAAGCTGATTTTCCTTCTGAATTATACGAATCAGCCTCAAACGGTTTCTCTCGATGAAGCGACGCGCGACGCCTTCAGCGGCGATCCGCAGAAGCGCGAAGTCAAAATCTCTCCGATCAATTTGCGAATTCTGATTGCTCCCTGATGGGCGGTTTCAGGGAGGATGTGCGCGCGAGAGCGGCAGGCGCGGATTCGCGCAAGGCCTGCGCTTTTTTCGTTACCTGCCGAATCGCGCGTGGAAAATATAAACAACTCCCAGGACGAGAAGCAGGACGTTTGCGATGAGAAGCATTCGCTGCTTGAATGCCTTATGCAGGCTTGCGCCCCAGGCAAGGAGGAGCAGCGAGGCGAGCGCGGAGCCGTAATAACCGATGAGGCTTCCGGCGAAAAACGGAACGACGCGCAGGTAACCGGTTTGGCGGCCTTCGGCAAGAATGGGTCCGGCGATGGTCAGCCAATAGATCCAGGTCCCGGGCGCCGTGACTTCGGCCAGCAGAGCCGCGGCGACGCTCGCGTAGGTCATGCGCGCGTCTCGGGAAAGTTCCGCCTGCGACCGACGCCGCATTTCGATGAGCGAGTAACTTCCGAAAAGGATAAGGGCCGCTCCGCCGACGTAGGCAATGTCATGCGAGACCGAGTGCGGCACCCATCGGTAAAGAAAGAAGGTCAGCGCGAGCAGCGCCGCATCCACAATCAGCGGCGCACCGACGAGCACGAAAATTGCCCGCGTCCAGCGATTGAGGGCCACTTGCGCGAGCGCGATGAAGTGCAACGGGCTTGGCATCAGCCCGCCCACGACGCCCATCCCGGCGCCTAAAAGAAGCAATTCCACTCGATTCCTTTCGCCGCGGCCGAGGTTATGAACGGGCGCGAGCCCTTGCCCATCCCCGTTTCGGGCCCCGGCGCCGGCCCGCAAAATTCACGAACGGCTCAGCTTCGCGGTGCCGTTTGGGCTGCGGCGGGCGCGGCTTTTGCCGATTCTCCGCTCGCTCCCGTCCAGCGAACTTTGGGCAGGATAACGTCCTTCTTGATCCGATCCGCGTGCTCCTGAATCCGGTGCAGCATGCTTTCGATGAGGACGTCCGAAAGCAGATGAGGCTCGAGCCCGAGATCAATCAGCTTTTTGTGGCGTGCATTGTAATAGTGCTGCTCCGCTTCGACCCTTGGATTCACGACGTGCTCGATCTCAACGCGAATTCCGAGGCACCCGGCCTGCTTTTCGACGAGCTGAGCGAGTTCGCCCACGCTGAATGACTCCGTGAACTGGTTGAACACGCGATATTCGCCGGCTCGCGGAGGATTCTGAATGGCCAGTTCTATGCATCGAAGCGTATCGCGGATATTCAGAAAGCCGCGCGTCTGCCCGCCGCGTCCGTATACGGTCAGCGGGATTCCGGCCACGGCCTGCGCGCAGAAGCGATTGAGCGCCGTCCCGAAAACGTCGTCGTAGTGGAAGCTCGTCGCGAGACCGGGAGCGAGCGCCGTTTCATCCGTCTCGATCCCGTAGACCACCCCCTGGTTCAAGTCAGTCGAGCGCAAGCCCCAAACGCGGCAGGCGAAAAGAATGTTGTGACTGTCATGAACTTTCGAGAGGTGGTAAATCGAGCCGGGCTGTTTCGGATAAGGCAGCGTATCCTTGCGGCCGTTATGCTCGACGGTGAGAAACCCTTCCTCGATGTCAATATTCGGCGTGCCGTATTCTCCCATCGTTCCGAGCTTCACCAGATGGCAGGTCGGCGCCGTTTCGCGCAGCGCCCACAGAACGTTCAGCGTTCCGACGATATTGTTCGTCTGCGTGAAGACGGCGCGATTGTGGTCCATCATTGAATAGGGTGCGGACGGCTGCTCACCGTAATGGACGATCGCCTCGGGCTCGAAGTCCTCGATCGCCGCGAATGCCTCGCCGTAATTTCGCAGGTCGGCGACGTAGAGTCTCATCGTCCGTCCGGAGGCTTTCTCCCACAACTTCACGCGGTCGTGCAGCGTGCGAATGGGAATCAGCGGCTCGACGTTCAATTCCATTTCCCATCGCCGCTTCGCAAAATTATCGAGGACGGCGATTTCGTGCCCGCGGGCTGACAAATACATCGCGGTCGGCCAGCCCAGATAACCGTCGCCGCCCAGAATCAGGATTTTCATAAGGGCTTTTTTCATCCTCGCTTTCAATGCCCTGCGGCCGAACCCGCTGATCGCACGCCTGGATTAATTCCACACAACTCGAGTGGGAGGAAACGACCGGAGCGTATTGGAATCAATTCCTCTTATACATTGAGCCTCCCGTCCAAAGCAAGCTGTGCGGTAAGGGGCGTGCCCGGCTGCGCGCGCGCCTGCATTCGCCGCTCATCCCAGGTGTGAAAGCCGCAATTCTGCTTGCTCGAGCCATTTCCGGTCGCGGATCGAAGGGAGATTGGCCCTGACGTTCTCGATGCCGCCGTGGCGCGCGGTCTCCGCGAGATCGAGCGCCACGGCAAGGTCGGAAGCGGCTTGCGGAATCGTCTTCGCCTTCAATTCCACGATGATTCGTTTTGTTTCATTCGCAGCCTCCGCCGTATCGAACGGGGTTTCAGCGGCCTCTTTGCTCGCCAGCTCGATGGCCCGCACTCGCGCCTCACGCTCGGCGTCACTCTCTTTCGGGAGCTTCATCGCTTCCATCACTTTTTGGTAACTCGCCGCGTCATGGTCCATGTTTTGCAGGAGCCGCTCGCGGAGACGTGCGAGATGCGCGGCAAACTCGCGCAGGCTTGCATGCTGCGCCTCAAAGGACTTGCGGCGGAGCGTCAGTCCGCAAACCATCTCGCCGAGCGCCGCCGCCATGCTTCCGGCAAGCGCCGCTGCCGTTCCGCCGCCCGGCGTGGCCGTGGGCGCCGCGAGCGCGCCGATGAAATCCTTGATCTGGCCGGCAAAGGACAAAGCCCGGCTCGCGCCTGATTTTCTGGTTTCGGCCATGACCTGTGCGAGGCGATTCTCAAAGATAAGCTCCGCATGGAAATTTTCAGCCTTCAGGTAATGGACGGCGGCGCCGTCGAGCGCACGCTGCGGAATGAGCCCGACGATTTCGCTTCCGACAACGCTGGCGCCCGCGCCCGCGGCTTCCTGGGAGACCGCGTCAAATACCGTCGCGATTGGAGTTGTTTCAAAATCGGTCAGGTTCATTGAGACTTGGGCGAGGCGCCTCGCCTTCAGCTCGACGCCCATGGCTTTCACGCAGGCGAGCCCCCCGCCGGATGTCCGGATCTTCTTCGCAATCGCTTTGGCGAGCGCAACATCAGGCGTGCCAAGATTGATGTTGTAAGCGATCAGGAATTTGCGGGCGCCCATGACCGTCGCTCCCGCGGTTGGATGGAGTTCCGCTTCGCCGAAATCGGGCCGCCGTTCCGGATTCACTCGAATCTCTTCGCGCAATCCCTCGAACTGTCCGCGCCGGATGTTTTCGAGATTTCTGCGCTCGGGCGTTCGCGCTGCGGCTTCATAGAGATAAGTCGGAATGCGGAAACGCCGCCAGGCTTCTTCCGCCACCCTTTCCGCGATGCGCACGCAATCTTCGAGCGTCGCTCCCGCGACCGGGACGAAAGGAACCACGTCGGTTGCGCCGATCCGCGGGTGAGCGCCCTGATGTCGGGTGAGGTCAAGCGATGCTGCCGCGCGTCCGATCCCGCGCAGGGCCGCCTCGCCGATGCTTTCACGCGTGCCCACGATCGTGATGACGGAGCGGTTATGGTCGGCGTCGAGCTCTTTGTCGAGCAGATAAACGTCCGGTCCTTCCAAAATCGCCTCGATGATCGCATCCACGGTTTTTGCGTCGCGGCCTTCGCTGAAATTCGGAACGCATTCGATGATCGTCTCCATGAATAACCCTCGTTTCGCCCGCCAATCTTCCGAGGCTGCGCGAACCCTCCAGCCGCCGGACGCCGCGGTCAGGCGTGATGCTTCATTCGCGAGCAGACGATTTGCCCCCGCTTGATAGTCATCGCGCAATGGTTCCAGCCGGCATAGTAGGGAATTGCACGATAATCGTCCACGTCCATCACGATGACGTCGGCGTCTTTTCCCGGCTCGAGAGAGCCGAGGCGATGGCTGCGCCGGAGTGAATAGGCCGCATTGGCCGTTGACGCGACAATTGCCTCAGCGGGACTCATGCGAAGATAGGCGCAAGCGAGAGATAGGACGAACTGCATGTTGAGCGTCGGGCTCGTGCCCGGATTGAAGTCGGTGGCGAGCGCCACGGCGACGCCGGCGTCAATCATTCGCCGCGCCGGAGGGAATCGGTCAAGTCCGAGATGGAAGTTTGCTCCGGGCACGAGCGTGGCCGTGACGTTCGAGCGCGCGAGCGCGCGGATGTCGGGAGTGGTCGCGTGGTCGAGATGATCGGCGGAGGCCGCCGCGACCTCAATCGCCAGCCGGATGCCTCCCGCGCGAGCGAATTGCCCCGTGTGAATGCGCGGAACGAGCCCGAAGCGCCTTGCGGTCGCCAGCACGCTCCGGCATTCAGCGACCGTGAAGGCTTCCCGGTCGCAGAAACAGTCGGCAAACTCAGCCAGTTTTCGCTTTGCAACGCGCGGAATCAGCTCCACTTCGACCGTGCGCAGATACTTTTCTCTCCGCCCGCTGAACTTTCCGGGAAGCGCGTGGGCCGCAAGCAGCGTCGGTACAATTTCGAGCGCCGCGCGCCGCCGCAGCATGGCGAGAGCTTCGAGCTGCTTCAGCTCGTTCGCAACGTCGAGCCCGTATCCGGATTTTGCCTCAACGGTTGTCGTCCCGTGGAGAGCCATCCGGTTGAGGAAAGCGTCTGCTTGCGCCGCAAGCGCGCCCAGCTTTGTCTCGCTGACTTGCCGGGCCGAGAGTTGAATTCCCCCTCCCGCGCGCGCGATTTGCTCGTAACTCTTCCCTTGAATTTTCCGCTCGAAATCATCCAGGCGGGCTCCCGCAAAAACCAGGTGCGTGTGCGAATCCACGAAGCCCGGCATCACCACGCATCCGCGGCAATCGATCGCTTCGGCTTTGAGCGCCCTGGCTCGCGCTTCGACCGTGCGTGAGGATCCGGCAGCCGCGATTTTGCCGCCCTGAATGAGCACGCCTCCGCCGCGGATGATGCCGAGTTCCTGAAGCGCCCGTCCGCGCCGCGGCTCGGACGGACCCGCGAGCGTCAAAACCTGGCGGGCGTTTTTGAGCAACAGCGATGGGACTTTGCCGGCGTGCATGCGGCGCGATTTCCCCTTTCGTTATAATAAGGTCCTGACTTCAATGGGGGACTGCTTCAATGCCGACCTACGAGTTTCAGTGCAAAAAGTGCAACAAAACGTTTACGGTCATGCTGGCTCTCGCCGAGCACGAAAAATCTGTTCCGGCTTGCCCCAAATGCAAGAGCAGGAAAGTGCAGCAAAAGCCTGCGGGCTTTTTTGCCGTGAGCGCGAAGAAAAGCTGAGGACCTGTTCGGCGCATCGCAATCGGTGATAAGCCGGGAAAGCGGCGCTCTGAGCCGCCGATCTGTTTATTCCGCCTCGCGGGGCTTTTCGAGCATCGGGATTTTCAATTCGTTCCGCCGCGCGAAATCCTCAGCCTCTTCATAACCTGCGTCCGCATGGCGCGCGATGCCGATGCCGGGATCGTTCGTAAGCACGCGCTCGATTCGCTTTGCCATTTCGGGCGTGCCATCGGCCACGGTGACCTGGCCCGCGTGGAGCGAATAACCGATGCCGACGCCGCCGCCGTTGTGGAATGAAACCCAGCTTGCTCCCGACGCGGTGTTGAGGAGCGCGTTCAGGACTGGCCAATCGGCCACGGCATCGCTCGCGTCCTTCATGGCCTCGGTCTCACGGAACGGCGATGCCACCGAGCCGCAATCGAGATGGTCCCGGCCCATGACGACCGGCGCCTTCAGTTCGCCTTTCGCCACGAGCTCATTCAGCCGCGTCCCGAACGCCGCGCGCTCGCCATAACCGAGCCAGCAGATGCGCGCCGGCAATCCCTGAAATTTGACGTGTTTCCGCGCGAGGCGGATCCAGCGCTCCAGAATCTCATTCTCCGGAAAGAGTTCGAGAACAAGATCGTCCGTTCGATAGATGTCGGCGGCCTCACCCGAAAGCGCAACCCAGCGGAACGGGCCGCGCCCTTCGCAAAAAAGCGGGCGAATATAGGCGGGAACGAATCCGGGAAAATGATAGGCGTCTTTGACGCCGCCGTGCTCAAAAGCCATCGTGCGGATGTTGTTACCGTAGTCGAACGTCGCCGACCCCAGTTTCTCGAGTTCCAGCATGCCGCGGACGTGGCGCGCGATGGAATCGTAAGACCGTTTGAGGTATTCGCCAGGATCTTTCCGGCGAAGCCCGGCCGCATCTTCGAGGCTGAGGCCGGCCGGGATATAGCCGTTCAAGGGATCGTGAGCGCTCGTTTGGTCCGTGAGCAAATCAGGCACGACGCCGCGCCGCGCAAGCTCCGGAATCACTTCCGAGCAGTTTCCTTCGAGGCCGACGGAAACCGGCCGCTTCTGCCTCACCGCGTTTTTCAAAATGCGCAGCGCCTCGTCGAGGTCATTCACCAGGATATCGCAGAAGCCTGAGCGAATCCGCCTCTTGATTCGCTCCGCATCCACTTCGATGCCGAGAAATGCGCCGCCATTCAGTGTTGCGGAGAGCGGCTGTGCTCCGCCCATGCCGCCCATGCCGCCCGAAACCACCAGGCGCCCGGAAAGATCGCTTCCAAAATGTTTGCGTGCGGCTGCCGCGAAGGTTTCATAGGTTCCCTGAAGGATTCCCTGCGTTCCGATATAAATCCAGCTTCCCGCCGTCATCTGGCCGTACATCGTCAGGCCGAGGCGTTCCAGCTCATGAAACTTTTCCCAATGGTCCCAATGGCCCACGAGATTGGCGTTTGCAATGAGCACCCGGGGCGCCCACTCGTGAGTCCGGAAAATTCCCACCGGCTTGCCCGACTGCACGAGGAGCGTCTCATCATTTGAAAGATTCTGGAGTGAATGGATGATCGCATGGTAAGATACCCAATTCCGTGCGGCCTTCCCCGTACCGCCGTAAACGATCAGATCCTGGGGCCGCTCGGCGACTTCTTCATCGAGATTGTTCATCAGCATTCGCATCGCAGCTTCCTGCGCCCAGCCCCGGCAGGTGCGCTGCGCGCCGCGAGGAGCATGGATCGGCCGGTAATCGCCCGCAGATTTTTCTTTCTCGATGGAATGTTCGGACGTCAGTTGGGCCATCCCCATCAGCCTCCGAGGGAATCTTAACTGATGATGGCTTGAAGTGAAAGGGGACAAGTGATTCGAAGGCGCTGGACGGCTCAAAAGGACCCGAACTCCTTGAGAAGGTTAGTTTTGACGGCTTGCGCGGCAATCAGCTTTTGCTCGATTGCCGGAGGTTCTGCATTGCGTGCTGCTGAGCCCCCTCGGCCTGCAACGCCGTCCCCGCTCGTCATCCGAGCAGACGATTATTTTCTCGGCCGATGGAATCTGGAAAACGTTACCATCGGCTTGCAAATCCTGAAGCAGGATGTTGCGCACAATTCTTCCGACTATGAAGGGTGGTGGCGCATCGCGAAGTTCGATAACTATCTTGCGCGCCACGCGCACGGCGCGCGGAAGATGCAGTTGCTTCGCCACGCGATGAGAGCCGGCGGGAAAGCCGTCGCCCTCGCCCCGAACCGTCCGGAGGGCCATTTCTGGCTGGGTGCAAGCGAAGGGCTTTACGCCGACGATTCGAGCTGGTTGACGGGGATTCGGATGGTGGGCAAAATCCGCGACGAGATGCAGGCGGTTGAACGCATTGACCCGAATTACGAGCAATGCAGCGCACAGCGAACGCTCGCTCGAGTGGATTATAGCGCGCCGTTCTTCGAAGGCGGCGATAAGGATCTCTCCGTGAAACTCCTCGAGGACTGCTTGAAGCATTATCCTCATGACTCGCTTTCGATGCTCTATCTGGCCGACGCTTTTTATGCCCTGGGAAGAAAGGATCAGGCCCGGGAAGAGTATGAAAACATTTTGAAGCTCTGCCCTGACCCTCGCTACGCGCCCGAGGAGCAGGCTAATAAAAACGAAGCTCGCGCGAAGCTGCAACGGCGCTTCGGGATTATCATCATGAATGAGAGTGCTTACCGTGAAGGCGGCCCGGACAGAAAGACCAACCCCCCCGTGCTAGAATCGGAACGCCGGTAAGCGAGCCGTTGGGATCCAAGGTCGGATGGCTTCCCAGAACATTCAGACGCTCAATGAACTTTTCCTGCGTGCGATGGAGACCCGGACTGTCGCCGCGCCGTTTCTGGCCAGATCCGGCGGCCGTTATCGGCCGGTTCCACCCTCGGAAACCCTCCGGGACACCGCGACGCTGGCGCGCGTCCTCGAAGGGCACGGCATTCGGCGCGGTGATCGGGTCGCGCTGCTGTCTGAAAATCGCATCGAGTGGGCCCTCAGCGACTACGCGATCCTCGGACTGGGCGCCGTCACCGTTCCCCTTTACCCCACGCTTCTCGAGGCCGACGTTCAATACATTCTCCGCGATTGCGGCGCGCATTGCGCCATCGTCTCAACCCAGGAACATCTCCGGAAAGTTCTGAGCGTCAAGTCCATGTTGCCGGACCTGAAGCTTATCATCGCCATGGAAAGCGGCGCGGATTCGGGCGATGTCCTGAATTGGCGTTCAGCGATTGCTGCGCAACGGGAAAAGGGAACCGACGACGTCCCCCCATTTAAGGCTGCGGCTCTCGAATCCCGGCCCGAAGACGTCGCGACAATTCTTTATACTTCGGGTACAACCGGCACGCCGAAAGGTGTTGTTCTCACTCACGCGAACATCGTCTTCTCCGTTCGGTCCACCGAAAGCTTGTTTGGCGTTGAGCCGGGCGACGTTGCAATGTCCTTCCTTCCGCTTTCGCACATCTTCGAGCGCACCGCCGACTACTTTTATCTCAACGCCGGCGCGACGATCGCTCATGCGGAAAGCGCGGAAGCTCTTCCGCGCAATCTGCTCGAAGTGCGGCCGACGATCATGATGGTGGTCCCTCGCGTTCTTGAAAAGGTTCATGCGAAAGTGTTGGAGCGCGTGAATGGCGGGCCGGCGCTTGCGCGCAAGATTTTTAATTGGGCGCTCGAGCAGGGAACACGGAGTCTGAAACTGAGCGTTCTGATCGGCGCCGATGCGCGTCCGGCGCGGGCCATTCCTCTCAGCCTGCGCTGGAAGCGCGCTTTGGCGGACCGCCTGGTTTTCCGGAAAATCCGGTCGCAGATGGGCGGGCGGCTGCGGACTCTGGTTTCGGGCGCGGCCCCGGCCTCAAGCGAGTTGCTCGAATTTTTCTTCGCCATCGGCTTGCCGGTTTACGAAGGCTACGGATTGTCGGAAACGTCGCCGACGATTTCCGTGAATTATCCGGGCGCGGTGAAGATCGGAACGGTCGGGCGAGTGCTGGAAGGGGTTGAAGTGCGGCTGGGCGAAGCTGAAGACGGCCCGCAGGAAGGCTCGGGGCGGGAAATTCTGGTGCGTGGCCCGAACGTGATGCCCGGCTACTATCACCTTGACGATGAAAATCGCCGCGCGTTCACGAATGGATGGTTTCACACCGGCGATTTGGGAGCGATGGATTCGGACGGCTTCCTTACGATTACCGGGCGAAAGAAAAATCTTTTCAAAACTTCGGGCGGCAAATACGTCTCGCCCGAAAAATTGGAAAACCTCTTTCAAGGAGATTCGATCGTCTCGCAAATCCTGGTTCTTGGCGAAGGGAGGAAGTTCGCGGGGGCGCTCGTCGTCCCGCATTTTGCCCGGCTCGAAGAATTTGCGGACGCAAAAGGAATTTCCTTTGCGAGCCGTGAAGAGCTGACCAGGAACGCCGCGGTCACGTCCTTCGTCCAAAGCCGCGTGGATGCGGCCTGCCAATCGCTTCCGCCGCATGAAAGAATTCGGCAGATCGTGCTGCTCGCCAATGAATTTTCGATTGAGCGGGGCGAGCTTTCCGCAACGCTCAAAGTGAAGCGCGGCGTGGTCGAGCGAGAATATGGGGAGCAGATCGAAGAGATGTTTCAGCGGCGCGCGCCCGAGACCGAACCGACTCGCGCAACAACGCGCAAGTGAGCGCGGCGGGGTTCTCGCGTTGCAGGCTGCGGAAGTTTTCGGGAATAAAAGCGAGGAGGTGCGGGAATGAGCGGCAAAGTGTGGAAGCGGAGCGTCCGCGCGGTTTGCGGTCTTGCGATCGTTCTGTTGCTGGGAGTGACGGCGAAGGCGCAGGTTCAGTGGTCAACGCTATTCACCGCTCAAGATGTGCGGGACGATCTCGGGACGGCGGCGGGGCGGCAAGAGGCGCTCGGGTTTTGCCGGCGGATGGGAATCAGCAAAGTTTATCTGGAAACGTTCCGCGACGGTTACCAGGCCGACCGGACGACGCTCGAGCAGGCGCGCGATTACTTCCGGCACACGGGCTTGAGGGTAGACGGCTGCGTCGCGACGACGGACCTGGGAAAGCCTTCGACCGGCTGGAAGATCGTGGCGTGCTACACGAACTTGCAGAACCGCGAGCATTTGGCCGAAATCTTCAAATACACGGCGTCGCTTTTCAACGAAATCATCATTGACGATTTCTTCTTCACCGATTGCGAGTGCTCGGAATGCGCGGCGGCGAAAGGCTCGATGAGCTGGGAGCAATACCGGCGTAAGCTGATGCTGGACGTGAGCCGCAACGACGTGCTCGCACCCGCGCGCGCGGTGAATCCACACGTCAAAATCATCATCAAGTTCCCGCAATGGTACGACAACTTCCAGCAACGCGGCTATACGCCTGATGAAGAGGCGGCTCTCTTCGACCGGATTTGGGTGGGAACGGAAACGCGCGATCCGAGCATGGCCCAGTGGGGACACACGCAGCAATACCGCGGATTTTTCATTTATCGCTGGCTCCATTCGATTGGCGGGGCGAAGACGGGCGGAGGATGGTTCGACCCGTATGGGACGGACGCTGCGCTTTATATGGACCAGGCGTGGACGACGGTGCTCGCGGGGGCGCCGGAAGTTTTCCTGTTTCATTACGGCGCCCTTACTTCGCCCGAATTTGCGGCGCAGGCGGACGCGCTCGAGGCGGCGCATCAGAAACTCGAAACGCTCAGCAAAATGGTAGGCGGATGGCAGGGAATTGCCGCGTACAAGCCGGTTTCAAGCCGTCCATACGACGAACCTTACATTTTCGATGAGATCGGAATGCTCGGGATTCCGCTCCTGCCGACGGCGAAGTTCCCGACGGGTGCGCCGTCGGCAATGTTCGCGGAATATGCGCTGCACGACACGAATTTTGTGCCGGAGCTTGTTCAGTTTTTGAAAGCGGGCAAAACCGCTTTTTTGACCGCAGGGCTCGCCCACCGGCTGAATCTCGACCCGCGGCTCGCGGCCTACAGCCCGCTCGAATTGCCGAAGGGAAAGCTGATTGAAAAGATCGCGGCGGGCCCGGGGAAACTCGTGATCTTTTCGGATGCGCTCCCGAAGCTCGCATTCGTGGATTCCGACAATCGCGTCGAGCAGATGACGCCCGAATTGCGAGCAGCGCTGGTCGAATTACGGCGAGAGGCCGGAAACTTTACGGCCGTTTCGCTTGATGCCCCGCCGCGTGTGGCGATTTATCCCATGAAAGGGCGCGCGGCCGTGATGAATTATACGGAATTGCCCGTCGCGTGCCATATCGAGCTTGGCGGAATGGCCGGAGGAAGGACGCAAATCTTCGCGGAGGGTGGCGCGCACTTGGGCGCAGGCGGCGAAACGCTGGTCATGCCGCCGCACAGCTTGATCGTCGTGGAATGAACGGCAGGGGATGCTGCAAGTCAGGTGGTTGCGGAGAATGCACCGGTTCCATCAGCTCATTTTGCGGGAGCATCATGCTCCGACGCTTGGTGGCACGGGCCATCGGCGCACGTTCAGCATGAAAATCAATTTTACGGAGTGGGGAGCGCTTCAGAAGCGACTTCTTTAGAAATGAGGCGTCGCATGAAAGGTGCAGGGAATTTCCCAGGGATGATTATCCGTCGAGGATTGGCGGCCGTCGCTGCGGCGCTCATCGTGGCAATCACCGCATCGGCCCAAACTTCCGCATCCTGGACCGCAGGCTGTGCAGGCGTTTCCGCCAATACGGCCGGCAACGTGACGTGGACGCCGCAGCTTTGCCAGGAGTTCAGCGCCACGACGGCCGGCCCGCCTGATTCGACTCCGTGGAGCGTCTGGAGCTTCGACACCGGCAATAGCGGCTTTGGAAATAACGAGGCGGAGACGTATTGCGGACCTCCGAATTATCCGGGCAACCCTGCTGGCTGCCCGACGACTTTCAATCCGGCGACAGCGAATTCCTATCTCGATGGCAAGGGCCACCTCGTGATCCAGATCGTGAACGCCGACGGAACGTGGTACTCGGCGAGGATGAAGACGCAGAATACCCAGGCTTTTCAGTATGGCCGCATTGAAGCGAGCGCCGAGTTGCCGGACTTGTCGAGTCCGGGATTGTGGCCGGCGTTCTGGTGGCTCGGGACGGATATTTCAAGCGTCTCGTGGCCGGCGTGCGGGGAATCGGACATCATGGAGGCCTGGGCTGATTCGACGACCTGCGGACCCCCCGCTGGAAATACCACGAACCATTCGACAATCCACTACGGCCCGAGTTCGGCGGACGCGATGTCGAATGGCGGGACATTCACTTTTCCCGCCGGCGAGCAAATGAACACGGCATTCTACGCCTATGGTGTGATCTGGTCGGCAAACATGCTCCAATACTACATCAACCCGCCGACTCCCTCCTCGGCTGCGACATCAGATATTCAACCGTTCTTCATCGTCACGGCGAGCGACGTCAAATCGGGCGCAAGCTGGCCCTTTGACATCGTGAATACAACCACGGGCCCGGTGTTTTTGCTTTTGAACGTTGCGGTGGGTGGAACATGCGGCGGAACGCTTCCGTCCGGCGCCGGTCCCTACCAGATGTTGGTGGACTATATCCGCGAGTACAGCCCTTCGGCGATTTCCGCGCCGGGAATGGGGAATCCTCCTCCAATTACAGTTACTGCCGGAGCGACGGCGGGAAACACGAGCACGTTCACGCCATCACCGGCGCCGGATACGGGCTACGTTTATTTTTCCTGCGATACGACCGCGCCGCAGGCAAGCTGCTCGATCAAGACGAATGACCCTCTCGATCAATATGTCGTCAATTCCAGTGCGTCCCCGGCAGAGACCGTGACGGTGAGCGTGGCGACGACGAGCAACGCCGTTCTGCCGCCGTCATTCTTTGGCCGGAAAAACGCGCCTCCATTTTTTATGATTACTGACGTCGGGATTGCGCTCCTGCTCGGCGCGGCCGCCTACAAGAAATTTCGGCGGAGGCGGACGGCCGCAGCCGCCGTGGGTTTTGCCGGCGTGACGCTTCTTGCGGTGCTGATGATAAGTTGCGGCGGGGGCGGCGGCAGCGCCGGCGGAAACAATAATGGCGGCGGCAATTCGGGCGGAACGCCGGCGGGCAATTATACGGTCAGCGTTTACGCATTTACAGAAAGCAATACTTCGAATGGCGCCAACGCACACGCTGACGCGAAGGTTTCAATACCGCTGACGGTACAGTAGAGCTGGCACGGCGCCCGCTTGGCAGAATTGAATTGCTTCGGACGGCAGGGAAACCGGGCGGTAGGGTGAATGGCGGGGAAATGCAAAGGTACGGCCGTCGTGATGGCCATGATGCTCGTGGCCGTGGCAAATGGCGAGGCCCGCGGGAAGGCGCCGAAGCCGGTAACGGCCAGGAAGCGTCGCGCGGCGCCCGCGCTCCTCAATTCCATTTCGCGACCGAGCGGCTCGCCTCCGCGATTTTTCGATAAGACCAACCTTTGCCTGTTCGCGGGCGTTGCGGTGGCGCGGGCGCTCGACTACACTTCGACAGAGACAATGCGCGCGCGCGGCGATCAGGAGGTGCTGCTGACGAATTCGATTGTGGATAACAAGCCGCTGTTCGC
>JAKASG010000053.1 GCA_021828285.1 Acidobacteriota bacterium | reverse complement strand
CCAGGTGAGAAGATTGAGTTCCGGAGCCAAGCGAGGCCCTACCCGACCTGGAACTGCGCCAAATGCGGGGCTGTGCTCTTAGTCGAAAGAACGGTCAATGCGGCGACGGTTTTTGAATAAATCGTAGTAAGGCCGGGAGCTTCGCATCTCTGAGGAGCGGTGGTCAGTCCCTTACTGACGGAATGATTCGATGTGTCAAGTGCGGATGTTCTCGACTGGATTCCGAAGGAATCGGGTGTGCCCTCTGCGGCGGACCACTCGGTCCTCGTGAAGAACGATGTTATGTCGCCGAGGACACGAAGGCGAAACTCTTGGAACATGCCGTGGAACTGAAAGCTTTCGGGGTCACGCTCAAGGAATACGAACCTCTTCAAAAAGATGCAGGTGCTACGCTAGGGGTGCTCGGGTTAGCGCTCGCCGTCGCCGATTCGCTCGATTCCGGGGTTCTTCGCAAGCTTGTCAAGTACCTACGAGACCTCGGCATTTCCAGCGATGAAATTCTTCGGCTCCGATTGGATGAGCCTGAGCAAATTTCCGCCTATTACCGTGAAGGCGAGAAATCTCGGAAGCAACGATAGTCCCCCGGTTGGCGGGCCGTGGTTGAACGACGAGTGTGCATACCTGAGCGTCTCCAAGGCATTCGAGGGGTGCTTGACGAAAAGATACCAAGGCTATACGGCCAATCAAGTAGAATACGCGACAGATTAGGGCCTGGCAGCAGAGGTTCTCATATTCGTGAAATTCTGAGGCTCCTCACTTGCGCAGCGAATCTGTGAACTCCATGGGGAAGGTATGTGGGTAGTGCGGCTTGCTCATCCAACGGTAAACAGGTTTCGCCTTATATCGGACGTCACGCCGGCGGGAACCTACACGCTCACCGTTTCCGCCTCGTCACCCTCGGGCGGCGGCATATCTCAGTCAACCAACATCACGCTAATAGTCCAGTAACCCCTGCCGCTCGCCACGCTGCTCCCCGAAATCCACTGCACGAACACGTGCAGCAGCCGACGAGGCGATCCGGCGCGCGGGATCTCGAATCCTGCATTTGTGCTCCGGCTAATGCATCAGCCGGTGATGGATGGAAAGCGCTTTGCGATTGGCGGTCTTGACCGCATCCACAAACCGGGTGTAAGGCTGATCCTCGATATTGACGAGCCCGTAGTTTGAATTTTCACCGTCGAAGCGCCCTTGCTTCGGCTCATCGCACCATTCGAACCAGTGATAGCCCACGGCTTCAGGCATGCTTTCGAGCCAGGTGACGAAATTCGTATAGGCGCGCGCGCGAGCCCGCTGGTCGGGGACTTTCGGCCCCGCGCCTTGCGTGTTCGGCAAACCGGAGTTTTCCGCGCGGAAAGCGAACTCGGCCACCAGAACCGGCCGGCCGGAAAGCTTGTAAATGCGCGCGACATTCGGCCGGGGATCGAAATTATAAATATCAACCGAGACGACGTCGCAGACGCGCGCCGCGCGCAGCACGGGGTCGGGCGGCATGCCGGCGAATTTCGCGCCGAGATAAAGATGATTCGGATCGGCGGAGTGAATCGCGTTCGCACACACGTCGAAATATCGCCTGGCGACCATTCCGAGAAAGACCGTGTTGTCGCGCGCGAACGCTTCGGTCGAGGCTTCGGAAGGGACCCGGGCGAAGCTCGCCGCGCGGACGCCCCAGGCCTGATTCAAACGGCGAATGCTGCCGCCGTATTCTTTCCTGAGAAATGCGATCGCGTGCTCGCGGCCCGCGGAATTTGCCGGCAGGTTCAAATACATGGTGAGCATGTTCTGCTTGCCGCGCCAGTCCGGGCCCCAGCGCAATTCGTTGTCGCTGAAGTAGCCGACGAGATATGGATCGCCGGCTCGAGGCGCGCATTCGCGCCGCGCAATCCGCCTCGCCGTCGTTTCGAACCGCCGGCTAAAGACATCCGCCGGAACTCCGTTGACCCAACTCGCACCTGACCGCGCGGCGATGTCGAGAATCACGGTGTAGGGCATTTTGTAGCGCCAGAGAAATGGAACGGTCCACGCACCGAGCGTGTTGAACCCCCAACTGCGAAGCCGCCCCAGCTCGGTCCGCGCCCAGGCATCTTCCGAAGGATAGAGCTTTGAGACGCGATCGAAATAGGGATGGATCATGGTACCGTGAATTACATCGCCTCTGTAATTGACGTTGTCCACGCCGATCGAGAGCGTGAGCCCGCCTGAGGGATTGACAAGCCACCATACCCCCGATCGCTTCTCCACGCGAAAGGAGTGCCCCGCGCCATATAGATGTCCGGAAGAAAAACACAGGCCAATCAGCGATATCGCCAGGATTCTTTGTGCGAGCCTCATTGAAATGCCTCCTGAAGAAAATACGTTGAAATGGTACCGCTGCCACGCTCTCCTCGGCCGTTGGGTGACTACCAGGAAAACCGCGTTACAGGTCTGTACCTTAACATTCCGCCGCAGGATTGTAACAGGGCAGGGAACGGCGAATCCAGATTGTTTGGCAAATTTACGTAGAGTGCTTGTCACAAACCAGACCAACTGCGTTAAATATTATATAAGTTACACATAACAAATGCACATAAAATACTTGACAATACATAGCTAAGATTATAGTATATGCGTTGTAGCATATTAGTAAAGGAGGATGCACATGACGCTTGTTAGATTGAGACCATTTGAATATTTTGAGGGGTTTGATGATCGGGCCGCCCGGTTGTTTCCGCGAGAGGAAGGCGAGAGCGGCGCATCGCTCTCGACGGGCACGTGGGCGCCGAACGTGGACGTTTACGAGCAGGGAGGCAATCTGACGCTCAAGGCCGAAGTTCCGGGAATGAAGCCGGAGGACATCGAGGTTCGGGTTGAGGACGGCAGGCTCTACCTGCGAGGCGAGCGGCGCTTCGAGCGGAGCGAAGAGAATGAGAAGTACCACCGAGTGGAGAGGAGCTACGGCTCATTCGAGCGCGTATTCACGCTTCCGACGTCGGTGGACACCTCGACGGTTCAGGCAGATTACAAGGATGGCGTTTTGACCTTGACTTTGCCGAAGCGCGAAGACGCGAAGCCCAAGGCGATCAAAATCAACGTCAGCAAGAACTGAGCCGAGCGTAAGACGCGTGCTTCATGCGCCGGCTTTTCCGATTCAAACGTAGGGGCAATTCATGGATTGCCCCTACGCGTTTTTGCCTGCATTTCCATTCTGAGCCACGAATCTAGATGATAATGCGGCTGCTTGCACGGGGCTGCGGCGAGGCGTATATTCCTACTCGGGCCGGGGTTCATCATGGAAATTCCGGCTGATGCCGTGCCGGCGTCCGCCGGATGGTCCAGCCTCAAAATCGCAAAGATTTCCGCTTCACCGCAGTGAAGCAAAAAAGGAGAAGGATTATGATCCGCAGAATGGCGTGTTTGGTCGCCGCGGGACTTATGCTGATGCCTCTTGCGGCGCGGGCGCAAAACGCGAGCAAGGAAAAAGCCGGAGTGGCGGCAGCCGAGAAGTGGCTTGGGCTTGTAGACAAAGGCGAGTACGCGGCAAGCTGGAAGGACGCCGCCAGCTCTTTCCGGGCGCAGGTTCCCGAACAGAAGTGGACAAAGATGGCGCAGAGCGTCAGAGGGCCGCTGGGCAAACTCATGACCCGAAAACTGGCAAAGGAGGCTTACCGGTCATCACTTCCGGGCGCGCCCGACGGCCAATACGTTGTGCTGGAGTTCGTCACGGCATTCGCCAATAAGAAATCGGCCGTCGAAACCGTCGCCACCGTGCTCGACAAGGACGGGAAGTGGAGGGTCGTGGGGTATTTCATCCGCTGACCGACATTCCCGGGCAAGCGCGAGATTTGAAGGCAAGCGCAGGGCAATGGACAAACTGCCCCTGCACGCTTTTATGGGAGAATGAATATCCGATATGGCAACGCGGTTCGATAAATTTACGGTGAAGGCGCAGGAAGCGCTCCAGGCGACGCAGGATGTCGCCGGACGCCACGGCAACCAGCAACTGGAGCCGCTGCACCTGTTACTGGCGCTCGTCGAGCAGCCGGAGGGACTCGTGCCGGCGATTCTCGAGCGGCTGGGCGTTGCGCCCGGCGCGGTCCGCAATGAAACCGAGGCGGCGATTGAACCGCTGCCGAAGGTGGGAGGCGCGCCGGAGCATTATCTCTCCCCGGCGTTGAAGGAAGCGCTCGACCGTGCGGCCAAGGAAGCGGAGCCGTTCCACGACGAGTTTGTCTCAACCGAGCACCTGCTGCTGGCGCTTGCTCGAAAGAGCAATGATGCGGCCTCGCGTCTGCTCGCGCGGCTGGGCGTCACGCACGAAGCGATTCTGAAGGCGCTCGTCGCCGTGCGCGGCTCGCACCGGGTGACCGACCAGAATCCCGAAGAGAAATTCCGGGCGCTCGAACGCTACGCGCGCGATCTGACGGAGCTTGCGCGCCGCGGGAAGCTGGATCCGGTGATCGGCCGCGACGATGAAGTGCGCCGTGTGATTCAGGTGCTTTCGCGCCGCACGAAGAACAATCCGGTGCTGATCGGCGAGCCGGGAGTGGGGAAGACGGCGATCGTTGAAGGAATCGCGCAACGCATTGTGGCGGGCGACACGCCGGAATCGCTCAAATCGAAGCGCATCGTTGCGCTCGACCTGGGCGCGATGGTTGCGGGTTCGAAATACCGCGGCGAATTCGAGGACCGTTTGAAAGCCTTGCTCAAGGAAATCGAGGAATCGAACGGGCAGGTGATTCTTTTCATTGACGAACTGCACACGCTGGTGGGGGCGGGAGCGGCGGAAGGCGCGATTGACGCCTCGAACATGCTGAAGCCGGCGCTCGCGCGCGGCGAGCTGCGATGCATCGGCGCCACCACGCTCAACGAATATAAAAAGCACATTGAAAAGGACGCGGCCCTCGAACGCCGCTTCCAGCCTGTTTACGTCGGCCAGCCGTCCGTCGAAGATACGATCGCGATTCTGCGCGGCCTGAAGGAACGCTATGAAGTTCACCACGGCGTCCGCATCAAGGATTCAGCGATTGTCGCGGCGGCGGTGCTTTCGAACCGTTATATTGCGGACCGCTTTCTCCCGGACAAGGCGATTGACCTGATTGATGAAGCCGCTTCGAGCCTGCGGATTGAAATTGATTCCATGCCCGCCGAGATTGACCTGATCGAGCGGCGCGTGACGCAGCTCGAAATCGAGCGGCAGGCGTTGCGAAAGGAAGACGACGCAGCGTCGAAAGAGAGGCTCGGGCGCGTTGAAAGAGAGCTGGCGCAACTGCGCGAGCAATCCGACGAATTGAAGCTGCGATGGAAACAGGAGAAAGAAATCATCACGGCCATCCGCCAAAGCAAGGAACAAATCGAGCAGGCGAAAATTGACGAACAGCGCGCCACGCGCGAAGGCGACCTGAACAAAGCGGCGGAAATCCGCTACGGCAAGCTCGTGGCGCTCGAGAAGCAGCTCACGCAGGCGAACGCGAAGCTCGAGGGATTGTCGAAGTCCGGCCGCATGCTGAAAGAAGAGGTTGATGAAGAGGACGTCGCGAAAATCGTCTCCAAATGGACGGGCATTCCCATCGCCAGAATGCTCGAAGGCGAGATGGCGAAGCTCGTGAAAATGGAAGACCGCCTGCGCTTGCGCGTCGTCGGCCAGGAAGATGCATTGAAGCTCGTCGCGAATGCCGTGCGCCGCAGCCGCGCCGGGCTCGCCGATCCCAAGCGTCCGATCGGCAGCTTCATTTTCCTCGGCCCGACGGGCGTCGGCAAGACGGAACTGGCGCGCGCGCTCGCCGAATTTCTCTTTGACGACGAGCGGGCCATGGTGCGCATTGATATGTCCGAATACATGGAAAAGCACGCTGTCGCGCGATTGATCGGCGCGCCGCCCGGCTACGTCGGCTATGAAGAAGGCGGGCAATTGACGGAGACGGTTCGCCGCCGGCCCTATTGCGTGATTCTCTTCGACGAAATCGAAAAGGCGCATCCCGACGTCTTCAACATTTTTTTGCAGATTCTCGATGAAGGCCGCCTGACGGACGGCAAAGGCCGAACCGTGGACTTCAAGAACACGGTCATCATCATGACCTCGAACATCGCGAGTCAGATGATTCATGAGGCGATGGGCGGCCCGGGCGTTTCGACGGCGAGAGGGAGGAACGGTGACGCTGCGCCCCAAATCAGCGAAGACTTGAAGGGACGCATCCGCGAAACGCTGCTGGAACACTTCCGGCCGGAATTCCTGAATCGCGTGGATGAAATCGTGATTTTCAATCCGCTCGGCAAAGCGGAAATTGAAAAGATCATTGAAATTCAGCTCGAAAGCCTGAAGAAGCTGCTGGCCGAGCGCAAGATTGAAATCGAGTTGACCGAAAAAGCGCGCGAATTGCTGATGCGCGAGGGCTACGACGCGCAGTTCGGCGCGAGGCCCTTGAAGCGCGCCATGCAGCGGCTGATTCAAGATCCGCTGGCGATGAAACTCCTCGACGGCGATATCCTGCCCGGCGAAAAACTCGATGTGGACGCCGACTTGAAGCGCCGCGAAATGACCTTCGAGCGCGCGGCAGCCAAGGCCGCGAAGGGATAAAGCGCGGAGCTGGACGCCGAAATGAAGCCTTCCGCAACCGATGAGGGAGTCGGAAAAAGCCGTCGTGGTCCGTCAGCTGACGGATCGAATAGATGTCTGGTGGAACCTGGCCACCGATTCGAGGCGAACTGAAGAACCAGGACCGACAAAAAACTGCTGTGTCTTTTCGCTTGACGGAGCCGACGACCTTATAGATGCGCTGCTTGCTCAGTTTCAAGCTCGTTTCTCAAGTACACGCAGGAAGAGGAGTGCGTACTCGATGACGACGTTGCGTGCGAGCCTGGCGTATTCCTTCTCCGCGATAACGGGATGCACTCCTTGATCACTGAGGACCGTGTACAATCCTGACGCATACCCTTCTTCCGCTTTGGATAGGACGCCGGCGTTCCGTAGGGATGCCAGGTTATCCCCCCACCTGTGATTCGCCGACTGCGGCGTTGCAACAGGGAGTTTTGCAACCCCTTCCGAATGCAGTTGCTCCATGAAGCTTCGGAGATGCCCTATGCAGGTTTTGAAGTCGAAGCCGCTCGCGGCAGTCTGGTAAGTCTCGTCGGCGCGGTTCAGACACTCGATCAGGGCGTCGCTGAACCCTTGGGCCTTCAAAGAACTCGTAACCGCAGTTTTATCCTGGTTAATCTCCAGGTTGAGCCCTTCGAGGAGCGCTCCCTTCAGGTAGAGATACCGCGCTTTGCGGCACTCTTCCCTTATTCCGTCAGAAGCGGCAATGATTTCCGTCCAGAAATTCCGTAATTCCGCTGCCTGGGCTCCTCGCCCACCGGAAACCCCGAGGGTCTTGTACGCGATCCTTGCGGCGCACCCGACGGCGCTGATGGCCTTCGTGAAGGCCTCATAGTCCTGGTCCGTAAGCACGGTGAAATTTAGCGCGACCATGTCTTCAAGATGGCGCAGCAATACGGCGTGACCGAGAAATAGCTGTACATCGTCGAGCACATCGAAGAAGTTTTGTTTGGCTCCATTGCGAATACAGAGCTCCGCGATGAGGGGAAACTCAGATACGAGCGAATTCCACGGCGGTTCGATCCGAAACCTCGACTTTGCGCATCCAGGTGAGCGAGACAGGCGACTCAACACGTGGCCCAGGAAAGCTTGGTGCGAGTCTTCGCGGAGTTGCGAGAGCAGCGCGCAGAGGAGGTTGTAATTGACGCTTTCAAGTGCCCAGTTTGTCGGGTTCTCCTCGATCTTCCGTGGGCGCTGGCGACGGATCCCTTCTAACTCCCTATCTGCGGTCATCATCACCTCTACAAGGGACCTCACCGCCCCCGTTATCCCTTGCGCCCAGCGGAACGTATATCGAACCGTGGGGGACGCACGCTCGTCATCGAGAATCTGGTCGGCCTTGCTGATCGCGTCAGATAACTCCACGCCTCCCCCTCCCCCGCACTTCACGAAGCTTAGGGAATTCTACTCCAAAAGCCGGTGGCGCAGAGTTTCGGTTCTTGAAACTCCGCGGTTATGGACGCGCACGGATCGCTTCAATCCGTGCGCATGGGTCTTCAGTCGGGACGGTAAGATGCCCCGCATGCGCATGGATCGGTTCGATTTTGGGGGCAGCAAGTCGGTAAATTCTCTCTTGAATTTCAAGAGTGTTTTCTCTTTTGAGGGTGCAGGAAACTTTTCTCTTTTGCATCAGGCGGCGGCCTCCGTTGTGGAAATTCCAGGGCTGGGGAGCGCGAAGAGCTTGGCGCCGTCGAAGGCTTGCCGGTGGTTGAACATGCCGTAGATGGCGTGAAGCAGTTTGCGCATGACGGCGACGGGGGCTTGCATTTTGGCCTTGCCGCGGCCGACAAGGCGGACGTAGAAAGCGCGCACGTGCGGCTCATGACGATTTCAAGGCGCGCGCCAGCGGATGTGATGTTGGTCAAGAAATTCGATGGCGGCGCGGATGGGGATGGCGACGGCGCGCGGCGGGATGAGCGATTCGCGGCTCTCGATGATGCCCACGACGCCGCCGGTCGCGGCGTCAAAAACCGGGCTGCCGCTTGCGCCGGTTCGAAGCGGAATATTCAGGATCAGCGCGTCGTTCGCGCTACGCCCCACTGCACTCGTTTGCTGGCCGCTTAAAATCTCACCTGAAAAAGCGAGCGTTTTCCATGCTTGGCCGGAATGTCCGGCGACGAGGACGCGAGTGCGCGGGCCTGGCGGGCGCGGATCGAGCCGCGCGAAGCGAATGGATTGCGGCAAACCGCCGAGCCGCAGAATGGCGAGATCGTGCGCGTCGTCGAGCGCGATGACACGGCAATTGGTTGCGGGAGCTTGGAGCGTCGCCGCGAACCGCGCAAGAATGCGGCCCTTGCCGGTTACTCCGCGGCATCGGCGAAGCGTTCGGACGACGTGCGCGTTGGTCAAGAGATAGCCCGCGCGATCCACGACAAAACCTGTGGCCGAGCAGACGCGGCTCGCGCCCGCCGGCCCAACGCCGACGGCGAGAAGCTCGACCACCGCTTGCTCTTCGCGCGCGAGCGAAGCCTGCGGCGAGTGTCGGCTGAGCGGCCCGCTCGATTGCGCACGCGCCGAAATCGCGACGATGAAAAGGAGCGAAATTGCGCCCCCCGAACGGCGCAGCGAGCGCCGCGCCTTGAGCCGATGCTTTGACGGATTATGCGCTCGGAGAAGCGCCTGCCTTGGCATGGGAGGCGAGCTTCGACGAACGAGCAATGGGCGAGAGGCGAACGTCGAGTTGCTGGACGGTCGGCTCTTCGACCTTGATAACGGTCTCCGAAGGTTTAAAGCCGGGCGATTCGACTCGAAGCGTGTGTTCGCCTTTCGGAAGCTGAATGGGCCCGAGGAAGTTCGCCGCGCCCACGGGAACTCCATCGAGTATCACCTGCGCACGGCCAGGAGTCGCAGAGAGAATCAGAGTGGCAACGGAATTCCAGGGATAGCCGCCCGAAGGATTGTAACCCGCTTGGCGCGGGTCGGTGCTGGCATTCGGTCCTGCCCACCAATGATTGCTGAGGTTTTGGCCGCCGTAAGACCCATAAGGAGCATAGTAATTCGGATAGAAATCGGGAAAGTAGCTCCCAAAATAGGGATTGCCGTAGCCGCCGAGGTAGAAGGGGTTAACGCCGAGCGACGGCAGCGACCCGCCTCGAGATGCGAACGAAAAACGGCCGCCGGCGAGGGCAGGCTTGCCCACCATCAACAAGCCGCCCAGGAGGCTTACCAGAGTGAGCTTCCTCGCGCATTGGCTCATCTCGCTCATCACCTCCCAAAGAACCTTTCGGCACTATGCTAACACCCTGGACGGCCGCTTGCAAACCGGTGTGGGATTCATTTTGAGGGCTTGTCCAGGGCGTCGAGCGTGGAGAGAACGACTCGGCCGACGATGGTCAGGCTCGCGGGGCTGCAATGTTCGACGGTATCCTGCGCGGTATGCCAGTAACCTCCAAAGAGGCCGTCGCCGGGGCCGTAATGGAGCCCAATGATGTCAATGGCCGAGACTCCGGCATCAACGAACGGCACGTGATCGTCGTCAATGCCTGTGGTCCGGTTCGCGTGGAAATAGCTCGAGTACCCGAGACGCTCGGCGGTTGAAAAGACGAGTTTGTTCAACGATGCCGTTGAGTTCATGTCGCGGCGAATATCGAGATGATCTTCCGCCACCATATCCACCAGAATCATGGCCTTGATGCGGCCCAGCTTGCCATCCGCGGTCAGCCGGGCGACCATATGCCGGCTGCCGTAGGTCCCGTCCGTTGCGCTCCAATGGACCATTGCTTCCTCGCCGTCAAAGAAGACGAGCCAATAGGTCAGGCGATGCGGCTGGTGAGCGAGAACACGAGCAAGTTCGAGCAGCAGTCCGGTGCTCGATCCACCGTCGTTCGCTCCGACGAAGCGGAATTTCTTGAAAAGCTTCGTATCGTAATGGCCGGTGACCATCACCATTTCTTTTTGGCGGCCTGGCAAAACGCAAATGAGGTTGGCCATCGGAATGTTGCCGATGGGCGTATCGGCGGTAAATTTGTCTTCGCGGACCTGGCAGCCGTCGCGGCGCAATTCGGAAAGGATCCATTGCCGGCTTGCTTCAAGCGCCGCGGAGCCCGCGGGGCGCGGGCCGAAAGCAACATCGCGCTTCAGATAATCAAACGCCTGCTGGCCGCTGAAAGCGTATGGGGCGGCGGGAAACGCGCGGGGGTTAGCAGCGATGACGAAGGCTAGTGCGGCAAGAATCCACGGGCAGCGCGGCCCTCGATGATTATGAAGCCTCATGCTTCTGCTTCCAGTTTCTTCTCAGTTGGACCATCCAGCAAAGACCGATGCTGAGAACGTAAAGGCCGAAGAGTGGAATCCAGACCACGAAAAGCGAGGCGAGATCGTTCGAGGGAACGATGGCCGCGGCCAAAACCGCAGTCAGCAAAATCGCCCAGCGCACGTTTTTCAGGAGAAATTTGGGCGAGACGATTCCAAAGATCGAAAGAAGCAAAATGACGACGGGCAATTCGAACACGAGCCCAACCGCGAGGATGACACGGATCGCGAGGCCCCAATACTCGTTGATCGTCACCATGGGCTGGAATTGCGACCCGAAATCCACCAGGAAATAAAGCGCCTTCGGCAGGGCAAGCTTGTAGGCGAAGACGCCTCCGGCAATAAACAGGCCGCTCGTCAGCAGAATGAACGGCCAAATGTAGCGCTTTTCATGACGGTAAAGGCCCGGCGATACAAACAGCCAAAGCTGCCAGAGGACGAAAGGCGAAGCAAGGAAAACTCCTCCGAGCAGCGCCAGCTTGATATAAAGATTGAACGGGTCAACCGGATTCGTATAGACGAGTTTTTGGGGAAGGTGAAGAGCGCTGAGCGTCTCGGTCAGCGGGCGCGCAAGGTAGGCGTAAATCTGGTTGCGAAAATAGAAGCAAATGCCCGTCGCCACGAGGATGGAAACCACGCTGTGCAACAGGCGCTTACGAAGCTCCTCGAGGTGCTCGAGGAACGACATCGCCTTGCCATTTTCCAGTTCCCCTTCAGGATCTGTATTGGGGCTCGTCGGCGGGGGTCTCTGAATCGTCGTGGGCATAGTCAGGCGCCGCGTCGCTCTCGCGGGGTGGCTCGCGGTCGAGGTTCCGGATTTCTTCTTCGAGCGAGCCCTTCAGCTGATCGGACGCGCGACGAAATTCCGCGAGCCCCTTGCCGAGCACTCGCGCGATTTCCGGGAGCTTCTTCGGTCCAAACAGGAGAAAAGCAATGAAGAGCAGAAACCCGATTCCCTCGGCGCCAAACAATTTGGACCTCTCGCCTTGATGGTATGCGACCGCTCCGGTGAAGTCAAGGCGCATCGCCGGATGGTGCATCGCCGGATGGGAGCGTCCTGTTTTGCATCGTGGCGCTCGCGCCCTCGCCCGTGTTGCATCCGAACAAGCACGGCCAGGATGGCCGCGCCACAGAAACACGACAGGAACAAAGTACAGATCAGGACAGCGCCCGACGGGTACGCGGGCGGTGGAATCGCAGCACGATCGCGCGCACGCTACGGGCACGCTACTCGGTCGGCAGAAAGCTATTGACAATAGCTGCCGGAAATGGTACGAAATCAACCATTCGTCGGGCTTATTAACAGGCGCTTTGGAGGATGTCATGGGTGGTCGGAGAGAGCGGTCACGTGTTGCGCCGAGTCATGGGCATCGCATTGTTCCGCTTTTGCTGACGCTGCTGGTCGCGGCCGTGGGCGCGCGAGCGCAGACGGAAACCGTGCTGTACTCCTTCGCCGGACCGGTTTCTGGCGGGACCGGCGCCGACGGGGCGAACCCTTACGGGGGTTTGCTTCGCGACAGCACTGGAAATCTCTTCGGCACCACAATCAACGGCGGGGTTTCCGCCCTCGGCGCAGTCTTCGAACTGACGCCCACCGGAACGGGAACATACACCGAGAAAGTGCTCTATAGCTTTGCCGGGCCGATTGCCGGCGGGACCGGCGCGGACGGAGCGGAACCCGTCGCGGGGCTCATCATGGACTCCTCGGGAAACCTTTACGGGACCACGGCAACTGGTGGCGCGTTTGGTTACGGGACTGTGTTCGAGCTGGCGAAGGCGTCCGGTTACACGGAAACAGTCCTCTATAGCTTCGGGGCCACTTCTGCTGACGGCCGAACACCGGATGGCGCTCTTGCCATGGACTCCTCCGGGAACCTCTATGGTACCACCCAGCTCGGCGGCGCGGCTTCGCCCGCTTACGGGACCGTGTTTGAGCTGGTCAAATCCCTGACATCAGCAGGTTACTCGGAAAAGATACTTTATAGCTTCGGAACCGCCGGGAACTCGGACGCCGCCTATCCGTATGCCGGCCCGGTGCTTGACGCTGCGTGCGACGTTTACGGAACGACGACGACCGGCGGCGCCTCGACGGCCGGAACCGTCTACGAATTGGTCAACTCATCGGGTTCCTGCACGTCCCCTGGAACATATTCCGTGACCATTCTCCACAGTTTCAGCAACACAACCGGCGACGGTTACCACCCATACGCCGCCCTGTTGATGGATAGCACTGGCGACCTTTTCGGCACCACAGAGGCGGGCGGCACTCCCAATGCCGGGACTGTCTTCGAGTTGGTGAACTCTTCCGGAAGTTATACGGAGAAGATTCTCTACAGCTTCACGGGCAACCTAAGTCCATTCACCGACGGCAGCGATCCCCAATCCAATCTAATCGAGGATTCCTTCGGTGATCTTTACGGCACCACGGAGGGCGGGGGCGTCAACGCCGAGGGGACCATCTTCGAGCTTGTGAATTCCGCGACATCCCCAGGAACTTACACCGAAAAGGTTTTGTACAGTTTCGGAAATACTTCGACCGATGGTTTTCAGCCTTACTACTCCGGCGTGGTTGCGGACTCAAGCGGAAAGCTTTACGGAACAACCGAGGGCGGCGGGACCGTTGGCTACGGCACCGTTTACGAACTCAATCCCACTGGGACCGCGGCGGCCGTCACGCTGTCGGCTTCGAGCCTGGCGCTTACCAGCACATTAGGCGCGCCGAGCAGCCCGCAAACCGTCACGGTCACCAACTCCGGCAGCGCCAATTTGACTTTCGCTACGGGCGCGGTAACGATTTCCGGAACGAACTCGGCGGATTTCGCCGTCAGCTCCGACGCGTGCAGCGGCTCGACCGTCATTCCGAGCAACACCTGCTCGGTGAGCGTCACGTTTACGCCTTCGCTCGTCGGCACGGAAACCGCAACCCTGAACTTCGCCGACAACGCCGCCGGAAGCCCGCAGACGGTTAGCTTGACCGGCACGGGCGCTTCCGCCGCAGTGGGGAGCTTATCGCCCGCCTCGCTGACGTTTGGCGCTCAGTTGATCGGCACAACGAGCGCAGCGCAGACCGTCACGCTTTCCAACAGCGGCTCGGGCGCGCTCGGCAGCATCAGCATCTCAACCGACAACAGCGCCTTTGCCGAAACCAACAATTGCCCCTCGAGCCTTGCAACAGGCGGTAGCTGCACGATCAGTGTGACCTTCACGCCCAGTTTTGCGGGCACGGACACGGGCAATCTACTGATTTCCGACGACGCGCTCGGCAGCCCTCAATCGGTGTCATTGACGGGAAGCGGAATTGCTCCAGCGATCCAGCTCAGCACTGCTTCTCTCACCTTCGGCAATCAGGGTTTGAACGCGCCGAGCTACGCGCAATTTGTGCAAGTGGATAACACAGGGAACGGCCCCATTGTGATTACCGGCATTTCGGTGAGCGGAAGCGGAGACTTTTCCGAGACCAACGATTGTCCGCTCAGCCCGGTCCCGCTCGCTGGCACATCCGCATGCCTCATCGATGTGATATACACGCCGACGGTGCTTGGCGCGGAGACGGGGACGATCACCGTAAGCTTTGATGGCCCAGGCAGCCCTCAAACCGTCGCTCTTTCCGGCCTCGGTGCTGCGCTCAACATCCAGCCCGGAGAGGTTATCTTTGGAGCGGCGCAGGGGCTCGGAACGGCGAGCGCCCCACAAACGGTGACCGTCACCAATGCGGGCTCGGGGGCGGCCACAATTTCCGGCATTCAGGCGACCGGCGAATTTAGTCAGACGAATAATTGCGGTTCGAGTTTGAACGCCGGCGCGAGCTGCGCGATTTCCGTGACGTTCACTCCGACGACGACTGGATTGCAAACGGGGACGGTAACGATCAATTCGGATTTGCCAGAAACGCCGGACGTGCTGGTGCTTGGAGGATTCGCCGACGTGCTGACCTTGTATCCCGAATCGGGTTTCATGTACTTCGGAAACGACTCCATCGGCACGACGAGCGCGCCCCGGACGGCGACGTTGATAAATACAGGCGCCACGGCCGTCAGCATTACGAGCATCCAAACGACGGGGGACTTCGCCCAAACGAATAATTGCGGTACGAGCCTCGCGGCGGGAGCCAGTTGCACGATCAACGTGACCTACTCTCCCACGTCGGCCGGATATACCAGTCAAACGCTGACCATCAATTCGAACTCGCCCGACGGGCCGCGGTATGAGGCATTGGAGGGGACCGGCGCCGTCCTGTATCCGCTGCCGAATCCCTCGGATTTCGCAAACGGGGTCTCGCTGACCTTCAACGGCCAGCTCGTGGGAACAACCAGCGCGCCGCAAACGCTTACCCTGCTCAATAGTTCTAAAAGCAACAGCGTGACCATCACCGGTGTTACCGCATCCACGGATTACGCTGCGACGACGGCCTGTTCGAGCCTTGCGCCGCTCGCGACTTGCACGGTTTCCGTGACGTTTACACCGTCCGTGGCAGGTCAGGACAATGGCACGCTGACGATCAATGACAATGCGGCCGATAACCCTGTCACCATCTCTCTTTCCGGCTTCGGCAGCGGGGTCAGTCTTTTGCCCTCGTCGCTCGCTTTTTCCGAAAGTTCGCTCAATACCGCGAGCGCCACACAGACCGTCACCCTGAAGAACAATGGAACTGGAGCGTTGACCTTAGCTGCGATTGGGACAAGCGGCGATTTCGCCGAAACCAACAACTGCCCTGTCGCTCCGGCGACGCTCGCCTCGGGCGCCCAATGCACGATTGATGTGAATTTCACGCCGACACTTTACGGACCGCAGACCGGAGAGTTGGTGGTTGATTCGAACGATCCGGGCACGCCGAATGTTGTGACCCTGCAAGGCGCAGGCCCCTCGACGACCTTCGCTGATACGGACCTGTTTGTCGGGACCAGCACCCCCACGGTTGAACGCTTCAATTCCGCGGGAACGCTTCTCCAGAAATTGAACACAGATTTGCCCGGCGGCGTGACGACGGGCATGGCGTTTGACAGCGCCGGCAATCTTTACACAACGGATTTCTTCCCCAGCACGGTCAGCAAATTCGACGATACGGGTTCGCTGCTCCAGACTTTTGGAATCAATCTGCGCGGGGAGTTCGAGTCCATCCTTTTCGATGCCTCGGACAATGCCTATATCGGCGCCGCGGATGGCAACGCAAAAATCCGCAAGGTCAATGCCTCCGGGAACCTCTTGGGCAACTGGATCGTCGCGACTGAGAATCGAGGGACCGACTGGATTGATCTCGCCCAAGACCAGTGCACCGTCTATTACACGTCGGAAGGGCAATCCATCAAGCGTTACAATGTTTGCACGAACACTCAGCTATCGGATTTCACCGACGCACTGCCCGGCGCCGCCGCCTATGCCCTGCGCATCCTGCCGACCGGCGGGGTGCTGGTCGCCGATACCGACCAGATCGTTCGCCTCGATGCTAGCGGCAACATCGTTCAGTTATATCGCGCCCCCGGCGAGAATGGCTGGTTCGCGCTCAACCTGGACCCGGACGGCATCTCGTTCTGGAGCGCGGGATACTCTTCCCCATACGTCTATAAATTCAACATCGCAACCGGGGCTATCGAGCAGAGGATCAACACCGGCATTTCCGGCGCGGGCCTCAATTTCGGGGTCAGCGGGCTGCTGGTGAAGGGCCAAATCACGGCAGCGAACGCCATCATTGACGCGACACCTGCGGTCATCGGCTTCGGGAACGAAGCTGTCGGCGCCGCAAGTTCGCCCGTGACCGTTACGGTGACGAATACCGGCTCAACTTCAGCGACCATCAGCACCGTGACACTGGCGGGCACGAACCCGGCGGATTTTGCCTTGAGCGGCGACACTTGCACCGGCGCGACGCTCGTTTCCGCGGGTACGTGCGCTTTCAACGTGGCGTTCACCCCGCAAGTTGCCGGAGCGCTCTCCGCCGAGGTTGAAATCGCATCGAGCGCTCCCGGCAGTCCGCAGACCGTGGCGCTCAGCGGCACTGGTTCTACCTCCCCTGCGGTGGCAACGCTCAGCACGACGAGCATTACGTTTTTGAGCGTCCACGTGGGGCTCACCTGTGACCCGCAAATCGTTACGCTCACGAACACCGGCGCCGGACCGATGACGATTTCGGCCCTTGGGACAAGCTCCCCGGAGTTTCCGGAAACCAACACCTGCCCGGTCGGTTCGGGAACGCTTGCGCCGGGAGCGAGTTGCGCCATTACGGTCAAGTTCGCACCCACTTCAACCGGATCCCAAACCGGCTCGCTCACAATCAGCGATAATGCCTCGGGAAGCCCGCAGACGGTTGCGCTTACCGGGACCGGCCTGCCCGCATGCGCTCTGAGGGCCGCGCTGAGCACGGCGAAGGTGCTGCGCGGTGCGACGTCGGCCACCTTCCAGGTGACCGATCCGTCGAGCACGACTGCTCCCTCCTGCTTCGCTTCGACGATTCACATGAGCTGCATCGAGCAAGGCGCGCTCGCCTGTGCTTTCAATCCTGTCCAAATTCCGCCGGGCGGAACGACGCGATTGACGGTGGGCAATGTCCCGGCTCTGACTCAGGATAACCAGAGCTTTGAGGCTATTGGCCAGGCGAGTCCTGCAGCTGGCGCGCAAGGCCTGCGGCAAGCGGGCGTGGTGCTCGGCGTTGCAGTTGAAGACTTCAATACCGCGGTCTACCCTGCGACGGCAACCGTTTCTCCTGGCGAATCGGCCGGCTATTCGCTCGCTCTAGTGCCCGTGAATGGGCTGACCGGACCTGTGTCGTTCACGTGCAGCGGCGCTCCGATGGGCGCAACGTGCGACGTTTCGCCAGCAACGGTTTCGTTCGATGGACCGAACGCCGTTGAAGTGCGTGTTAATGTGGCGACCACGGGCGGATCTTCCGGCGCGCCGCTAAGCGGCCCGAGTGCGCCTTACCAGGGCGTCCCGCCATTGAGCCTGGAGGCTTTCGGCTGGCTGGCAGCCCTTTTGCTTGCGGCGGCGCTTGGATGGAAACGCCGGCGAGCGGTCGTTGGATGGGTTGCAGTCTTGCTGATCACGCTTGCCTGGGCGGGCTGCGGCGGCGGAGGAATGAACTCCGTCAACTCACCCACGCCTGCCGGAATGTACTCAATGACGGTTACTGCAACATACAATTCGCCTTCCACGGCCGGTGGAACGGGTGGCACATTCAGCCATAACGTCGCCATTTCGTTGAAGGTGAACTGACCAGAAGGATGATCGAACGCGGAAAACGGTTCGCTTCTGAAGCGCAGTATGGCCGCCCGGCATGCGCTCGGATCGAACCTTTGCGAGACGGCCGGAGGGAGCCCATGCAGTCCTGTAAATTTCTTGCCAGGCTCGTCAAATTCTCCCTGGGGATATTTGTCTTGTCGCTGATTTGCGGCGGCTTGCAAATATCCGCCGCGGATCGCGCGTCGGGAGCGGCCGCACTGGGCCTTTTATCAAGCAAGGGTTCCGTTTGGGTGGATCATGCTCTTGCACCTGCCGCGGCGACATCTCTATTTCCCAACGAAGTGGTGAGGACGGGAGAAGACTCGATTGCGCTGATCGGGCTTGATTCCGGCACGGTTACCCTGACGGGAAACGGCGAATTGCTTCTCCCCCCATCAGCCCGCACCGGGGAATTCGAACTTCGCCGCGGGGCGATGCTCGTTACCAGCGCCGCGGGCGCCATGGTTCGGGTGAACGTGCTCGGCACCTCCGTTCGAGTGCAAGGACGGCAAGGGTTTCCCGCGCTCTGCCGGATTGCGGTTGCCGGCAAAAGCGCCGCCATATTCAACGACCGTGGCGACGTAACAGTTCGTGAAGGCGGCGCACCCTTCGGCCTCGCGCCGGGCCGTCTCCTTCAGGTTCAGGCCGGAAGCCAGGCCGGCGCACCGCAGCAGGAAGCCGGAACGGTCAACAATGAAATCCCCGAGGAGACGATCCAGCGCGAGGGACAAGGGCCGGAAGCTCCCTTGCCGATGCACGGCGTTGTTAATTGGCAGGACGTCGTTCGGACGCTCCAAACCGGTCGAGTGAGAATCCAACTGCTCGATGGCTCTTTCTTGAACATCGGCGCGCGATCGGTGATGCGAATCGTCCGGCAGGTTCCGCAGGCGCAGCAAACCCAGATTCTGTTTACGCTCGGGCGTATGCGCGCGACCGTGGTCAAGCTCACCAAGCCCGGCGCGAGCTTCAAAGTGCAGACTCAGACGGCGGTGATTGGCGTGGTCGGCACCATTTTTATTGTTGAAGCTTTTCCGAATTTCACCCGGGTCCTTTGCCTCAGGGGGATTGTCACGGTTTGGAACATCAACCCGGCGATCATCAAAACTGTCAGGCTCCATGCCGGTCAATGGACTACGGTCTCGCGAGGCATGCCGCCCACGATTCCGCACGCGGCGCCAACTGCCGATATGCAAAGCGCGCTGAGCCAAACGAATATCGCGCCCGGAACGGGAATCACCCAGGCAGGCGCGATTTACAGCAGTATTTATAATGGCGGACAGACTTTGAATTTGGCGACTTTAGGCTTGATCGGGAGCTCCGCAGCGCTCAGCGGCATTGGCTTGTCCAAAATTGCCGACGCCAATTCGACCTTGCAATCCGCCACCAATGCAGCCAATAACGCAATGAACCAGGCCAACGCCGCGGCGGGAGCTGCGACAACCGCGGCCGGAACGGCCGGAAGCATCCTTTCCATAGCCAAGCCGATCTGCGGATGCCCGTAGTCACGGCGCTGGAATGAACTCCTCTCTCTGCCCATTCGAACAAGCCGTTGCACGAATGGATTTGAAGGCCGGCGATGGATGTGATAAATACTGCCGAAGGCGATGAGCGGCATTGAAAACGGCTCCGTGGTCGGCCGGCTTCAGCGAGCGCTGGCGAGCTTTCCGAAAGCATCATTACGTTTTTTGCGCCGTTACCACGCCGGGCTTTTGATCAGCATTGTGGTTTGCCTGGTCAGCCTTGTCCTTTACGTTCCGCTTTATCTGGCCCCTTTCAATTCACCGCTCCTGAATTTTCTGCGGGATATAGAGTTGAAGACGCTCGACACCCGGTTCGAGATTCGCGGGAAGCGCCCGCCCGGGCCGGAAGTCGTTATCCTGGCGATTGACCAGAAAAGCGAAGATGTGCTGGGTCGGTGGCCGTTCCCGCGGAGCTATTTTGCGGAAGCGTTGAATGATCTCCGGCAGGACGGCGCCCGCGTGGCCGCTTTCGACATCAATTTTCCCCAACCGGATGAAAACTCGGCGCTTCGAGCTCTCAAGCAGACCGAAAGGGATTATCACTCGGCGCAAGCTGGGCGCGGGTCGAACCCGCAGTTTGAGTCAAAGCTCAACGCTCTTCTCGCCAAAGCGGATAATGACAAACAGTTTGCCGAAGCTCTCTCACAATTCAACAACGCGATCCTCGGATATTTTTTCCTGCCAGCGCTTGAAACCGGCAGTCAGGATCAGAAGCGCGTCGCGGAGTTCGTCAATTACCTCTCATTCCAGGCCTATCCTCGGATCATCAATGCGAAATATGCAAAGCTGTTTGAGGGGCCTGTGTTTACCGGACTTTCTCCGGACCTTCCTCGCTTTGCGCTCTACGCGAAGAATTTCGGTTACTTCAACATTTTCCCCGATGCGGACGGCAGTGTTCGGCGCGAGCCGGTGATCGCCGAGTACGACGGGAGCTTTTACCCTTCGCTCGACGTCGCCGCGGCCATGGCCTACCTCAATGTTCCGCTCGACAAGGTGCAGGTGGTTTTCAACGCGAATGGTCTGGAATATATCCAACTCGGGCGCGTGCGCTTGCCCACCGACCCTGCGGGGGCAGTGCAGATTGATTATCGAGGTCCTCCCGGCACGTTTCCGACTTATTCGCTCGCCGACTTGATCGAGCAAAAGCTGCCGGCAAGCGACTTCAGAAACAAGCTCGTGCTCATCGGCCCGACCGCCACGGGAATTGGAGATTTCGCCGTCACCCCTTTCACGAGCAGCGTGCAGGCGTTTCCGGGAGTCGAGGTGCACGCGAACTTTATCAGCGACATTCTTGGAGGACATTTCATCCATCGCGGTCTTCTAGAGAATCTGATTGACCTGATTGTTATTGTTTTGTTCAGCCTGGGGGCCGGCGTGCTGCTGACCACTGTGCCGCCGATTCGCGCGACGGCAACGCTGATCCTTCTCCTCGGAGTTTTTCTGTGGCTGGCCTATATGCTCTTCGCGGACTACCGCATCTGGATCGCCGTCTTTCTTCCCGGCGTCACGCTGACAACGAACTACGCCGCCATCGTGAGCTACCGTTTCTTCTTCGAAGAGCGTGAAAAAAAGAAGGTTCGCGGCGCTTTCCAGCAGTACCTGCCGCCGAGCCTCATTTCGCAGATCATGGAGCACCCGGAGCTTTTGAGACTCGGCGGTGAAGAAAAGGAATTGACCGCGCTCTTCAGTGACATTCGGGGCTTCACGACGCTTTCTGAAGGGCTCACTCCGAAGCAATTGGTGGACCTGCTGAACCATTATCTCTCGGAGATGACGGCGATCATCTTCAAGCGCTGGGGGACGCTCGATAAATACATCGGCGACGCCGTGATGGCGTTTTGGGGCGCGCCCATTCCCCAGACCGATCACCCGCTGCGCGCGTGCCGGGCCGCGCTGGACATGTCGAAAGCGCTCGAGCGGCTGCGGACGGAATGGGCCTCGCACGGACGCCCCGCCATAGACATCGGCGTCGGCGTGAACACGGGGTTGATGCTGGTCGGAAATATGGGTTCCGAGCGCCGCTTCAATTTCACTATCATGGGCGACAACGTGAATCTCGCCTCGCGACTCGAGGGCCTCAACAAGCAGTTTGGCACGCGGCTGATCATCAGCGAGGCGACCTACCGGCGCGTTTCCACGGAGCTTGTGGCGCGGGAGCTGGACTTGATTCGCGTCAAAGGAAAAATGAAGCCGGTGCGAATTTACGAACTGGTCGCCACGGCCGAAGAAGCCGGGCCGTTTCGTGACCTGATTAACCGTTTCCAGGAGGGTTTGGACGCTTACCGCAGCGGGCAATGGGAAGAAGCTGGAAAAATTTTCGCCGCGCTCCACAACGATTACCCGAACGACGGACCGAGCATGGTCTTTCTCAAGCGTACCCGAGATTTGATCGCTGAGCCCCCGGAGGGCGCGTGGGACGGCGTTTACGTGATGAAAACGAAGTAGACGCTTCAGGGGTCGAATTGTATGATTTCCAATCAGCTTGAAGGCGCGCGCCGGAGCGCCTAGAATCTATAGGTAGAAGGTAGAATGATCCAACGGGCGAGCGCGCGCTGAATCCTGCAGGAAGAATTGCGCGGAATCAGCC
>JAKASG010000111.1 GCA_021828285.1 Acidobacteriota bacterium | reverse complement strand
GCGCCGACTGGATAGACATCGGCGGAGAATCCACTCGCCCCGGCTCGACGCCCGTGACGCCCCAAGAAGAACTGGCGCGGGTTTTGCCGGTCATTCGCGCCCTCCATCAACAATTCCCTTCCGTGCCCCTCTCGATTGACACGACCAAAGCCGAAGTCGCCGAAGCAGCCGTCCGCGCGGGAGCAAGCGTCATCAATGACGTGAGCGGTCTGCGGTTGGATCCTCGCCTGGCCGAGGTGGCTCGGCGCTATCGGACGGCCCTGATCCTGATGCACCTGCGAGGCCGCCCGGAAACCATGCAGCGCGGTCCCTTCGCGCGGGACATTTGGCGCTCGGTGCGCCAAGGCTTGGCCCGCTCCGTTCGCCGCGCGCTCCGGGCCGGCGTCCGGCGCTCCCAGCTTATTCTCGATCCGGGGCTTGGGTTTGGCAAAACCCGTGAGCAGAACTTTACCATTCTCGCCCACCTCGAACGGTTGCGCAGTTTCCGCCTGCCCATCCTCGTCGGCACCTCGCGCAAATCGTTTGTCCAAGCCGTGGCGCGAGGCGAAGGGGAGCGCCCGAGCCGGCTGCACCCACCCGCCGCTCGCAGGGAGCTCTGGCCCATCCGCTCCGTGAGGCAGACGATAACGCCGTCGGCCGATCCGGACTCTGTGCGACGGCTTGAAATCGCCGATGCGGCCTGCGTCACCAGCGCCATCTTGGGTGGCGCGCACCTGGTGCGAGTCCACGATGTCTCTTCGCTGAAGCCGGCGGTGCGCCTGGCGGATCTTCTTCTCCGGCAACAGGCCCGTTCGTCCCCGGCCGGGCGACGCGAGTTGAGGGAGTGATATAATCGCGCCCACGGAGCCGGTGAAGAGCACCGTTTTCCCCTCCCTGTTACGTGAGTCCCGTGCCGGAAGGAGAGGTGATGTCGCCCGAATCCTTGCCCATGTTTCCGCTGGAGTTGGTTCTGTTGCCGGAGGAGTTGTTGCCGCTCCACATCTTCGAGGAGCGTTACCGATTGATGATTGGCGAATGTCTGGACGCCCAAGCGCGCCGGGAGCGAGGGCAGGAGTTTGGCTTGGTGCAAGCGCGCGGTCAGGAGATGCAGGCGATTGGATGCTCGGCGCGCATCGTCAACGTCACGCGACGCTACCGGGACGGGCGCTTCGATATCTTGACCATCGGGAGCCGCCGCTTTGAGGTGCTGTACACCGAACAGGAAGAACCTTATTGGCGCTGCGGGGTGGATTTCTTTGAAGATGAACCGGGGGCCGACGTGGCCGAAGAAGCGCAGGCGGGGCGGGCCATTGAAATCTTTCAAGCCCTGCTGCCGCTGCTTCACCGTGCCCCCGACATGCCCGTGCACCTTCCCCGTCCTTATCGTTATCTCTCCTTTCGCATGGCGGCCTCGCTCCCGCTGGAACTCGATTTCAAGCAGCAACTCCTTTCGATGCGCCGGGAAGCCGAGCGCCTGGACCAGATGGTCGGCTTGATGGAATTCCTTCTGGATAAACTCCGCCAGGCGGAAAAGGCCCGGGAAAAAGCGGGCGGCAACGGCAACCTTCCTCATCAGCTCAGTTAAGGCGGCGCGCGGCGGAAGATTTCCACGCCGGGCCGGCGAACCTAACCACCGCCCTCGGCATCTTGCCTACAGGGGCGAAGCCGGGTTCGCGGTTTCGAACTCGCCTTCGCATTGAGTTAGGCCCGCAGGTCACCTATAATGCGCAGGGGGAGCGAAATCATCATGGACAAACCTCGAACGCTCGGCGAACTCAAGCAGGCGCATTATCCCCGGCGCCGAGTGAAGGATGAACTGCGCGAAAATCTGATCCGCAAGCTCCGCGCCGCCGAGCCGCTCTTCCCGGGCATCCTCGGCTTTGAAGATACCGTCATTCCGCAAATCACCAACGCCATTCTCTCCCGCCACAACTTTATTCTCCTGGGCCTGCGCGGGCAGGCGAAAAGCCGCATCCTCCGCTCCCTCATCTCGCTGCTGGATGCGGAAATTCCCGTCGTGGCAGGATGCGAAATCAACGACGATCCGTTCAGCCCGCTCTGCCGCGCCTGCCATGAACTCATCGCCAAGCTCGGCGACCAAACGCCCGTGGACTTTCTGCCGCGCGAGCAGCGCTACGTGGAAAAGCTCGCCACCCCGGACGTGACCATCGCCGACATTATCGGCGACCTCGACCCAATTAAGGCCGCGCGCGGCGGCCATGCGCTGTCGAGCGAATTGACCATCCATTACGGCCTGCTGCCGCGCGCCCATCGCGGCATTTTTGCAATCAACGAATTGCCCGATATGGCCGGAAAAATTCAGGTGGGGCTGTTCAACATTCTTCAGGAAGGCGATGTGCAGATCAAAGGTTACCCCATTCGCCTGCCGCTCGACGTGGCCATGGTGTTCACCGCTAACCCGGAGGATTACACGGCGCGCGGGAAAATCATTACGCCCTTAAAAGACCGCATTGGTGCGGAAATTCGCACCCATTATCCGGCCACGCTCGATCACGGCGTCGCCATCACCGCGCAGGAAGCTTGGACCGACCGAAGAGGTCCGGTCAGAGTGCTGATTCCTCAATTCATGCGGGAGCTGATTGAGAGTGTGGCCTTTGAGTCGCGCCAGGAGAAGCGCGTGGACAAGCGCAGCGGCGTCAGCCAGCGCATGCCCATCACCTGTCTTGAAAGCGTGGTTTCCAACGCCGAACGCCGCGCCTTGCTGGCCGGAGAAGCATTGGCCGTTCCACGGCCCGGCGATCTCTATGCCGCGCTGCCGTCCATCACCGGAAAATTTGAGCTCGAATACGAAGGCGAACTGCGCGGCGCGGAAAGCGTGGCCCGCGACATCATCCGCCAAGCCACCGCTCGGCTCTTCACAAAGCGGTTGGAGGCGGCTTCGCTTCAATCCGTCGTGCAGTGGTTTGAGCTGGGCGGAACGCTCAAGTATTCGGAAACCGCTCCCACTCAGGAACTCTACGCGCAATTCAAAAAAATCCAGGGCTTGCTCGACAAAACTCAACCTTTGGGCGTGAAGCCGAAGGACGAGCCGGCCCTCTTGGTCGCGGCCGGGGAATTCATTTTAGAAGGTCTTTACGCGCTGAAACGGATCAGCCGCAATGAGGAGCTGGGCTATCATGCCGAGCGCCGCGCGCCGGAAACTTCCGAAGAAGAACCGGCCAAATTGAGCCCGCGGCGCCGCGTGCTCAATTAGCCCCGCGGCTTCCGAACGCGTGTCCCGCTCTCCAAGGCCGGGGTTTCAACATGAAGTACATTAAGTACGGAAAACACGTTGCCGACCCCTTCGAGAACCTGAGCGCCGAAGACCTTCTCCAGATGCTTCAGGACTTTTTGCTGGATAGCGGCTTTTTGAACCCCTATTCCAGGTTTTACGAAATGGAACCGGGGGACAGCATGGAGCAGTTGCGACGCGCCCTCATGGAAGCGCTCGCGCAACAAGGCCTGATTCCCGAAGACCTGCTCTCGCAGATGCTCAACAACCCGGACAGCGCCCCGTTCTCAGAAATGCTGGACCGCCTGCTCGAACGCATGGCCGAGGAAGGCTACATCACCATTGAGCCGCCCGCCAACCCGGACGGCCCGTTGACCGAGCCGCAGCCGGGCAAGGTCGGCCGCGGGGAAACCCAAGCCCGCTTTGAAATCACCGACAAGGCACTCGATTTTCTCGGTTTTAGGACGCTCAAAGACCTGCTCGGCTCGCTCGGCCGTTCCAGTTTTGGCCGCCACGATACGCGCGAGTTGGCCACCGGCATAGAATCCGACGGCTCCAGCCGCCGCTACGAGTTCGGCGACACCTTGAACCTGGACGTCAACGCAACCCTGCTTTCCGCCGTTCAGCGGCACGGACTGCGGGTTCCGTTGGAACTCGATTACAACGACCTCCAGGTGCGCCAGTGCGAATATCAAAGCTCCTGCGCCACCGTGCTCATGCTGGATTGCTCGCACAGCATGATTCTTTATGGCGAGGACCGCTTTACCCCGGCGAAGCGCG
>JAKASG010000110.1 GCA_021828285.1 Acidobacteriota bacterium | reverse complement strand
CTGAAAGCGGCTTCCCGGCCAACGTCTCCGCGTTGCCCGCTTCGAGCGCATAAGGAACGCTCAGCAAGAGCACGCGAGCCTCTTCCGGCCCGTTGCCGATTTCGATCCCAAGCCAGCGCGCTTCGCCTGAAGTGAACAAGCTCATCGGCAGCCCGCCGCGCGTAGCGCCGAGCAAGACCGTGTACTGCCCCGCGGAATCAAGCTCGACCGTCTGCGTCTCAAACCACAACGGCTCGCCGCCCGATTGCTGGGCGTAAATAGAGAAGGTCAGGTTGGCCGTTCCCGTCATCGGCTTGCCCGAAAGATCGAGAGCCACGCCCGAGAACTTGATCAATTGCGGAACGACTGCGCCTGAAAAGCCGAGCGGCGCGCTCACCGCAACCGCCTGCGTTGAATTATTCGCCTGCTGCGCCGACACGTGCTGCGGTAACATTGCGAATCCCAGCATGAATACACACACGAATATCCCACGGACCCTATGCAGTTTCCGTCCTGACATGACTGACCCTCCTGCCTAATATTGGAATTTAGACTTTCCCGCCAACGCGCCGATACTACAAGGGCGGCCCGGCTTTGTCAAGGCGGCGTTGGAGGCAGGTGTCGTTGGAGGCAAAGGCCGGCTAGCGCGGCGCACTCGAGTAGCCGCCGAGGACTCTCAGATACTCGGCAATTTCCTTGAGGTGTGCGAGCGCTTTGCGCGTGCGCTCTTCGCGCAGATTGCCCATGAAATCCACGTAGAAGAAGTACTCCCACGGGCGCCCGCGCAAGGGGCGCGATTCGATTTTTGTGAGGTCGATATCGCGGAGAGCGAAAACGCCGAGGCATTTGAAGAGCGCGCCCGGAACGTTGCGGGTGGAGAAGACGATGGAGACTTTATTCGCGCCGGGCGAAGCGGACCGCTTGCGCGCGAGCAGAAGAAAGCGCGTGAAATTCTCTTTGTGATCCTCGAGATGGCTGCGGAGCACGCGCGCCCTGTAGACGCGCGCCGCGGTGCGGCTGGCGATGGCCGCTGCGCCTTCGGGGCGCCGCTCGGCGAGCATCTTGACGCTGCCTGCCGTGTCATAGAACGGAACCTTTTCGATGCGAGCGTGCCGCGCGAAGAACCGCGAGCACTGCGCGAGCGCCACGGGATGCGAATAAACACGGCGCACGCGGGCAAGCGTCGTCGGCGCGAATGCGACCAGGTGATGCACGATGCGCAGGTTGGTCTCAGCGATGATGTGCAGAGAATGGGCGAGCAGGAGATCGTAATTCTCGTAAACGGATCCGGCGAGTGTGTTTTCAATCGGAACGAGGCAGTAATCCGCCTCGCGCTTCACGACGGCCTGAAAAGCTCCGGCAAAATTTTCCCGCGGCAGCACCCGAGCGTTTCGCCCGAGCAGTTGATAAACCGCTTCTTCGCTGAACGCGCCGCGCTCGCCCTGAAAGGCGACCATTGGATTCGGCATCCGGCCATTCTCCCGCTCGGCCCCAAGAGCGAGCCATCATACCACGGCGCACGCGGGCAAACGGTTTCCGCCCATGCGCCACGTTCTCTCACGCGCTTCCGAGCAGGCCCCGGAAAAAGAAATTCGTATAATCGCGCGTGAGGTCCTCCTGTTTGATCTCTCCCTCAACGCGATACCACTGATAGAGCCAATTGAGCATGCCGAGAAGGGCGAACGCGGCGGAAACCGGCGCCACGAGCGGCGGCACGCCGGATTGCAACTGAACCTGGCCGATAAGCTCGCAGAGGTTATGAATATACTGCCGCTTGCGCGCGTTGATCTTCTTGCGCAGCGCGCCGCGCAGCGAGCGGTTCTCATGCAGGATGACGGTGATTTCGAGGTCGCGCGCGCGAACCACGAGGTCAATGTGCCCGGCGATCAGCCGGCGAAGTTTTTCGCGCGGGTCGCGGACGTCTTTCACTTTTTCGACCACCGTCTCATCCAGAATGTCCATGCCGTAATCCATGATTTCGAATAGCAGCCGGTCTTTGCTGCCGACGTGATGATAGAGACCCGCCTTGGTGAGGCCGACGGCTTTGGCGATGTCCTGCATGGACGCGCCGTCATAGCCCTTTTCGTAGAAAATGCGCGCGGCAATCGCGTAGATCTTATGGAGCCGGTTCTTTGTCTCCGGCGGATGCGCCATCCCTCAGCCCCCTCGCCAAGCGGCCCCAGTCTATCACACGGGCGCACGGCAGAAAAATGAGCCAAGACGAAATGCGGGGACCGGCCGCCTCGACGAATTCCCCCACCGGCGGGCGTGATTACCTGCTGCTCTTCACTCAAGCGAAAAGCGTAACGGAAAAAGTCTCCGCGTAACCGCAAAGCCGAACTTCGGCGCAATAAGCCACCGCCATCGCGCGCCCACAAGGGCGCGCGCCGCGGCGGAAATCTTGAACCGCCCTAGCAAGCTTAAAACTGCACGCGGGCGATTTGCGTGCGTTTCGCCTGCGCCGAGCGGGACGGATGCGCGCTGGCAGTTTCCGGCTTAGTGGCGTTCCCGCGCAGGCGGGAATCGAGTTTCGCCAGCAGAATGGCCATCTGCTGCTGAGACTTCCTCAACTGCTTGATCTGCCGGCGCAGCCGTGCGATCTGTTCCTCCTTCGTGGCGCCGGAGGCAGCCGCCGGGCTCGCCAGCGCTTCGACAGCCTTCGCTCGCGAGGGCTTGCCCGTCGCGTGTAACTCAGCCCAGTAAATCCCCTTCGATTTAGGCTGTCCGTACGCGCCCGGGTGCAGGTAGAGCCCCCATTCCGACTTGGGCTTCCGAACTTCGACCTTGATCCGGTGCTTGTCCGCGAAAGGATCGTGGCGGATGCCCGTGACCATCCAGGAGACCTCGAGTCCGGGCCGCCCGCCTGCAATCTCGAACCGGTTGCGACGTATTGTTTGCGCCACGTAGACCGGAGCGAAGCCACCGACGCACGTGAGCTGATACCGGAAGTCCATGTTGAGCGCCTCAAAATACTTCGGAAGCTTTATCCAGGCTTCCCCTTTCGCGTCCAGCACCACGTTTCCATTGTAAATATCCATCATGTCCGGCGATTCGACGAACGAGTGGTAGAGGAATTTGTGGGCCGGGTCAATCGGATCGTCAATTTTGAACGACCCGGAGGTCTTACTTAATGCGCCATTGACCGTAAGGCCGCCGTCAATAATCACATTTCCATCGAAAAAGCCGGCATAGCCGCCGTTGGTGTCTTGGCCATAAACGCCGGTTCCTGGCGCGGTGGCGGTGCTGACGCCCACAACGCCCTCGCAGCCTGAGTTCCCACACTCACCCACGATCGCGCCCCCGGTATAATTTCCCTGCGAGGCTAGGGCCAAACCGGTCGAAATGGTTAGCTGCGCTGTCGGAGCAGTGGTGCCTACGCCGACGAGGTCGTTAAAAACGACTTGGTTGTTAAAAAGCGAGTTCCCGTTCACCGCGATGCCGCCCGCTCCGACCTTGATGGCGAATGGAGAACCCGCATCGGGATCGGCATACGTCCCGTTCCAGAAATGCGATTCCCCGCTGCCGGCAATGACTGCGGCCTTAATCGTCTGGGTGGCTGTGAACGTGTTCGCGCCCAGCGTGGCGTAGCCGCTTGCAGCCACGCCGCCGAGTTCCGTCGAGTTTGTCGCCGTGGCGGCGTTACCCGTAATGCTGATTCCCGCCGTGCCGGAGGCGATGTTCGCCGGATTCAGGGCCGTCAGCCCGGACCCGTTGCCGGTGAAGCCGCCTGGGGCCGTGACCACGCCCGCGCCCGTGATGGTGACGGGGCTGACCAGATTGCCGGAGCTGGCCGACGTGCCGAACTGAAATCCTCCCGGCGCGAGGGCCAGGAACTGGCCGCCCGAGCCACCCGTGGTCGAGACCGTTGTGCAGGTGGCAGCGCCCGTCGCTCCGCTCCAGACGAAGTCTCCAGCGTTCGCTGCTGTAGCATCGCAGCCGGCCGCGAAGCTGAGCTCGCCGCCGGCGGTGTCGCCGGCGCCCCCGGCGACCGTGGCGTACTCGCCACTGGCGGTGTTCACGACGCCCCCGCCGACCGTGGCCC
>JAKASG010000052.1 GCA_021828285.1 Acidobacteriota bacterium | reverse complement strand
GAAGGCCATCGATCAGTTCGTGGCTGCCTATAATCTGACGGCAGCCCCCTTTGAATGGAGAAAGACTGTGGTTCATCCTACAGCTCCCAAACGTTATTACGCGAACTTGCGCAACTAAGCACTAGTTCCATCGAATTATCTTCGCCGGATCCAGTGACAGCGGGTTTGTATTTCATCGTCGTAACCAATCAAGGCTCGTCCAATGTGTCCGTCTATTCGGAAAATGGCGATGGCAGCCTAGCCCAAGTTTCCGGCTCGCCGTTCGCTACGGGCGCGAAGCCGTCATCGAGTACAAGCTTCCGAACACCCAAAGTCAATTTCATATACGTAACGAACTTCGGCTCCAATACCATTTCGGGTTACACGCTAGACCCCATGACCGGTATCGTCTCGCCCATGTCGGGTTCGCCCTTCCCAGCGGAAAGCGGCCCGGTTTCGATAGCGTTGGATTTTGCATGGGTCTACGTTGCAAGCCAGGGCTCGAACAACCTCGCCGAATACACGCTGGCAGGCTCGGGCGGCGCGCTCGTTTCGGTCCCCGGGTCGCCTTTCCCGGTAGGGACCTCCCCAGACCAGGTGTTCTTTTTGGGTCAGGCGCCGGTCCCCACTCAATGAGGCTTATCCCGACCCGGCCGAAGGCTAGGGGATCTGGGCTGGGGCACCGACTCCGGCGTTTTCCTTTCTAATGGTGCGGTCCAACATGTCGCTGAATGCTCTCGCCGTGCCATCAAAATGGGTCCTGCGATTCGACCGCGGGCTGAATGATTCTGTCGGCGCCGCTGTGGATGTTTCTGATGCTCATCGAATGATTCTCACCTCATCTAAACGAAGCGCATGAAGGCAACCGATTTTGAATTTCGGTGCCGCATGGTGATCATCCTCGCGATCTTTGCGGTGGGAATCTTCGTGCCGGGATTTCCGCATCGGATCAGCGCGGAGCGAATCGCGGGCCTGGTGGACGCCGGAGGGCGCGCGGGCCCCACGCGCGAATGGCATCTGTTGATGCAAGGGGTGCTCGCTGCCGGGGCGCTGGTGACCGCTCTGGGCGCGCTGACGCGGACGTGGGGAACGTCTTACCTGAAGGCGAGCGTCATGAGCGATTCAGCCGTTCATTCCGAGCGCCTGCTTGCCGACGGGCCTTTTCGGTTTGTGCGCAATCCGCTCTACTTCGGCAGCATCCTGGTCGGACTCGGGGTCAGCGTGATGCTGAGCCCCCTCGGCTGGCTCTGGCTCGTGCCGGCGCTCACAATCTTCTACCTGCGGCTGATTGGCCTCGAAGAATCAAAGCTGAAAGCGGTCCACGGCGAATCGTTTGACGCCTACTGCCGCGCTGTGCCGCGCCTTTTCCCTTCCTTTCTGCCGCGCGTCGAAAAGGGTTCCGCGCGCCCGAACTGGGGCGACGGATTCCTGGGCGAATTCTGGTTGTGGAGCCTTTTCGCCGCCATGCTCGCGTTTGCTCTCACCCTGAATATCCGGCTCTTCAATTGGATCGCCCTCCCCGGATTCATGATTGGCATACTTCTGAGAAAACTCCGCGGCATTCGCCGTTGAAGCCCGCCGCTGCGGGGCGGTGAGGGGATTTCTCATCGCCGGCAGTGCGGGGCACGGCGTTCGGCGGCGGGCTTGCTGTCCCCCCTACAAGCCCGCCATGTCTCCCATCCGCTTCGTGCTCACACACTTCAACTCCACAGGGGGGATACGATCTACCTTTCCAATCCCACAGGCAAATTCCGGTTGACACGGTTCGAGCCGCAGCGTACTCTCGGTGGAATCCCGGCACTTTGGCCGGAAGCCGAACAGTGTCTTCACGCGAGATTCTATGAGTTCAGTCGTTGTCGCCGCGCCCGGGCAGAGCCCCCAGTTCCAGGTGGAGCGATTGGAGAGGCTCTCCTGTTTGGCTGCGGGGGGAGTTATGATCGCGCTCGTTGCCACCGGCTTCCGTCTTTTCTACTTGCACGCACTGAACGCCGCGGGCAAACCGGTGACGCAGCCGATTGCCGGGTTGGTTTATGTCCACGGGATCTTGATGACGGCCTGGATCATTTTTTTCACCGTCCAATCCAGCTTGATCGTGCGCGGCAATCGGAGCCGTCACATGAAGCTGGGAGCGGCCGGCGTCGTTCTTTACTCGGTCATCGTCCTTGTAGGTGTCGCAACCGCGTTGCTATCGGAGCACTACAAACCCGCGAACGCGAATCCCCCGTGGGGCCCGGAACGCTTTCTCACCGTCCCACTGGCGGCGATTTTTGGTTTCGCCATACTGGTGGGAATCGGCCTGCTCTACCGCCGCAAGCCCGCGGTCCATCGCCCTATGATGATGCTGGGCACCTTGTCCGCAGTCGGCGCGGCGATCGCTCGCATCGGCGCGATTCGCCAGCCGTTCTTTCACGCCAGCCACGGCTCGCTTTTCGGAACGAACTGGGCGCCGGTCATCGTTGCCGCCGTCCTCTTCGGACTGCTCAAGCTGGCGGTGACCCGCCGCTGGGACCGGTATTACGCGATTGCATTTTCAATCATGGCCTTGCTCGTGATTGCATTCGCCTACGCTTCCACCACAACCTGGTGGTACCAGTTGGCGCTTCTCGTAAGGCGTTAAGCCGCCAGGGTCTCGCCCATCCGGAAACTCTGCGATGCGTCTCGGAATTTCCTCCGAATAGAACTGATAACAGCAGCCCCCCTGGGCGTGCGCTCGCGTCCGTCGGCTGACGGACTCGACGGTCTTGGCCGAAGGCACGCGATAAAACGTGCTGTCAATTTCGACTGTGTAAAATTCGCGGGCATAGATCGGCAAAAAATCCTGCGGCTTCGCTTTTGCAGGATAAAAACTCCCCACCCATCCTTCGCCCGTCCAGCTCGATGTTCCGAGGCGTATCCGTCCCTGCGTCATATCGCGGATTGTCTCATCCGACGGGGCGATGGGTACGGCCTTGCCCGGATTCGGCTACGCGTTGATTTTGACGCGCACGCTGCTATGATGGCTTCGAGGGAAGCTTTGGTTCACAAACGCGCAGAGGCGATTCACGAGGTGCCGCGGGAGCGCCCGAAGGCACCGGAAACGGATTCGAGCCGTGACGAGCGGAAGCATAACGCCGCGCCGGGCCGCGTTTCGGAACGGCAGGAAACTTTCACCACGGTTTCCGGCGTTCCCATCGAGCGGCTCTACACGGCTGAAAACCTGGGTGATTTCGACTACGCGCGCGAGCTTGCCGACCCGGGCCAGTTCCCCTTCACGCGCGGCATCCATCGAACCATGTACCGCGGGAAGTTCTGGACGATGCGGCAATTCTCGGGCTTCGGGACTCCCGAGGATACGAATCGCCGGCTTCATTACTTGCTCGCGCAAGGCCAGACGGGGCTTTCGATCGCCTTCGACTTGCCCACGCTGATGGGCTATGACGCGGACCATTCGCTTGCCGAAGGCGAAGTCGGCAAATGCGGCGTGGCCGTCAGCTCGCTTGCGGACATGGAAACGCTGCTCGCGGGGCTGCCGCTCGAAACGGTCACGACCTCGATGACCATCAATTCGCCCGCGGTGATGATCTGGGCGATGTATCTGGTGGTGGCCGAGCGGCAAGGCGCCCGATGGGAGAAGATTTCCGGAACGATCCAGAACGACATCCTCAAGGAATACATCGCGCAGAAGGAATATATATTCCCTCCGAAACCCTCGATGCGGCTCGTGGTGGACAGCATCCAGTTTGCGGCGCGCGAAGTTCCGCGATGGAATCCGATTTCCATCAGCGGCTATCACATCCGTGAGGCGGGCTCGACGGCCGTGCAGGAGCTGGCCTTCACGCTGCGGGATGGAATCGAGTACGTCGAATGGGTGCGCGAGGCGGGGATGGCGGTGGACGATTTTGCGCCTCGGCTGAGCTTCTTCTTCAACTCGCACAACGATCTCTTTGAAGAAGTCGCGAAGTTTCGCGCCGCGAGGAAAGTCTGGGCGCATGTGATGCGGGAGCGGTTCGGCGCACGCGATCCGCGCTCGTGGCTTTGCCGGTTCCACACGCAGACGGCGGGGTGCTCGCTTGCGGCGCAGCAGCCCTATAACAACGTCGTTCGCACGGCGATTCAGGCGCTGGCGGCGGTGCTCGGCGGGACGCAATCGCTCCATACGAATTCGCTCGATGAAGCGTGGGCGCTTCCGAGCGAGGCGGCGGCGACGCTCGCGCTGCGAACTCAGCAGGTGATCGCGCACGAGAGCGGTGTCGCTTCAACGGCGGATCCGCTCGCCGGGTCCTATTTTGTCGAGCGCCTGACGCTCGATACGGAGCGCGCTTGCCTCGATTATTTCGAAAAGATTGACGCGCTCGGCGGTATGGTGGCGGCAATAGAGAAGGGATTTCCGCAGCGGGAAATTCATGAAGCGGCCTACGCCTACCAGCTGGCGGTCGAACGCAAGGAGAAAATCATTGTCGGGGTTAATGAATACGCTGCGGCGGAGCCCGCGCCGCTTGATATTCTGGTGATTGATGAAGCGGCGGCGCAGAGGCAAAAGGAAAAACTCGACGGGCTCAAGCGAAAGCGGGACGGCCGGCGAGCGGAAGAAACGCTCGAAGCGCTCGCGAGCGCCGCTGCTGGCAACACCAACCTGATGCCCTATATCCTGAATTGCGTCCGCGCCTACGCAACCCTCGGCGAAATGTGCGACGTGCTGCGCAAGGTTTTCGGAACTTATGAGGAGCCGGCGTTCCATTAAAGCAGCGGCGAGTGAAGAGTGACAAGCAGCAGGTTTCAAGCGCCATGGACAAGAGAATCAGAGTGCTTGTGGCAAAACCGGGATTGGACGGGCACGACCGCGGCGCCAAGATCATTGCGCGAGCCTTGCGCGATGCGGGGATGGAAGTGATTTACACGGGCTTGCGGCAAACGCCCGAGCAAATCGCGCGCGCGGCGCTCCAGGAAGACGTGGACGCCGTCGGCATCTCGATTCTTTCGGGCGCGCACAATACGATTGTGCCGCGCATCTGCCAGTTGCTGCGCGAAGAAGGGCTCGGCGACGTTCTCGTCACCGTCGGAGGAATCATTCCGAATCAGGATATTCCGGGATTGAAGCAAGCAGGAGTCGCGGAAGTTTTCCAGCCGGGCGCTTCGACGCAGGAAGTCGTCGAATTCATCCGCGGCCGCGTCCAGCAGAAGGCGTAAGAGGCTCGCGGCCGAGGCGGATGTGCTCCGGCGCGGGCCAATTCTCGAAGCAGGATCGCTGATTTGCAAAAATCCATCATCGCCAGCCGAGTCAATCCTAAATCCCAGGAATTTCTCGCCAATGCCCAGCGCATGGGCGCGCTCGTCGCCGCGCTGCGAAAACAGGAAGAGGAGATTCGGCGCGGCGGCGGCGCGAAAGCCGCGGAAGTTCAGCACAAGAAAAACCGGCTGACCGCGCGCGAGCGGATCGCCCGATTGGTTGATTCCGCGAACGAGTTTTTCGAATTGGGCCTTCTCGTGGCGCATGGAATGTACGGCGAATGGGGCGGCGCGCCCGCGGGCGGAGTGATTACCGGCTTAGGCAGGATTTGCGGCCGCTTGACGATGGTGATCGCAAATGACGCGACGGTGAAGGCAGGCGCGTTCTTCCCGATGACCGTGAAGAAAGTGATTCGCGCGCAAACCATCGCCATCGAAAATCGCATTCCAACGGTCTATTTGGTGGATTCAGCGGGTGTTTTTCTGCCGCTTCAGGAAGACGTTTTCCCCGACACAGACGATTTCGGGCGCGTATTCCGCAACAATGCCGTGATGAGCGCCATGGGCATTCCGCAGATCACGGCGATCATGGGAATGTGCGTGGCGGGCGGAGCGTATTTGCCGGTGATGTGCGACCACATCCTGATGACGGAAGGCAGCGGGCTGTTTCTGGCCGGGCCGGCGCTCGTGCAGGCGGCGATCGGGCAGAAGGTCTCGGCGGAAGAACTGGGCGGCGCAAAGACGCACGCGCAAATCAGCGGCACGGCGGATTTCCGCGAACCGAACGACGAGGCTTGCCTCGAGCGCATCCGCGCGCTGATGGATAAGCTCGGGCAGCGCCCGGGCGCGCCCTTCAACCGCTCGGAGCCCAAAGCTCCAGCTTATTCTGAGACTGAGATTGACGGCATCTTCGCTTCCGACGCCGCGGCGCAATATGACGTGCGTGAAATCATCGCACGTATCGTGGACGGGAGCGAATTCGAAGAATATCGAGCCGAATACGGACAGACCGCCGTGTGCGGCTATGCTCGAATCGGCGGCTGGGCGGCTGGCATCGTTGCCAATCAGAAGAAACATGCGCTCACGGTTTCCCGCGAAACCGGCGAAAAGCGCACGCACTTCGGCGGCGTGCTCTACACCGAATCAGCGGAAAAAGCGGCGCGCTTCATTCTCGATTGCAACCAAAGCCTGGTGCCGCTTATTTTTCTTCACGACGTGAACGGCTTCATGGTAGGAAAAGAAGCGGAGTGGAGCGGAATCATCCGTGCGGGCGCGAAAATGGTGAACGCGGTTTCGAACAGCGTGGTTCCGAAAATCACTGTCATCTGCGGCGGCAGCTTCGGCGCGGGTCACTATGCGATGTGCGGCAAGGCGTACGATCCGAGATTCATTTTCGCCTGGCCGACGGCTCGCTACGCGGTGATGAGCGGAGAGTCGGCGGCAACCACGCTCGTCGAAATCAAGGTGAAGCAACTCGAGCGCCAGGGCAAGAAGCCGGCGGAAAAGGAAAAACGAGAACTCTACGACTCCATCCGCTCAACTTACGAGGAGCAGATGGATCCTCGATACGCCGCCGCGCGGCTCTGGGTGGACGCGATCATCGAGCCGACGCGCACCCGCGAAGCGATCCTTTGGGCGCTCGACGCCGCCGCGCTCAATCCGGAAATCAGGGAATTCAAGACCGGCGTTCTGCAGACATAGGGCGCGTCTCACGCAAAGGCGCAAAGCAAAAGTATGGAAACGGTCAAAATCATCGAATGTCCGCGCGACGCATGGCAAGGGCTTGAGAAAATCATCCCGACGGAAGTGAAGGCGAAATATCTTGCGAAGCTTGCGGAGATGGGATTCCACCACCTGGATGCGGTGAGCTTTGTGGGGCCGAAGTATGTGCCGCAGATGGCGGACAGCGAAGAAGTCTTGCGCCGGATGGCGGACGCCGGCGTCATTTCCGGCCGGCCGAACGGCGATGCGAACCTTCATGGCGCTGCGAATCCCGGGCCGCGAGCCGCAGACCCCGAGATCATCGGCATCGTCGTGAACGAAAAAGGAGTTGAGAGAGCGCTCCACGCGGCGGGCGTCACGACGCTCGGATATCCTTATTCGGTTTCCGCGAACTTCAGGCGGCAGAACGCCAATATGTCGCTTTCAGAATCGCGGGGATTGGTGGAAAAGCTTCTGAAAGCGGCGAACGGCGCGGGCCGCAACCTGGTGGTTTACATCTCGATGGCCTTCGGCAATCCTTTCGACGAGCCGTGGGGTCCGGAGATCGTTCTCGAGGCTGTGGATTGGCTGCGCGGGATCGGCGTTCGTGAGATTTCGCTTGCGGATACGGTGGGCCTTGCATCGCCGGAAGGAATTGCAGACCTTTTCAAGCAGGCCGGCCAGTCGTCGCCGGCGCAGGTCGAGCTGGGCGTGCACCTGCACAGCCGACCGGAAGGAGCTGCGGAAAAAGTGATTGCAGCTTTTGAAGCCGGTTGCCGCCGATTCGATTCGGCGCTCACCGGACTCGGAGGATGTCCTTTTGCCGGCGACGAATTGGTCGGGAACATCCCGACGGAAATCGTCATCAACACGCTTGCCGAACGCGGCGCGCGAACCGGCATCGAGCCGTGGGCGCTGCTCGCCGTGGTCGAGGAGACGATGGTGCTTCGCAAAAATTACTCGAGTTGAGGGAGGCGGCCATGCCCTGGTCAACGCTGCTCGTCGAATCCAGCGGTTTCGTCACGACGATCACGCTCAATCGTCCTGAGAAGCGAAACGCAATTTCCGACCGGATGATGGATGAGCTCGAGCGCGCCTTCGATGAGATCGAAAAAGGTCCGGCGCGAGCCGTCATCGTGACCGGAGCGGGCAAAGCGTTCTGCGCGGGGATGGACCTTGCCACCTTGAGCGCGTTTTCCGGCGCGTCCATCGAAGAAGTGCGGCATGATGCGCGGAGGGTTGCGCGAATGTTCCGGCGCATCAACGCATTTCCCAAGCCGCTCGTAGCCGCGGTGCTGGGCCCGGCTCTTGCCGGAGGGTGCGGCCTTGCGACGTTGTGCGACTTCACGCTTGCGTCGCCCGAAGCGCGTTTCGGCTACACGGAAGTGCGCGTGGGATTTATTCCGGCGATTATCTCAGCTTTCGTGGTGCGTCAGGCGGGTGAGAAGCGGGCGCGGGAATTGCTGCTTTCCGCACGCATCTTGAGCTCCGAGGAAGCGAGGACGTTTGGCCTGGTCAGCGAAATCGTTCCGGCGGATCGCCTGATGGAACGGGCGCGCGAGCTTGCCGCGAGCCTTGCGGACCTGAGCCCCGAGGCGGTAACGCATACCAAGCAGCTCCTCGTCAATGCGCAGGCCGCGGAGCTTGAACGCGACCTGGACCTCGCGATTGAGGCGAGCGCCGCCATGCGCGCGACCGAGGATTTTCGCGAAGGGATCGCTGCCTTTCTTGAAAAGCGGAAGCCGGTCTGGCGCGGCCGATGATCGCGGGTGCGTTCACCCTTATGCGAAACGAATCCGATCTCGAACCGTCCGCGGAACTAGCGAGCGCATCGTTCTCAAAGCGCGCGGCGCGCCGGCTGATTCAACGGGCTTTCGTGCTCGCGGGGCGCAACCGGCGCCTGCGTGAGCACATCCGCGATGCCCATCTCGCCATGCTTTGGCGACTGGAAGATTGGAACTTCGAATGGACGGTGGTTCTCGAACGCGGAAGGCTCCTTTTCGACCGCCGGCCGGTGCGCTCGCCGGATCTCACGATGATTTGGGAATCGGCCGCCGACTTCTTCAGCCAGGTTGAGCAGGAGCCCGCGCGCGATGCGAACTATCAATTGGAAGGCGACCCGCAATTGCGCCGCATTGCGGACGTCGTTTATAGAACTCTTCACGCCGAGCTGGCGCGCGTGCTGCGATTTCCATTTGACGACGCCGGCAATCGAATCGCTTAGGAGATTCGCCCTCCGTGGCGCGCCCGGCGGCCATTTTCCGCAGCCGTCCGTGGTTGAGCGAACAAAAGTTTCGAGGAGATTTCACGAATGGACGGAGCGATTTTGACGGATTGGACGGAGAGCACGCTTCGCGTCCGCTATGCGGAAACGGACCAGATGGGCATCGTCTATTACGCCAACTATCTGGTTTGGTTTGAAATCGGCCGGACGGATTTTTGCCGCTGGCATGGTTTTGCCTACCGGGATATGGAGACCCACGACGGGCTGTTCATTACCGTCGCCGACGCGCAATGCCGCTATAAAGCGCCCGCGCGCTATGACGACGAAATCCTCGTGCGAACTCGAATGAAGGCCGTGCGCAAGCGGGTGTTGGTCTTCGGCTACGAGATCCGCCGGCAGCCGGAAGGCGCGCTTCTGGCCGAGGGTGAAACCACGCACGTCATTACGGATCGTGGAGGCCATCCGCGCTCTTTGCCGGACAAGTTCCGCGAACTTCTCACATCGGCCGCGGAATCCCCAAGCTCGAGTTAGCGTCAAGAGCGCTCGCGCGACGGTGTCCGGCGCATCCACGCTGCAAAGCGCTGCAATGCGCTCTGAGGTAAAATGAACCCCCATGAAGCGCCGAATTCATATTGACGGCCGCAGCCTGACGCGCGCGCAATTCGATGCCGTGGCTCGTGAAGGCGCCGCGGTCGTGCTCGAGTCACGGGCGAGGCAACGGATGATCCGCTCGCGGCGTTTCGTTGAATCGCTTGCGGCGAAGCAGGAAGCGGTGTACGGCGTGACGACGGGCGTCGGGCGGCTTTCAACCGAACGGATCGAGCCGGGAGCGGCGCGGCAGGTGCAGATCAATCTGCTGCGCAGCCACGCGTGTGGCGTGGGCGAGCCGCTCGGCGCCAATGAAACACGCGGCATGTTGCTCCTGCGGGCGAACGGCCTGGCCACAGGGCTTTCCGGCGTGCGGCCGCTCGTGGCGGAGCGGTTGTGCGAATTTCTTAATCGAGGATTGCTGCCCGTGGTGCCTTCGCGCGGCTCAGTGGGCGCAAGCGGAGATTTGGCGCCGCTGGCGCATCTTGGCCTGCCGCTCATTGGCGAAGGCGAAGTCGTGTATCGCGGGCGGCGCATGGCGGCCGCAGTGGCGCTCGAGCGCGCGCATCTGAAGCCGCTCACGCTTGAAGCGAAGGAAGGCCTGGCCCTCGTCAATGGGACCGAAGCGATGCTGGCGCTCGGGCTGCTGGCGCTGCGGGAAGCGGAAATCCTCGTGGACACGGCGGACGTCGCGGGCGCGCTTTCGCTCGACGCTTTGCGCGGTTCTCCCGTCGCCTTCGACCCCCGCTTCGGATCCGCCCGCCCTCATCCCGGCCAGCGCGTCACGGCGAATCACCTGTTGCGGCTCAACCACGGAAGCTCGATTCGAAAATCGCACCGGAATTGCGCCCGCGTGCAGGATGCCTACAGCCTGCGCTGCATGCCGCAAGTGCACGGCGCGGTGCGTGACGCGCTCGCTTTCGCCGCGCGAACGTTCGAGATTGAGATGAACAGCGTCACGGACAATCCGCTCGTATTTGCAGAAGAGGGCGAAATTCTTTCGGGCGGAAATTTCCACGGCCAGCCGCTGGCGACGGCGCTCGACTTGATGGCGATTGCGCTTGCGCAGCTCGGCTCGATTTCCGAGCGGCGCATTGACCGGATGGTGAATCCGTCGGTTTCCGAACTGCCCGCTTTCCTCGCCGAGTCGCCCGGAGTCGAATCGGGCTTCATGCTGGCGCAGGTCACCGCGGCAGCGCTCGCCTCGGAAAATAAGATTCTCGCACATCCGGCCTCGGTCGATTCGATTCCGACGTCGGGCGGGAAGGAAGATTTCGTCAGCATGGGGATGGCGGCGGCGCTCAAGCTGCGTTCGGTGATCGTGAACGCCGGGGAAATCCTCGCCATCGAGCTGCTGGCCGCCCGCCGCGCCCTTGAATTTCTCGCGCCCCTCGAAACGGGACGGCTCGCCGCCCGCGCCCTCGACCGCGTGCGCGCCGCGGCGCCCGCCGCTCGCGGCGACCGCTCGCTTTCAGGCGACATCATGCGCCTGGCCGAACGGGTCCGGGCCGGCGAAATAGCCGCGATCCTCTCCCGCACCGGCGGCGGGCGATAGGATGTTATGCCCTCTTTTTCCGGGGTCATTGTTGCGCAGAATGAGGCCGCGCGCATCGCGCGCGCCATTGAATCCCTCCGCGCGGCGGATGAAGTGCTCGTGGTGGATTCCGGCTCGACCGATGGAACCCACGCGCTGGCCAAATCCCTGGGCGCCCGGGTAGTCGAACACGCCTGGGAGGGCTTCGCCGCACAAAAGAATTTCGCTGCGCGTGAAGCGCGCAACGATTGGATTCTCGCGCTCGATGCCGACGAAGAACTTAACGAAGACGCGCAGGCGGCGCTCCGGAAATGGAAAAACACGGAGCCTGCAGCCGCGGGTTATCGTTTTGCGCGCCGCGCCCGATATCTAGGCCGCTGGATTCTCCACTCGGGATGGTATCCGGATTGGAAAGTGCGCCTTTTCGACCGCCGCCGGGGGCGCTGGGAAGGAAATTACGTTCACGAATCAGTCGAAGTGGAGGGCCCGGTCGAGACGTTTTCCGGAGAAATTTTGCATTACACTTGCGATTCGCTCGAAGAGCATCGCCGGCGGGTGGAACTTTACACCGATCTCGCGGCGCGAGAATTGTGCGAGCGCGGCGCGCGGCCGAGCCTCGCAGGTGAATGGTTGCTGCCGCCGTGGGTTTTCCTGAACACTTATTTCCTGCGGCTCGGCGTTCTCGATGGCAAACAAGGATTGCTGATCGCGCAGATGGCCGCACGCTACGTGCGCAGGAAATACTCAAAACTGCGAAGACAGCGGCGGGAGACGCGCGCGCAATGACCGCAGAAACGCTCGCGGAAGCCGGCGCGGCTCCGCTCAGAATTCTGCACATTGATACAAGCCTCGAGCTGCGCGGCGGCGAGTGGCAAATGCTGCTGCTCGCTCAGGGCCTCGCGCGGCGCGGACACGGCCAGGTCATTGCCTGTCCGCAAGGATCGCCGCTCGAAGCGCGGGCGCGAAGCATGGATTTATCCGTCTTTGCCCTGCCGGCGCGCGGCCGCACGCGCGCGATTCTGAGCTTGCGGCGGGCATTACGCGCCCAGCCGCGCGACCTTCTCCACGCGCACGACGGCAAAGGACAAACGCTCGCCTGGCTTGCCTCGGCAGGAACGGCGGTGAAAAGGGTGGCGAGCCGGCGCGTGATGTTCATGCCACGGCAGCAAGTGCTCACCCGGCTGAAGTACGGCTATACTTGTCACGCGGTTATCGCGGTTTCCGGGTTCGTTAAGAATTTGCTGGTCGAAGCCGGCGTCCCCGCAAAGCAAATTGAATGCGTCCCGGATGGCGTCGAACTGCCGCCAGCGGCGGATCGGCCGAATGCGGCGAAGCGGCGCGATGCGCGCGAACGGTGGGGGCTTGGCGAGAACGATTTTGCCATAGGCGTCTGGGGATTGGCGGCGCCTGAAAAGGGTTTGGACATCGCCTTCGCGGCGTGGAAAACCGTTGCCGCGGAACTTCCGCAGGCGCGTCTCGTGATCGGCGTAGGAAGCGACAACCGCGCGCCCGGTGCGGAGGAACTCGACGGGCGAATCCGGCGGGTGCAAAGGCCCGAGGATTTGGCGGATTTTTTCTCCGGGCTCGATTTGTTCCTCATGCCGTCGCGCTCGGAGGGGCTTGGCTCGGCGGCGTTGAGCGCGATGTCGTTCGGCGTGCCGGTCGTCGCCACGCGAGTGGGCGGTTTGCCGGAAATAGTGGAGGATGGAAAGTGCGGCTGGCTGATTGAGCCGGACTCGCCACAGGGGCTCGCCGATGCGGTGATCAGTGCGGCTTCCGACCGCAGGCGCCTCAGAGAATTTGGCGTATCCGCCGGAAAGCAAGCGGAACGCTTTTCCGTGGAACGAATGGTCGAGGGAACGGAAGCGCTGTATCGCCGGCTTGCTTCACGCAAGTGATCGCCGGCCGGGAGAGGAGAAGCGAGTGATCATGGCGTATGTAATTGTCGGACTTTTCGGGCTCGCCTTTGGAAGCTTTCTGAACGTCTGCATCGCGCGCCTTCCTCGGCACGAGTCCATTGTCAGCCCGGGCTCGCACTGCCCGCGCTGCGCCCATCCGATCCGGTGGTATGACAATGTTCCGCTCCTGAGCTACGCGCTGCTTGGCGGACGCTGCCGCGATTGCCGCGCAAGAATTTCTCCTGTTTATCCCATCGTCGAATTGGTGACGGCGGGCGTGCTGCTTGCGGACTTTTACGAATATTCGCTGAGCCCGGCTTTTGTGAAGTGGGCCTTCTTCAGCCTGCTCATCATCCTCCTGATTTTCACCGATCTGCTTGAGCGGCGAATTCCTCACGCCGTGACGGGGCTTGGTATTGCCTCGGGGCTCGCTTTCAGCTTCGTCGTTCCGGTGGATAACCGTCCGGCCGGCTGGCTGCTCGCGCACTGGGGCGTTTTCCCGGGCGCAACAATGAACTCGGTGATCGGCGCAGCGGCGGGCGCGCTCGCAGGCGGCGGCCTTTTCTACGTAGTGGGCGAAGTCTTCTATCGCCTTCGGCACGTCGAAGGCCTCGGCTTCGGCGACGTGATGCTGATGTTGATGGCGGGCGTCTTTATGGGCGCGCCAATGACGCTCCTGACGATCATGCTCGGCTCGTTTCTCGGCACCTTGATTGCCGCGCCCTTGCATCTGGCCACAACGCGGTTTCGCAATTATGCCTGGCCCTTCGGTACGTTTCTTGGCGTAGCGGCGATTTTTTCGAGCCTGGGCGGGCAAGCGCTGATTGCCGCCTATCTCCGCTGGAGCGGTATTTCCTGATGACCCCGCCGCGGCATCTGGATTTCGAACAGGTTACGATACTGGTCGGGTTGACGCTCGTTGCGGCCGCGCTCGCCGGAGTCGTCATCTACGTTGTCCACCGTATGGCGCGTTCGCATCACGATGCGGAGAACTTCCGCGCCATACCACCCCGCTCCGAAAACGAAACGGCCTTCGTTTCCGCCACCGTACAAGGCGTAATCGCCGATTTGAAAGGCCGGGAAAAATTGCTCACGGAACTTTGCCGTAAGGCCGAGGAACGCGCCACGTTCAGCAGAAATGCGCTCGAGGCGATTGCAGCGCACCTTCCGTATCCGCTTCTCGTTTTCGATCGCGCAGGGTTTCTCGCGCTCGCGAACGCCGCAGCTCGCGGATGGCTTCACATTGACGTGTGGTCGCGGCGGAAATATTCGGACCTTCTGAGCGCGGATTCGCCTCTGGCGCTTGCGGTCGAGGGCGTTTTATCGTCCGGTGTTCGAGGGGCGGTGACGAGCGCAGAATTCGCAGGGGCGGAAAGCGAGAAAAAGCTCTTCTCGGCCCGCGTGGCGAGTTTCGGCGACTGGAGCGGCGAAGCCTCCGGCGTGATTTGCATCGTGCAGGAGAAAAAGGACGAAACCGCCGATTAGGAGCGTTGCGTTGACCCCAGGGAGAGTTTTTACAGGCTCGTAACGCGCCCGTAAAAAAAATGTTGCAATTTGCTCGGAAGATAGTTAGGATACCTTAGATCAAAATGGTTGGGGAAAGGAAGGCTATACGCGCAGAGGTTTAGGTTAGGGATTCGGTTCGATGGGGGTTCTCCGCAAGGTAAATTCCCGCCTGTTTCGATTCCCTGAAAACAATCAAGAAAGAGATTTGAAGCGGCAGCCTCCCGGTGGCGCAAGGGAGATCGTGGCCTTCGGGTGTTGAGTTCGATTTTCGTCGGCCAATCGAAAATCAATCCCAGCATCCGGAAATGCCCGTCTTGTGACGGGCTCTGGAAGTTGGTTGTGAGACGGGGTGCGGATCTTCCGCGCTCGGTACTCGGTGATCTTTGACAATTGAATAGTGCGGCGTCTACAAGTGCTCAGTCCGTCCAGCGGATATCTGGACGGAGAAACAAAGGCGAGTCTGCTTGACGGAGCGTTCAGCAATCAGCGCAGGAACAAACCATAGTCCCTGCTGACGGCGGAAAGCTCTCTTGTGTGTTGAGCAGATTTTATGGTCAAGCTACTAAGGGCGTACGGTGGATGCCTTGGCGCCAGACAGCGATGAAGGACGTGGCTACCTGCGATAAGCCTCGGTAAGGGGGAAGCACCCATTGACCCGGGGATTTCCGAATGGGGAAACCCGTCCCGACAAAATCGGGACACGGCCTGCTGAATCCATAGGCAGGCACGAGCAAACCCAGGGAAGTGAACCATCTCAGTACCTGGAGGAAAAGAAAGCAACAGCGATTCCGCTAGTAGCGGCGAGCGAAAGCGGAACAGCCCAAACCCAGCCTTCCACAAAACAGTGGAGAGTGCGCAATGTCGAGTGATGCGCAAGCGATTTCTGCTTGTCACTTGCCACTGTTCTGTGGAGGGTTGGGGGTTGTAGGGCGCGCGCCGGTTTAGAGCCGGAGAGTCACCAATCCAGCGGCTAGCCGAACGACTTGGAAAAGTCGGTCACAGAGTGTGATAACCACGTAGGCAAAAGCTGACTGGACTCTTGCGCGCGTTCCTGAGTACCGCGGGGCACGAGAAACCCCGCGGGAAGCTACGGGGACCATCCCGTAAGGCTAAATATGCGCTGGCGACCGATAGTGAACCAGTACCATGAGGGAAAGGTGAAAAGAACCCCTGCGAGGGGAGTGAAATAGTACCTGAAACCGTATGCCTACAAGCAGTCGGAGGGCTACGCCCCGGTGGCAACACCGGAGCAGCCTGACGGCGTGCCTATTGCATAATGAGCCGGCTAGTTATTGTCCGTCGCCAGGTTAAGCGATGATCTCCGAGAGATCGGAGGGAGCGAGCCGTAGCGAAAGCGAGTCTGAATAGGGCGTTGAGTGGCGGGCAATAGACGCGAAGCGGGATGATCTACCCTTGGTCAGGGTGAAAGCCGCCTAACAGCGGCTGGAGGCCCGAACCGGTGTTGGTTGAAAACAGCTCGGATGAACTGAGGGTAGGGGTGAAAGGCTAATCAAATTCCGTGATAGCTCGTTCTCTTCGAAATAGCTTTAGGGCTAGCCTCGGAGGATCGCTCGTGGTGGTAGAGAACTAGATGGACTAGGGTCCGTTAACGGACACCAAATCCAACTAAACTCCGAATGCCACGAAGCGCACTCCGGGAGTCAGACAGCGGGGGCTAAGCTTCGTTGTCGAGAGGGAAATAGCCCAGACCGCCAGCTAAGGTCCCTAAGAAGTGGCTAAGTGGGGAAGGAAGTGAAGTCGCTCAGACAGCCAGGAGGTTGGCTCAGAAGCAGCCATCCTTTAAAGAAAGCGTAACAGCTCACTGGTCGAGTGACTTTGCGCCAATAATTCACCGGGGCTCAAGCCACTTACCGAGGCTGCGGACTCTCAGATTTCTTTGAAATTTGAGATTGGTAGAAGAGCGTTGAGTGCAGTTTGAAGCGAGACCGCGAGGGCTCGTGGACGGCACTCAAGTGACCCTGCCGGCATAAGTAGCGATAACGGAGGTGAGAACCCTCCGCGCCGAAAGTCTAAGGTTTCCTGAGAAAGGTTAATCCGCTCAGGGTCAGGCGGTCCCTAAGGCGAGGCCGAAAGGCGTAGCTGATGGAGAGCCGGTCAACATTCCGGCCCTGCGGTGGAGACGTTATCACGAAGCGGCGACGCAGGAGGCTAACGGAGTCCCGTGATGGCTTACGGGATGTGCCCTTCAAGAAGGATCCGGCAGGCAAATCCACCGGGTCGGTTCAAAGCCACTTTGAGGGGGGTGCCGAACTCGCGGAAGCGGGTACAAAGTTCGTGACGTCATGCTGCCGAGAAAAACCGCTAAGGAGTCTTCAACGCAACCGTACCACAAACCGACACAGGTAGACGAGGTGAATATCCAAAGGCGCTTGAGAGAACACTCGCTCAGGAACTAGGCAAATTAGCACCGTAACTTCGGAAGAAGGTGTGCCTCGCCAGGGTTCATAGCCCGAGGAGGCCGCAGTGAATCGCGCTCTGCGACTGTTTAACAAAAACACAGGTCTCTGCAAAGTCGAAAACGACGTATAGGGGCTGACGCCTGCCCGGTGCCGGAAGGTTAAAGAGAGGGGTCATGTGGGAGCAATCCCGCGGAAGCTCTGAACTGAAGCCCCGGTGAACGGCGGCCGTAACTATAACGGTCCTAAGGTTAGACTCGCTAGCCTTAGTAAAATCTGGCTGTATGCGGGAAAGTCCGAGAATCCTCAGCTACTCGTCCCAAGAAATCGGGACAGTAAAAATGCGCGAGGCGCGGATAATCCGCAGGAAAGGCCGGATCGATTTCGGACGAGAGGGGGTGGTTACATTGAACCACATTTTGTCCGACCGCGCGAAAGCGTGGCAAGGTGGAGAAAGTAATAACGGGCGAGAACCACTTGCTCCCAATTCACGGTTGCCCGTCGCGGAACAAACAGAATCGGTTCGGAATCCTCAGAGACTGTACGCCAGACTCCGACGCAAGTCGGATGAAGATACAGTCCGGACTGCATGGCGACATGCAGAGGGCGGCAGAAATGACCGCTCCACTTCATCGAAACATTCAGCGAGCTATTTGGGCTGAAAGCCGACTGGTGAAAGCTAATAGCTTTTGGCGATCGGTCGGTGAAGGCGCAACAAAGTCGAGCGAAATTCCTTGTCGGGTAAGTTCCGACCTGCACGAATGGCGTAACGATAGAGCGACTGTCGTGGCGAGTGACTCAGCGAACTTGTAGTACCGGTGAAGATGCCGGTTACCCGCACCTAGACGGAAAGACCCCGTGCACCTTTACTACACCTTAGCCATGACTTACGGGATGACCTGCGCAGGATAGGTGGGAGGCTTTGAACCAGGGTTTTCGGGTCCTGGGGAGCCAACGGTGAGATACCACCCTGATGATTCTGTGGGTCTAACCTCGATCCCTAATCGGGACCAGGGACATGGCTAGGCGGGTAGTTTGACTGGGGCGGTCGCCTCCTAAATTGTAACGGAGGCGCTCGAAGGTTGGCTCAGGCGGATTGGAAACCCGCTGTTGAGTGTAAGGGCATATGCCAGCCTGACTGCGAGACCTACGAGTCAAGCAGCCACGAAAGTGGGACCTAGTGATCCGGTGGTTCTGCATGGAAGGGCCATCGCTCAACGGATAAAAGGTACGCCGGGGATAACAGGCTGATCGGAGCCAAGAGTTCACATCGACGCTCCGGTTTGGCACCTCGATGTCGGCTCATCGCATCCTGGAGCTGTAGAAGGTTCCAAGGGTTGGGCTGTTCGCCCATTAAAGCGGTACGTGAGCTGGGTTCAGAACGTCGCGAGACAGTTCGGTCCCTATCTGGTGTGGGCGCAGGAGATTTGAGGGGAGCTGTCCTTAGTACGAGAGGACCGGGATGGACGGACCGCCTGTGTCCCAGCTGTCGCGCCAGCGGCATGGCTGGGTAGCGGAGTCCGGAAGTGATAAACGCTGAAGGCATCTAAGCGTGAAGCACGCCCCAAGATCATATCTCCCAAGGATGAAATCCCGAATCGCTTTCGGGAGAGAATCCTCTGAAGGGCCGTCGAAGACTACGACGTTGATAGGCCGGAGGTGTAAGTCCGGTAACGGATTCAGCTTACCGGTCCTAATCGCCCGTTCGGCTTGACCATAATTTCTGCTCAGCACGCAGAAACTTGGAGACGGGAGTCAGCAGCAACAATCGAAACTCCTGCTCCGTTCGCCTTTGATTTGAGTACTGAACGACGCCGCGCTATTCAATAAGCTGACAGCTCTCAGCTTTCGGCCAGCATTGCTGCTGGCGGCTGAAGACTGACAGCTAATGAGTTTTCCGGCGATCATACCGGAGGGGCCACACCCGTTCCCATCCCGAACACGGTCGTTAAGCCCTCCAGGGCCGATGGTACTGCGCGGGGAACTGCGTGGGAGAGTAGGTCGTCGCCGGGATTATTTTGTAGCGCCGGCTTCCAGCCGGCAACCAACGGGCTCGCAATTCGCGAGCCCGTTTTGCTTTTATGGTATAGTTCGATCAAAGGAAACAACGCGCATGAACCGGGATGAGTTACTTTCTCGTATTACTATCAATCCTAAGGTTTGTTTCGGAAAACCCTGCATCCGCGGCCACCGGATTTGGGTTTCTCTGGTCCTGGACCTTCTGGCGAGCGGGATGACCGTCGAGGAGGTGCTGGAAGACTACCCGGTCCTTAGCCGTGACGACATCCTTGCCTGCATTGCCTACGGGGCGGAGATGTCGCGGGAGCGTTACGTGGAGATTCCCGTTGAAACCAGCCGATGAAACTCAAGCTTGATGAGAACCTTGGGAGTCGAGCGGTGGAACTTTTCGCGCAGGCGGGTCACGACGCGGCAACGGTCGCATCCGAAGGTCTCTTCTCGGCCACAGATGAGGATTTGATTGAAATCTGCCGCCGTGAGCGACGCTGACTTGTTACGCTGGATTTGGATTTCGGCAACCTGCTTCTCTTCAAACCCTCGAAATACGCGGGCATCGCGTTATTGCGATTGCCTCGCAAACCGAGCCATGATGACTTGCTGGCGGCGGTACGAACGCTAATCGGCGGGTTGGGACAAGGCAACATTGATGGAAGACTGTGGATTGTTCAGAAGGGACGCGTCAGGGAATACCAGGAGGAGGCTCCCGCGGGCGATGTGGGCTTCGCAGAGCCGGTCGTCGAGGGCCAAGCTTTGTCAACGGCTTGCTTGGCGTTCGGAAAGCAATCGCGCGGCCATCGAGCATCTCAAGCGTTTATTTTTTCCAAGAGTTCCCAGGTTAGGAGTTGCAGGGCAGGCTGGCCGGCCCGACCGGCTGAAATCATGGCGCGCCCTAGTGGACGATTTCCGAACTCTTGCGGTCGCTTGCCTTAACCCTTCTTTCCCACTGAGGGGCAACCTTCCCGGCGGAATTCCGTTGTTGCGACCTGACTGAACTGCTTGTGGTATGATGTCGGATCATGGTGCCAGACTCGACGTGCAAGTAGAGGTGCGATAGGAGATCAGCCGAAGTGACGAAGGCATATTTGAATTACGCCAATCCTCATATGACGCTGCACGGCGATCCGATGTGCGCGGAAATTGGCAAGATGCAGAAGGTTGGCCAACGGGACGTGACAATCACGCCGGCATCCTTCGCTCAAGCCCTTGGCCAACTGGCTGGTAACGGATTTCAGCTAGGAGCGCGGGCATCGGTTAATGACGTGTGGTTTACGATCAACTTCGATGATGCCGAATTTGAAGAGGCAGCGGCAAGGTACCTCCATCGCCTTCTTAGCCAGCGCTACGGTCCGCTCCGAGATGCACCGATCAGTAGGCATTGCTAGGGGAGAGGATGGGCACGAAGGGGCAGAGAGTGAAAGTGACAAACAAGCACCTCGCACGCCTCCTTCTCACCGGAGCGTTGTTCGGCTTTTGCTTGCTGCCGATTCAAGGTCGGGAGTCTGGGGCACCCTCGACCCACAAGCGGAACGGCCTCATAGATGCGATCTACGTGAGCTACCTCCCGATGCACGGCGTTATGACAAAGAATATGTGGGAGAATCTGAGAAAAGCTGTCCAACAATTTGAAGACCAGGACCCGAAAGACCAGAGGGTCCAGATGCTGGCCTTGATCATCGAAGGCGAAATTGCAAGAAGGAACAAACAATTCGACCTCGCCCGCGGAGAGTTTCAGAAGGCAGACAATCTTAGTCCGAACGACTCTTTGCCCTTCCTGGGCCTGGCTGAAACGGCGCTTGATCAGGGGCAGACTGACGAAGCATCCATAATGCTCCTTGCGGCCGAAAGCCAGGTATCCAAGTCCGTACCGACCGGCTTTCAGCACTCTTGCTATACCCGCGTCGGGGAGCTGTATGAAAGGGCAGGAAAGTATTCGGAAGCGGTCAAAGCCTACGAGTTGGCAGTGGCGAAGAAGCCCAATTGGGGGCAGGGCCAGAGGACGTTGGCCCAAATCTATCTCATTTTGAATGAACCGGACAAGGCCCTCGATCACGCTCAAAAGGCCGTGGCCCTGGAGCCGAAGGAACCATCAGGTTATTCCATCTTGGGGGAGGCACAAAGCCTCTTGGGTCGCAAAAATCTAGCTCTGGACGCCTTGCGTAAAGCGGTGGAACTCGATCCCGGAAATCCTCTGTTCCATTATGAGCTGGGCCTTGAGTACGAAAGCCAGGGCAACAAGATCCTTGCTTTGCGTTCATATCTGACTGCAAAAAATCTGACGGAGCACGGAAACTACCCTACAGACTTGGTCCAAGACTTGGACAAAGGAATTGCGCGCGTGCAGAAGTGATGTTTAAACGAACTTACTGCGCATCAAAGTCAGCCCCTGTAAGCTCGGAACTGTTGGCTCACCTCTCTTCATCAAACGGTGGGCAGATTCCCGAGGTTGGGCGCTAGTGCGATTCTACGAAATAAAACTCAAGAACCGAAAATATCCAGACAGATTTTGCCGGGAAAACCCCTCTGTATTAGTGAGGGCGCATTTTCTGCGTGCCCGCGTGTGTTTAGTGCGGAGGCAGCCAAGGTCACAGGCCGCAAGCAATTCGGCGAGATGGTGCGCTTCTTCCGTGAGAATCCCAATTGCCGCGTGGCCGTAGTCGAAAAAACGGGCCGGCTGTATCGCAACTTTCGAGATTGCGCGACACTCGAAGATTTGGAAGTCGAAATCCGCCCGCCCAAAGAGGGCCAGGTCATCGGCAAAGACTCGAAGTCTCAAGCCAAGCTGGTGCATGGCATTCAGGTTGTCATCGCCCGAAACTACATCGAGAACTTGCGGGAAGAAGTTCGCGAGGGAATGCGCGAGAAGGCCGAGCAAGGCGTCTGCCCGAGCCGGCCACCTTTGGGCTACCGAAATAACAAGCTCGAACACACAATTGAAATTGATTCCGCGAAAGCCCCGATCGCGCGGCGCATGTTTGACGTTTACACTTCGGGCCAGCACTCGCTAAATAGCGTGCGAAAGGTTTTGAAAACGGGATTTGGCGTCGGGATCGCCAAAGGGTACCTGGAACGCCTGTTGAAGAATCTCTTCTACAAAGGGCAATTCATCTGGGAGCGGGTGGCCACGGTCAGGGTTTTGTCTGACAGTGGGTCCTTGTATATTGTGGGTCAGTGTCGAACGTTCATCGGTGGCGGGCCACGGATCGAATCTTTTTTGTGACGGTAAACCTGTGGGGGGGCGTTTACGGCTCGAAACGGCTGATGACGGACTGCTGGTTGGCGGTCTGGATGGAGCGCGAAGGCGGCTTTTGGCAGTGTGCGGATCTTGACTACCGGGCGAGCAGACCGCAGGGAGTGCGGCGTTGTGCTAAAATCGCGGCCGGAGAAAGGTGTGGAGGGAATGGCAGAGAAACGCCACGCTCGTTCAAAGCGGCAGGAGAGAATCGCCGAAGTGGACGAAGTCGCAATTCGCCTGCACATTGAGCCTCTGGCCGACGGCGGCTACGTGGCAACGAGCCGGGATGTGCCAAGCCTGGTCGCCGAAGGCCGCAGCGTCACCGAAGCTGTTGAGATCGCGCATGGGCTGACCCGCAAGATCGTTGAATCCTGCATCGAGCATGGCGACCCGCTGCCGCCAGCGCTCGCCAAGCTGCGCAAACCGCCTCTCGACTTACTCATCCCCGTGGGCGTCCGCTGATGGGCCGCCTCGCGGGGTTCAAGTATCGCGAGGTCGTCCACAAGTTGCGGGCACTCGGTTTTGCCTTTGATCGCCTAGTGTTTAGTTGCATTAGTAAGCGTTATATGTCAGACTGCCGGCATGAGCAAACAAGCGGCAGTCATTTCCCTTGATGCGGAGGAAGCGAAAATTCTCCGGCAGTGGATGCGGGCCGGAACC
>JAKASG010000051.1 GCA_021828285.1 Acidobacteriota bacterium | reverse complement strand
AGCTTGAACTCCTTCGTGAACTGCCGTCGAGACAAACCCATGACTCATCTCCCTTCGATGGCATTTTCATACCATTCGCTGAATTTTGAGTCTTAACCGTTTGTCTCAAATTTGGGGACAAGTCCAGTTTGAGCGAGAATACTCAAGTGTGCAGATGCGGCGTATCAGGCTCGGATTGATCCCGCAAGACATGGATGACAAATGGTTCGCCTATTTCAAGGACGAGCGGCTTTACTTGCACAGGAGTTGGACTGGCTTTTGTATTTATGTCGTCCGTTTCGAGAAACTCGGGATTCGGTACGTGGCCCGTGAGGTAGTCGTCAATCGCAACCCTAAGCAATACGGTCAGACAGACAACTCCCGTGACGCAGGATTGGTATTCGAAATCATTAACCTGGTCTTATTGGCGCCAAGGAACCGTCGGCCTCCGGTCCGATTCGTTGTTAAGAAATGAAAAGGAGTTGTTAAGAAATGAAAAGAATAGGCACAGCCGTCTCAATGCACTTCACATTTGCATCTTGGAATGTCAGGTACATTTCCGATCTCGAAAAAACAAAAAAAATGCTAAACCTGATTGCGAGGGAGAATCCCCAACTCCTTGCGCTGCAAGAGGTCAATCCCAAATTTCACTCAAGTCTTTGTCAAAGCGGTTACTTCGACTGGGCTTCTTTCTCTCTCGATCTGTGGCCGCCCAGGCGTGGCGACTCCAAGGACCGCAGACGCGGTTGCTCGGTCTTCGGAAAACGACCATTCACGCTCACTTCTTCTGCGGTTCTAGACAAACTTCCTTTCCCTGAGCAAACTCTCGCGGTGAAAGTGTGCCACCCCGAGGGGAGCTTGACGGCTTGCAGTTTCCATATTCCACCGGGGGTGAGCCATCTCAAAGAAAAAGTTCTGCACCTCTACGGCATTGCGCATTGGCTGGCGACAGAGGAGAAAATCCCGGCCGGAAGTGAGCGAAAGTCAACAATCATATTTGGTGTTGATGCAAATGAGCCCAAAGAAGACTGCTCTGACATTACCAAGAATAAATGGTTCCGTGACGGCGCTGCCGAGCTGCTTGGGGCCGCTTCTAAACGATGGCATGGGCTCGAGGACGCTTTTCGCTCTTGCCCTGTAGAAAATCGCGACTCGAGGCCAAGCACCCCGAGCGGCAGTCCGCTCGCGGTTTCTTTTAAGCGGGGGGACGGTAGCAGCGCGATTCCCTGCAGGTATGATTTCATTTACACCACTAAGGAGGTTCGCGTCACGCGTGCAAAATACCTCTATACGGATTCGCGCCAAGCTGGGAGCGATCACGCAATCGTTGTGGCGGACCTGCGAATACCCAAGTCTGTCGGCGCTGCGCTGCATTCAACAGAATGACTCTGTATTACTGGACGCAGCCTGGTTTGTGGGGCCATGGTCACGTTTGAGACAGTTGGAACAGCGATAATGCGGGTCAGTAGAGGTTGTCGTTCGGTCGGCTGGAAGAAAGAGAGCGGACAGTATTTGTCTTGCTACGGACTTCCTGTCCAGGATGCAGCGGTCGGTGTGTGAGCAGGAAGCGTTCGCGCGGCTTGTCATAAACGACGCGCCCACGCGGTGGTACTTCGTACTCGACATCTCTGGGGACCGCTCATTCTCCCCGGAACCCACATTATGATTGGTACAGATAACGGGGGCAGGTCACCCCTTCGCCTCAGATCGCCCGCGCCCCTCATCGCTTTCCCGCAAGGCGGGACGAAGCTTCCCGCAAATTTCGGGGCAGGCCTCGGTTAAGCCGTCATCCAATCGTTTCACGTTCGGCGGGGTGCTCTCTTCTTGGCACAAGCCGGAATGCAGGAATGCCCATGAGAACCACAGCGACTCCCAGGAAGGCCTGGAAGGGATTATGAAACGCGAGCAAAAAGAGCAGGCCCGCGACGAGGATGAGGAATAGCAGAGGCGTGAATGGATAGCCTGGGATGCGAACAGCCGATTCGCCGTTGGTTCGTGCTTTCAACCGGATGGTCCCGGCGACGGTCAGGCCAAGAAAGATGACGGCGACAAATATGAAATACGCTACGATTTCGCTGAAAGTGCCCAGAGCGACAAGCAGCGAAGCCAGGATCGCCTGGATGGCAATGGCGCGCGCAGGGGTTTGAAATCGCGGGTGAACTTGGGCCACCTGGTGAAAGAAAAGGCCGTCTGCCGCCATTGCGTAATAAACGCGCGGCGAAAGGATAAGAAGGGCCGCCAGGCTCCCCAGCACGCACAAGATGACGAGCGCAACCATGATTCCGCTGCCGGCCGCGCCGAAGAGTTGCCGTCCCGCCTGGGCCATGAATGTCTCACCCGATGTAATGTCCTGGATAGGCACAAGATAGATGAAGACTCCGCTGACAAGAATGTAAATCAAGGTAACCGCCGCCACGCCGATGGTCAGCGCGCGCGGCATGATGCGCTCCGGGTCGCGAACTTCACCCGCAATCTTTGCGGCTTCCCACCAGCCTCCGAAAGAATAGAAGGCCGCGATCGAGCTTGCGGCAAGAGCGGGAATGAGCGGTGTGGAACCTGCCCGCTGAGCGACGAACGGGCTGAAATGCGACCAATTTCCCAGCCCCAATGCAATCGCCCAGATGGGGAGGAGCGCCAGCGCGCCGATCTTCAGCCACGTGAGCGTTTGCAGGAACGCTGCGCCAAGCCGGGCTCCGCAAATGTTGACGGCGGCTAGCACGATAATGACAAGCACGCCTAAGACTTTTTGTCGGAGGATTGTCATTGGAATGATGACCGCCGCGTAGGCAGCGAGACCGACAGCAAGCGATGCGGTCACGCCGGGATCGAGAACGAGAAGCTGCATCCAGCCATAGAGGAACGCCGCCCTCGGACCATATGCTTCTCGCAGATAAACATAGCTCCCGCCGGCCTCCGGGTAGCGGGCCACAAGGCCGCCGAAGCAGAGCGCGCCCGCCACCGCCATCAAACCCATGACGAGCCAGACAATCAGAAACCAGAAAGGAGATCCCAATTGCCGCGCCATTCCAGCGGGTGTCAGAAAAATACCAACGCCGATTGCTTCGCCCGCGGCCGCGGCCGCTGCGGAGCCGAACCCGAGCTGGCGTATGAGCCGGTTTTCTTGAGGCTCGATGGCAGGCGACGGATTCCGTTCAAGCCGGGAGTTCGGTTCGCTCAAATTATCGGGCAGGCGGGATATCCCCAGTTGACCGGCTTCGAATACGCGTCCCCTTACCCCTCGCGACCCACGCCCAGCGCGTCCGCAACGCGGTTGATGTAATTGAACCAGGAAGCGATGAGGGTGATTTGAAGGATGGCCACGTCATCGAACCCGGCCTTGCGCAGGCGCTCATGATTCGCGCGGCTTATCCGGGTCGCATCTTTCGTGAGTTGGACCACATAATCCACCATCACGCGCTCGGCCTCCGTGAGGGCGGCCTTCGTGTAATCGGTCTCGAGCGCCGCGACAAACTTTTCATCCAGCGTGACTCGACGCAGAAACTCTGCGTGCGATTCGATTCAATAATGGCAGCGATTGGTCACGGAGACCATCGTCGTGATGATCTCGTGCTGGCGGCGGCTGAGCGGCAATTTCGGCGACATCAAAACGCCGAACGTCGAAAACGCATGGTACAACGCGTCCGGAATCAGGCTGTGCGACTCAACAATCTGCGCGCCGCCGCCCTCCGTGGGATGAACGGGCGTAGCGTATTCAACGGGATAAAGCTTCCTTTGGGATTCCATAGCGCGGCGCAAAGCCTCGTCCGCTTCAGCCATCGGAATGGTTTTGATCCAAGCCATGATGAATTTCCTCCTTTGAAGAAGCGTGGCGCGCAAGCCGAAGACCTGACAACTCTCTCTCAAGCCTCGTGGTGGTACCCGTCCCCTTTCAAGGAAAGCGGCCCGCTCTCGGTGGCGAGCTGCGCTTGAAGGGAACTGCTCGCCAAACGCCGCCCGTCATCAAAAGTCAAGTCGCCCGCTGAGCTGAATTTCACGGCCGGAACCCTGGGCTGTGGTAATGGACCCGAATTGCGGCGTATTCACGTAGTTGTTCGGTTCGCCCCAGTTGCTATGGTTCAAGGCGTTGAAGGCCTCCGCCCGGATGATAAAGCGAGTCGTCTCGTTGATCCTAAACTCACGTTGGATGGCCTGGTCAAGATCGACAAACCCGGGGCCGAGGACGGTGTTCACGCCCGCGTTGCCAAACGTGTAAGGAGCCGGCGCGGCAAAGGCCGAACGATTGAACCACTCCGCCGTGGTCCGGGTTCCAGAGGGAAAAAGCCGCGCTCCGGTGACGTTGGCGCGAATCGGATTTTGACCGAGCAATGTTCCGGCATTTGCCGTGTCGCCGAAAACGGAAATGGTGAACGGCATGCCGCTCTCAATCGAAAAGATGCTGCCCAAGCTCCAGCCCGAGGTCATCTCATGCAACAGACCCCGGCCTCCCAAACCCGGCAGATTGTAGACCGCGCTCGCCACAAATCGTTGCGGGACATCCATGCCGTTAAGGCCTTTTTCCGCAGCCAAATCCGAATTGTTCTGGGGAATCTCCGGCTGCATCATGGCGGAGCGGAAGTCGGGCGCGTCGGTGAGGCTTTTGGACCATGTGTAGTTGGCCAAAAACGTCACCCCGCTCTGAAACTGCCTCCGGACGTCAATCCAGCCCGCGTCGTACCAACTGTTGGCGGTATTCTCCAAATAGTTGATGGCGGAAACCGGAAAGGTGTCGCTTTGAATCGCAAAGTTCTCGGGGTTGTCACCCGCAAAGGAAGTGCCGGCGAGGAAGGTGATGGTCTTGTACGGGCGGCGGGGCTGGATCGCGCCGGGGCCCGGCGGCGCGTTGTTAATCAAGTGAGCACGCTGGAGGTGATAACCGCGCGAGCCTTGGTAGCCCAATTCCAGGACGACCTTGCCAGGCAATGCCTTCTGAACCGTAAAACTCCACTGATTGATGTACTCGGGCGGCGCATGAGGATCGAGAGCTGAAAAACTGACCACCGTCTTGCCCATCACGGGAGAGCCGAAGTTAAATCCGGAAATGCTGGGAGTGTAATTGTCGCTCTGCTGCGTCTCGGGGAAAACGTAAGGGACGTTGTGCCGTTGGTTGCACCAACTGTTCATATCCACCGGCGAATAGAACATGCCAAATCCTCCGCGAATGACAATTCCAAGCCGCCGAACCGTGTGCGCGAAACCGAATCGCGGCGCGAAGTTGAGATCGTTCGGATACCACAAGCCTCGCGGCGACCCCGCCTGTCCCCCTACAAAAGCATCCAACTGACCGTTCTTGAAAATGAGGTTTGCTCCGGGCTCGTTGAGGTCCGAAAGCGCGCTCATGTACTCGTAGCGCAGGCCAAGATCAATGGTGGTCTGATCCGTTACCTGCCAATCGTCTTGAATGAACGCATTCGCGTACCATTGGCGAAGGTTCATGGAGGGCACTCCGGCCTGGCGCTGCTTCACAACCGGCAGACCGAGCAGGAAGCTCGCCAAGCCCGACCCGGTGCCGTCGTTCGATGCAGTGCGCGTGGTGAATCCGGGAGTGAACTGATAATAGCCGCGGGTCTCAAAAAAGCCCCACATCGGCCAGAAGAACGGAAGGTAGCCGCCGCCAATCTTCAACGAATGGTGCCCTCGCTGCCAGCTCCACGTATCCTGAAAGTCGAGGAACGTATCCCAATCGTGGACGGGAGTCGCGATAAAGGAGTCGCCGATTGGGCTGTAGCCCTGGACGTTGAAATAGGGCATGCCCCACGCGCCTTTACCCCCCCACGAAACACCTTGAATCCCAAGCTGAGTGACGTAATCGTGGGTGAAATTATTCTGAGAAAACTCGTGCATGGAGAGACGGGACATGCCAAACGATACATTGTTGACCATGGTCGGAGAGAAAATATGCGTATAGGAGGCCGTCAGGTTTTGGGCGAGGTTGTCGTTGTACAGGCCGAAGCCGGGAAGGTTCACGGGCGTGAATCCGCTTTCATGCTCGAAGGAGTATCGGAAAAAAACGCTATCGCCCTCCCGCAGGTTCCGGTCCACGCGAAAGGTGGCTTCGTCCGACGGCTGAGTCGCCGTTCGGACGTCCAGGTAGTTGTTGGAATCTTTCCCTGCGGCGGAGGGCAGGTTCGGAAGTGGTATCTGTTGAAGCGCCCCGAGAGCCGCCGAATTCAGCATGCTCGGGGGTATAACGTTCATTTGTCCATTCGACTGGAACTGCGGACGATTGACGGGAGAACTTGTTGAGCTGGATAATTGACACGGACCGGAATTGTTCGCGCATGGGTTATAGATGTTGACGCCCGACTGGCTGAAGTCGCCTTGGCGTTCCGCCGCGGTCGGCACGGTTTCAATTTGATAAACCTGGTTGCTGAAGCGAAGCCCCTCGTAATTACCAAAAAAGAACGTCTTGTTCTTCTGGATGGGACCGCCGAGAGAAGCGCCAAACTGGTTCTGCACCAAATGGGGGACGTTGTTCGAGTTCCAGACTCGAGCGTCTAGACCCGTGTTTCGCAGGTACTCATAGACGGTGCCATGCAACCGATTGCTGCCGGAGCGCGTGATGATGTTGACCTGCGCTCCTCCGGCGCCGCCGAATTCCGCGGAATAGCTTCCCGTCTGCACCTTGAACTCCTGGACGGCGTCGGGCGAAGGGCTGAGGGACATCGTCCAGAAAGTAGGGTCGGAATCCGTTGTTCCATCAAGCAGATAGTAATTGGCGTTGGCGCGGTCTCCGGCAGCAGTGAACTCCGTGCCCTGGCCAGGACGCCAATAGAGCTGGTTTTGATTTCCGTCCTGCACCCCCATGTCCATGTTCGGAACCGCCGTTGGCGACAGAATGGCCAGGTCCAGAATATGACGGCCGTCTAGAGGCAGTTCCCGGGTCATAGCGGGGGAGATGACTTCGCCCAAAGTGGCGTCCGTTGTTCGCAAAGGCGTTGGACCTCCTCTCACGACCACTTGCTGCTTCGTGCCGCCCACCGGCAGCGTGACATCCAGGCGCATGGCCTGGTTGACGGCGAGCACGAAGGTGCGAATCTGGGGTTGAAATCCGGATGCCTCCACCCGCAACTTGTAATCGCCCGGATTCACGTCCTCAAATTCGTAGAGGCCATCGCCATTGGACACCGCACTGCGGACGAGGCCGGTGCTGGTGGACTTCAAGGTGACCTGAGCGTGCGGGATGGCGGCGCCCTGTATGTCCAGCGCTTCACCTGAAAGAGACGCAAAATTCGCTTGCGCGCGCGCGCCGTTCCACGGCACGAGAACAAGCACGACGCTCCAGACGAGCCACCAAACTCCCCGCGTGGGGGCAAGCGAGTTCTTCTTCTGCCGGCGGCGAACCGGAGCCGACAATAGCGATGAAACGGGGCTGTTGTTTAGCATACTTTGAAAACCTCCTGGTGGATCATTAAACCCTCCGCTGACGACTGGCTATTTCCCCTTTCCAATAATGGCGACCTTCTCGATCACCAGTCCTAAAGCTCCGTTTCGGTCATACACAGTGCCCGTGACGACAACTTTCTTCCCCGCATATTTCATCAGGCGGGAATTTTCTCCGGTTGCGGGCACGGCATCGGAAATGGGCAAATAAATTCTGCCGTCGGTCGCGAGGATCACCAGCGGCGAGCCGGCTTTGGCGCAGGCTACGGCGCATTCACGGCTGGCCGGCCTCTTGAGATTCTTGATAAACGTGCAGGCCGAATCTATCACGTAGCCTTTGATCGTCGCTCTCTGTCGTCCCGCCTGGGCACTTCCAGATGCCAGGGTAGTCGCGACAACAAAAAGAACTGCAATGCTAAAGGTTTTCATTCGCTTTCCTCCAAGCTCCACAGACCCAGGGAGAAGGCCTCGTGGGCTTATCCATTCGAGTAAAGAACCTCACGGATCAGAACAGAACCTTCAATGCGAACTGAATGAGTCTTGGCTGAAGTGCCTGCTGGACTTGGCCGAACGTTGGCGAGCTGATGTCACTATTCGGCAGCTCAAGATTCACACGGTTGAAAAGGTTAAAGAATTCAGCGCGGAATTGAAGCGTTTTCGATTCCCGAATTGGAACGTTCTTGAACGCCGAAAAATCCCAGTCGGCAAAACCCGGCCCTTGAACCACGTTTCTTCCTTCGGTCCCGTAAACGCCCGCAGGTGTAGTCGAGAGGTTAATGGGCTGGAACGCGCTCGTGTTAAACCATTGCGCCACGGTCTTTGGCCCGCTGTTAGGGTTGCCGACAAGGTTGGGCCGGAAAGCCGAAAATCCGGTAACCTCCGGCGCATCGTAATTGAAACTCTCGTCCACGACGGTGAAGGGAGTTCCAGTCATGTAAGTTGTGATCCCGTTGACCTGCCAGGCGCCCAATAGGTGCTCATACCAATTTCGAGGCTGCCTCCAGTACGGCAACTCCCACTGATAGCTGAGGACAAAGCGATGACGCGCGTCAAAGAGCGACCTGCCCCATTCTGCGTTAAGACCAAAGGGGTTCTGCGCCAGGTCGTTATTGCCCGCAATGTCCTGCGAAGCTGAACCCGCGATGTTGAACGATGAGACGTCATCAAGGGCTTTAGAGTAGGTATAAGAAGCGAGCATGGAGAGGCCGTGACTGAACCTCTTCCGCAAGCTGGCTTCGAGAGCGTTATAGGACGAATTCGCGCCGCCACTGATCAGGCCAATCGAGCTGTATGTGCAATTGCCCGACGCGTTGGGCAGGCAGTACGGCCGCTGATGGTCAATGTTGTTCTGCTGATCGGTCCACGTCTGTCCCGGCTGGGGAATCGAGGGATTGTCTTCGATGATGCGCGGCAACTTGGTTCCCTTGGTCCCCACATATCCGATTTCAAAGAGCCAGTTTGCGCCGAACGACCGCTCGATGTTGAAGTTCCAATCCTGCGCGTAAGGCAGGCGCAGGTGCGGATCCAGCGTCAGGAGCGTCATGGTTGACCCGAATGGCGTCGCGAACGGATTGCCGTTCGCAAACGGATTGGAGAGACTGCCGGGGAACATCACCTGCGGCGTTCGGATATACGGCGGGGCGCTGACAGGGGCCTGCAAGGGTCCGCCGGGACCATTGTAGTACGGGTCGTAAAAGATCCCGTAAGCCGTGGTTATCAGCCACTTCGCGCTTCCCGTCGGGTCCCATGCGAGCCCGATGCGAGGCGCGAAAGCATCTTTTTCCGTCGGAATCAAGCCTGCAGGAACGCCTGCGTCGCCGGGATAAAGGAGTCCCGGAGGAGCGTCCGACATCACCGTGGACTGCACGCCGGGCTCGAACAACGCCGTTCGGTTACGAATCTCCGAGTACGGCACGGTCAGGTCGTACCGCAATCCCAGATTGAGCGTAAGGCGCGAACTGACTTTGTATGTATCCTGGCCGTAGAAATCAAAGCTGCTGCCTCGAAGCCCGCGTGAGAGATCCCCCTGACCCGTCGGTGAATTGCCGCCGCCTTGCAAGAAGAGCAAAGGCTGGCCGACAAGGAAGCTCGCGAAGGCGTTGCTGACCGGGAAAGGGATGAAGACGAAAAATCCGTTCGACGCGATCCCAAATACGCTGTTGATTTGGTCGCGGCGGAAATCGCCCCCGAATTTCAACTCGTGCCGGCCGTGAATCCAAGTCAAGGATTCCGAAATCGCATAAGCGTTCTCGACCGTGTCCCTCGGCCCCGTGATGGGGTCTCCGACGCTGGCGTAACCTCCGCCGCCGAATTGGATGAATGGAGGACCGGTTGCTCCCGCGAGCGTGGGCTGATATTGGAACCCTAAAGAAGCGGGAGAAGTGTGGTTCAGGTGCTCGTCAAAAAAAAATTTGTAACGAAGAAACGACAACCTCGTGATTCCGAGAAAGGACGGTGAGAATGTGTGTGTCAACTGCGCGACCACGTCCTGTGGGCGATGGTTTTCCCCGACCGGGAAGCCCGGCACTCCTGCACCGTCGGGCGAGAGCGGGTCGAAAAGGCTGCCGTCCCCATACATGTAGCGAAGCATAAGAGCATTGCGCGAGTTGAAATACTGGTCAACCCGAAGGCCGAATTGGTCTTCGTTATTGCGCAGGATTTGCGTTGTGTTATACAAATCCAGGACGCCGGACTTATCTTTGGCGTTCGGCATGGGATAGAGCTGCAGCACTTTGGCCGCGGTCGGATCGATGAACGGCAATGTGTTGTTTGAGAACGGCACCGGCGGCTGGGAACATTGAGGCGGATTAGGGCAGAGGTCCAGCAGAGGGCCCGGATCTTGGGAAAAGTTGCCCTGGCGTTCGAGCGCCGAAGGGACTCGAACACCATTGAGTGTCTCGCCCTGCCGGTTGCGAAATCCTTCGTAGTATCCAAAGAAGAACGTTTTATCCTTGCGGAGGGGGCCGCCGAGCGTGGCGCCGAATTGGTTCTGACGGTATTCGGACTTTTTGAAGCCGTCGGTGTTTTCGAAAAAGTTTGCGGCATCCAGCTTGTCATTGCGCAGGAACTCCCAGAGCGCTCCGTGGATATGATTCGATCCGGAACGCGTGACAATGTTGGTGGTTGAACCGGCTTCTCCTCCGTACTCAGCATTGGCCGTGCTGGTCAGAACCTTGAACTGGGCGATGGCGTCAATTGGCGGCTCCAGCACAAAGCCGCCGTCCACGGAGTTGACGTTTGAAGCGCCGTCAATGAGGAAGTTATTCGACTCGGGCCTTTGACCGTTGACGGCGTAGCCTTCCCCGGCGCGCAGTGATCCGCCCGCCTCGGCCAATCCTGGCGTAAGGGGCACAACGCCGGGCTGCAAGAGTCCAAGCTGGGAGAAATTCCGTCCGTTGAGCGGCAAATCCAGAATTTCTCGCTCGCCCACTGTCTTGCCCATGGCCGTGCTCGATGTTCCGATGAGCGGGGCATTCGCGCGCACTTCGACCGTTTGAGTCGAAGCGCCGAGGACAAGATGAATCGGAATGTCGGCAGCCTGATTCACACTCAGCGTAATGCCTTCCTGGACGAACTTGCGAAATCCTTTTGCGGCCGCCTCAAGGCGATATTGTCCGATCGGCAGCGACACGAGCACGTACTCGCCGCGTCGGCGCGACGTGGTGGCGCGCGTCAGGCCTGTTTCCACCTGGATTGCCTTAACCTCCGCGCCCGGCACGGCAGCGCCGCTTGGATCGAGCACCTCGCCCCGAATGCTTCCCGTGATCTCCTGAGCGAACACGGGCGCCGCGCTCGGAATCACCAGCAGAAGCACGATAAGACAGAAGCCCTGAGCTTTAGCTCTTTCCATCCTTAATTCCTCCAAACGCTTCCAAACCACTTGAGTGACTGGACTCGCCGGCTGCTATCCTTCGGAGCCCGGGGCAATCAGATCCTGCCGGCTGGGGCGCTCATCAAAGCCGTTTCAATTCTTTGGAGAAGAAACCAGCGGTTCGAGCGCTTTCGCCATCAAGGCAGGATCGAATCCAAACGGTCCGGCTTCGCTCTTGAAGGCGATGCGGCCCTCGCGGTCAATAACGTAGAGCCGGTCGGGCCAGGCGGTGTAAGCCCGTTCGGTGGTGTCCTGCATGTCATCCACCAGCGCGGGAATGCGAATGCCAAGCTTGACCACACAGATTTCTGCCTGGTGATCTCGCTCGCCAAAAGTTTTCTCGGTTGCGATCAGTATGCCTTCCTTCAAGTTGCTCGGCATCTCCCAGCCGTCGGTCGGGTGCGCCTCCTCGATGTAAACTACGAAAAACGCGGCCTTCGCCTTGTACTTCTCATAGAGTTTGTTGAGGGCGGGAACCTCCCGCCGGAACGGCGGTCAAGTGTGGCTCCCGAATATCAGCACCACCGGCTCCTTCCCGCGAAACGAAGAGAGCTCGACCGTTTGTGAACCATCCGCCGTCTTGAGGTCAAAGTTTGGAGCCGCTTCGCCGACCTTCAAATGACCGCGGCGGGCCATCAGCCACATTGGCTCGAAGGGGAAGACGAGAAATGCAAGGGTGGGCAGTTTCGCCATCACGCGCCCAAAAACCACGGGCGGCTGGAGCATGGCGGCGTAAAGCCCGCCGAGCAGAACCAAATACACGGCGAGCACAAGAATGGCGAACTTCAGGAATCGTCGCATCGTCGGAAGCGTACGGCGCAGGCTCGCTCTTAGGCGCACCTTCGCCACTGCGTAAAACCGCTGCGAGCTGATGACAGCTCACCAGCTCTGCGATGAAATGAGTATTCTGAAAATCAGCCCTTCACCCGACAAGTGTTGCCAGAACAAACTCAGTCAGATTAGCGGCCGCTTAAAGGATGGTCAATAATGTCCGCACGCTAAATTTCTTATTAAAATGAACTACGGAGGGAGACACAAATGTTTGCGCCGCAGCGGCGAATTGTCTTCGCCGCCCGCCAATCGCGGGTCCACGTTGGGGTGTCGTCGCCCGCCTGTGTCGCGACTCGTTATGGAAGGAATGGGCTGGTAAGGTTTGAAGCGCGCAAACTCGACAGGGATCCGCTGTCACGAATGAGGGATTACGCCTTCGGTCCCGAGTGCCATCGCGCCCCGATCATTCTAAAGAGCGCCATGCCCCGTGACCCCCGGGCTCGTCCGCGGAGGGACCGTAAATGGCCGGCACTTTTCCGCCCATCGGCCGCAAATACGCGGTGATCTGTCCGCGATGGTGAATCGAGTCGAAGAGGGTAAGCCACAGAAACTCTCTAACGGTGTGCTCCGCAATCAACTGCCCTTCATATAAAAACTGCGCCTTGTTTTCCCATGTTTTCTCGTCCAGCTTTTCGACACCTGCCCCAAGTTTTGCGACATTCTCCGTGTAGGCGCGCAGGATCTCATCGAGAGGCGGCGGGATGTTCTTCCAGTTCGCTTTGCCCTCGCTGACCACGTCGAGGTTTGACTGTAATTCATAGGCCAGCAACCACGCGAGCTGATGCGCGGATGGACAGCGCTCGTCCGGTTTATAATCCAGCCGATTCCCCGGCAGGGCCTTCAACACTTGCCTGGTCACTTCCGACTCGATATTGAGCCTTTCGAGATAAAATTTGCGGGATGGCATGCGTTCTCATTTGCGGCCGCAAGAGCAGCCGGAATTCACAGTTCGGACCCCGACTCGCCCGAGCGCCCGTGCTCTCAGCGTTCGGCGATGGGAATGTATTTGAGGCCGGTGGGGCCGGTGTATTCGGCGAGCGGGCGAATCAATTTGTTGTTCGCGTACTGCTCGAGCACGTGCGCGCTCCAGCCGGAGATGCGGCTGACGGCGAAAACCAGCGGATAGAGATCCGTCGGAATGTCCAGAACGTAATACGCCGAGGCGGAATAGAAATCCACGTTGGCGTTAATCTTTTTCTCGCGGATCATCAGGTCCTCGATCTTTTTCGACATTTCGAACCATTTGAGCTGCCCCGTCTGCCGTCCGAGCGCCTCGGACATTTTGCGCAGGACGGTCGCGCGCGGATCTTCCGTGTGATAAACGCGGTGGCCGAAGCCCATCACCTTTTTATGCTGGGCGAGCAGTTCGTGGACATGGGACTCGACGCGCTCTTCGGTCCCGATTTCGAGCAGCATCTTCATCACCTGCTCGTTCGCGCCGCCGTGCAGCGGTCCCTTGAGCGTTCCGATGGCGGAGGTAATCGCCGAATGCAAATCAGAAAGCGTGGATGCCGTGACGCGCGCGGCGAACGTTGAAGCGTTGAAGCTGTGGTCGGCGTGGAGAATCAACGCAATATCGAACCAGCGGGCGTCCGCAGGATTCGGCTGCTTTCCCTCGAGCATGTAGAGGAAATTCGCCGCGTGTCCGAGCTTCGGGTCGGGAGCAACCGGCTCTTTCCCTTCGCGCACTCGTCCGTACGCTGCGACGATCGTCCCCATCTGCGCCGTCAGCCGCAGCGCCTTTCGCCGGTTCGCTTCGGCGGACATGTCTTCGGATTCCGGATCGTAAAGCGAAAGCGCCGAGACCATCGTTCGCAGCGTTTCCATCGGATGCTGCGCCGGCGGAAGCCGCTTGAGCAAATCAATAACTTCCGGCAACACGCGCCGATTCCCGGCAAATTGCTTTTCCAGGTCGTCGAGTTCCGCGCGATTCGGCAGCCGCCCGTGCCACAGCAGGTAAACTACTTCTTCAAATGTCGAGTGCTCCGCCAAATCATGGATGTCGTACCCGCGATAAAGCAACTTCCCGCGCTCCCCGTCAATCGAGCAGATGTCCGAATTCGCAATGACGACGTCCTGCAAACCCGCTTTTACTTCAGCCATACCAGTCCTGCCCCTCTATCACGAAATTGGATTATTAAAATCATGCGTCGCACATCATACACCCTGCAAGTAGCGGAAAACAAGCGGCATGCCAGCGCTTGCACGGCAAAAACAGAAAACCTAGAGGATTAATAGTCTACGCGGACTATTAAATACCTCTGTTTCTAGTAGGGCCGCGAAGCCGGGTTTTTCAGCCGCATCGCGCATTCCGCGCGGAAAAGGGATTTGTGGCCGATTCACTCGCCCTTATAATCAAGTCTGAAGGGAGCGTAGCGGCAAAGTGCTTGCGCAACCGTGGTGGGTGAACCTGCTTGTATTGGCGCCTCCGGTTTCATACCTTATCTTCCGGAATCGGCGCCTGGCGATTGGCCGGAGCGCACTCGCCGGAGCGTTCATTTTCGGGCTTGCTTTCGGTTTCGTCGAAGCAGCGGTTGTCGTCTATCTGCGCCTGGCGACAACGATTCTGCCGTGGTCGAAGTTCCTGGGCCTTCAGGCCGGCGTGCCGGCCATTCCGGAGCCCACCGTTCAAATTCTGAATTCGGCGCCAGAAAAACTCATCATGGTGGAAGTGCTGCGCGAGGCGGCGACGATGGTCATGCTGCTGAGCGTGGCCTTTCTTGGAGCGCGGAAATTGGCGGAGCGCTCGGCGCTCTTCCTGTGGACTTTTGCCATCTGGGATATCGCCTACTACGCGGGGCTGCGGGCGCTGATTCACTGGCCGGCATCGCTGCGGTCGGTGGACGTGCTATTTCTGATTCCCGTGCCATGGATTTCCGAAGTGTGGTTTCCGCTGGCGGTCAGTGTTTTGACGCTAGCGGCGATTCTCGCGGCGAACCGATGGGGGCCAAGCGCAAACGGAGCGGTTCGAGAAAAAGTGGAGTAAATCTATTCGTCCTCTGTTCAATGTCACAACCGGGAAGCGACTCGCGATTGCCGCCGCAATGATTCTGGCGGCGGCTTTGCCGTTGCGAGCTGCTGCGCCATCGGCGCCCGCCGCGGTTTCGAAGCGCGATCACGAGCTGGCCGCGCAGGGACTCGACCTGCTGATGAACGGCCGGCCGGACGCGGCCATTGAAGTGTTTCATCAGATCGAACGGGAAGACTACGAATCTCCGCTCGGCTATCTGCTCGATGCGGACGCCGTGTGGTGGAAGATCTATTATTCGACGGGCGACTTGATTGATCCTGACGTATTCGACGTGGTTTCAGCGCCGGAAACGCCCTGGGACTCGCATTTCCACGACCTGATTGGCGTGACGCTCGTGAAGGCGCAAGCGCGCATTGAAGCGCATCAGGACCTGGCGCGCAGTTATCTCTACAAGGGGATGGCGTATGCGCTCGAGGGCCGGTTGAGCGGATTGCGCGGCGAAGTGTTTCCGACGGCGCGAGCGGCGAAGAAGATGCGGCATTATCTGCTTCTGGCGCTCAAGACCGACCCGGCCCTCGCCGACGCCGACCTGGGCGTCGGGCTTTACAACTACTTCGTGAGCACGCTCCCGGGCATCATCCGAGCGCTCCGATGGCTGATCGGCATGCCGGGCGGCAGCCGGACGCTCGGGCTCGCGGAGCTTGCGACGGCGGCAAAGGACGGCGAATTGACGCATGCCGAGGCGGAGTTTTATCTGTCAAAGGATTTTTCGCGGAAGAGCGAAATGCATCTTCGCAAAGCGCTCGCGGGCTTTGCTGCTCTTGCGCGCGAGTATCCGCAGAACGGCCTCTGGAAGCTGCTCGAAGGCAGCACCGAGATTCGGATGGGCCAGCCGGCGCAGGGCGAGGCGCTTTACCGCGAAGTGCTCGAGATGACGCGAGGCTCCCGCTCGGAAGTGAACCAGAAACTTCACGAGGCGGCTTTGCTCGCGCTCGAGCGCCGCCACCCTGGAGAAAAATTTGAGTGATTCTTTGATTTGCGATTTGTGATCGGTGATTTCAGGGCGACAACCGGCAATCGCAAATCAGAAATCACAAATCGGTCAGTGATTTCGTCTGTTCGTGGGCATGGTAAGAGCTGCGGACGAGGGGTCCGGATTCGACGTGGCGGATGCCGAGCCGCATGCCTTCGCGCTTGAGATCCGCGAATTCCTGGGGAGAATAAAACCGGGCGACGGGCAACTGCTCGCGCGAAGGGCGCAGATATTGGCCGACGGTGACGATTCCGACGCCGGCGCGAGCCAAATCGCCGAGCACGCTCACAAGTTCCTCCCACGTCTCGCCCAAGCCGACCATCAGGCCGGACTTGGCCGGGATGGCAGGCTCGAGCTCGCGCGCGAGCCGCAGCAAACGCAGCGAGCGGTCGTAACGCGAGCCGCGCCGCGCGATGGGATAAAGCCGCGGGACGGTTTCGATGTTGTGGTTGAGGACGTCGGGACGCGCGGCGAGAACGGTTCGAAGCGCGTCATCCTCGCCTTGAAAGTCAGGAATGAGCACTTCGATTTTCGGGCCTTCAATCCTCTGCCGCAAGGCGCGAATGGTGCGGGCGAAAAGCTCCGCGCCGCCATCGGGAAGATCGTCGCGATCGACGGAGGTGACGACGATGTAGCTCAAGCCCATGGTCCGGGCGGCCTCGGCCACGCGCTCCGGCTCGTCCCAATCCACGCCGCCGTGCGGGCGGCCCTTGGGCACAGCGCAGAAGGCGCAGCGGCGCGTACACTCGTCGCCGAGAATCATGAACGTCGCCGTGCGATGAGCCCAGCACTCGGCGATATTCGGGCATCGGGCGCTTTCGCAAACCGTGTGCAGCGAATTGCCCCGCATGATGCCCTTCAGATCGAAATAATTTTCGCCTGAAGGAATCCGTACCTTCAGCCATTCGGGGCGGCGCGGCGCGGCCGCCGAAGACGTGATTTGTATCAGTTCCATCGGGACGCCACTCGATTTTATCGCCAGGACGGCTCAGAACACAACGGCCGTCGCGCCGGCCTTGAGGCCGGCGGCGTCCTCTGTCCGGCTGAACCCGGCCGGCCGCTCGCACCTGCTCCGCAATCGCGGCGAGCCCTCATGATACAATGGCCGTAGCGCGGGAACCATGAGCTTCACCGAGCGAATTCGCGGCGTCTTCCGGATGTTCTTCCTTTTTACCGTCCTCGTTGCGGTGGCTGTGCTCAGCGCAATCACCACGATCCGCCTGACCATCCACGGCGGAATTGAAAACCTGCCGGACGTCACGGGAATGCCCCTTCTGCGTGCCGATGAGGTCGCCACGTCGCTCGGGCTCGAAATGAAAACGATTGACCGCCTCTACAGCAAGACGGTGCCGGAAGGCCAAATCATTTCGCAAGTGCCGCAGGCGGGAACGCAAGTAAAGCCCGGGCAGGAGCTCCAGGTGCTGGTCAGTCTGGGCCCGCCAAAGGTCTCCGTGCCGAACGTGGTGGGCGGAAGCCTGCGCGCAGCGCGCCTCACGGCGATTCAGCAAGGCTTGACGATCGGCGACATCGCCGCGGTGTACTGGCCAGGCTCGGGCGCGGGCGAGGTGCTCGAGCAAGACCCTCCGCCGCAGACGACGGACTTGCACAGTCCCGCACTCAATTTTCTGGTTTCATTGGGCGATCCCGCGCCCGCCTACGTTTGCCCCGATTTTATTGGACACTTGTTTCCCCTCACCCGCGCGTCGCTGATCAAAATCGGAATCCAGATTATCCAGGAAAATCCCGTCACGGCGCCGAACGTCGTGAAAGGCACGATCATCGCGCAAACCCCTTCACCGGGAAGCCGAATCACCACCAACACACCCTTTAGCTTTGCAGTCGCGAATTAGAACGGGTCAGGGTAATTCCGCGAAAGGCATGATGAGCGGCGCCGCCGCGAGGAACGGCAGGCGCGCGATTTCCTCGACGGCCTGATGGACGCGGCTCGCGCGCGTCGGTTCGAGCGTCATAACGAACGGCAACCGGCGAGGCGGCATTCCAGGTTCCTGGAGCACGGAATCGATGTTGATGCGGTGCCGGCCGAGGATCGCGCTGACGCGCCCGAGGATGCCCGGCTGGTCGCGCACGACGAGCCGAAGATAGGTGGCAACATCGCCGGCTCCCGCGGGCGCAAGACGCGCGCGGCGCCAGCGCGCGTATCCGAGAGGCGTGGCGGATTTCCCGCCCGCAACGATCCGTCGAGCGATTTCAACGACGTCGGAAACAACGGCGACCCCAGTCGGCTCCGCGCCTGCTCCGCGCCCCGTGAAGGACGTGACGCCGCCTTTCGATCCCACCAGAAGAATTCCATTGACGCTTCCATGAACGCGGCCGAGCGCCGACGAAACGGGAATCATCATCGGACGTACGGCGATGCCGAGCCTGCCGCGGGCGTCGCGGCGGGCCTCGGCGATCAGGCGAATGGTCCTGCGGAGCTGGCGGGCGTATGCGAAATCCACCTGCTCGATGCGCTGAATTCCTTCCACGGGAATTTTCTCTACGCGCACAGCCTGGCCGAAGCAAATCATTGCCAGAATCGCAATCTTATACCGCGCATCGTAGCCCTGGATGTCGAATGCGGGATCGGGTTCGGCATAGCCTTTTTGCTGCGCGCCGGCGAGCGCTTCCGCAAAGGTGGCTCCGCGCTGCTCCATCTCTGTCAGGATGTAATTGGTGGTGCCGTTGAGGATGCCGAAGACGGCGGAAAAATGCTCGCCGGCAAGCCCTTGCCGGATGGCGTGGAGAATCGGCAGACCGCCTGCGACGCAGGCTTCAATGCCGAGCATGACGCGGCGGGCGCGAGCGCTCTCTGCCAGCTCGAGACCGTGCTCGGCGACGAGCTGTTTGTTGGCGGTAACCAGGTGTTTGCCCGCGGCGAGCGTTTCGAAGGCGATGGCCTTCGCCGTGCGAGCCTCGCCGACCAGCTCGATGACGATATCCACTTCGGGATTGCGGACCACGCGCCGCCAGTCGCGAGTTCGCTCAACCGGCCGACCAAACCACGAAAGGTCCTTGCGATGCACGCGGCGCGAGCACACCACTCGAACCTCGAGGGGCGCCCCCAGGCGGCGTTCGATTTCCCGCTCATGCTCGCGCAAGACGCCGAGCGTCCCCGTGCCGACCGTCCCGAGTCCGATCAGGCCGAGGCGAATGCCGGGATTCTTCCTGCTCTCTCTCTTAGCAGATTGAAAATGGATTCGCATGCTGGACTCGTTCCCCAACGCCGTTCAACGACGTTTCTCCGGCGAAGCCTCCCAGATAAATTCCACCCGGGTGCGCCGCGTGGCGAACTCCTGATAAGGCGCGACTCGCAGGGTTTTGATCCATCCCGGGTGCGCCGCATAAGCGAGCGCGGCGGTGAGAACGTTCTTTCCTCCGCCGAAGACCAGGAACGGCTCCGGCAGATAAAATTCGCTCTGCGGCCCGACCGTCACATATCGGCCCACGAATTTGCCGTTCAGATAGATCAAGGCGTCGCGACCGGCTTCGAACTTCAAGTAGAGCGGGGCGAACCACTCCGCTGGCGGCTCATCGAGCGAGAATTCAGCCCGGCACCAAACGAAGGATGGAGTGAGCGAGGCGCTTGAGGCCGAACCTGAAAGCGCCGCTTTTTGCCATTTGCCTATGGAAAAATCTGGATCGACTTCGCGGCCGCGCATGGGCAAAGCGTGCAGTTGGCAGCTCCAATCTCCCAGGGTGCGCGCGCCCGCAGCGTCCGACCCTATCTTCAAAACTTCGAGTCCCTTCAACTCGCTCAGTTTCTTCCCAAAATTGAAACTCCCAAAAGCTTCATAAGCGATTTCTAGCAAATGCCGCCCGGGCGAAACCTTCCCGTGGAGATTCGCTTGAGCTTCGCGTTGATCGTTCGAAGCGTCTTCCAGGAGACGGCCGTCGAGAAAAACTTTTTTGCCGTCTTCGGTGAACGCCGAGAGAAAGAGCTTGGACTCTCCCTGGTAAGAAAATTCGGCGCGGTACTTGACGTACCCGTAGGGCATGATTCCAATGCCATCGAGCGGTCGAAGCTCGCCTGTGAGCCAGTCGCCCTTTTCGAGGTCGAATTTCTCCACCCAATAGGCCACTTCGGTCAAGTCGAGCGGAGCGACGGGCAAAGGCGGGGTCTTGATTGCCAGGCTCGCGCTTCGCGTTTCGGGATCAAACTGAAATGCGGCAGGCTGGCCGTCAATCCGGCAGTCCGAAGGGTGCGCGGACAAAATCGCGGTTAATTCGTGCTGGCCCGGCTCGAACTGGAGGTCCGCCCAACGGCCGTTCTCGTCGCTGCCGCTCTCGACGAGCAGGCTGGCATCTCCGATGAGGGGAATTTGCCCCGGTATTCCTCCGACGACACTCATGGCCATGGGGAACCAACTTCGCAGCGCGCGGTCGCGAGGCGCAACGATGAGCTTGAGACGGCCGTTGACGATGATGATTTTTTCGCTCGGCGCAACCACGGCGCCGATCACAACGCTCTCGTAGTCCCTGTCCCAATACAAATACTTAAAATCCCCCCGAACATGCGGCTCATTTTCTGTCGCGAAGGCGATTTCGACGAGCGCGCCGGGGTCGTCGTAAACCACAAGATAATGCTGGTCTCCAATTGTGCCGGAAGCAAGCACGTCCGAGGTCGAATAGCGAAGCGTCCCGCCCGCGATCGGAATCTGGACGGGAAACATTTTCATTCCGCGCGGACCGATCTCGAGCAAGCCTTCGCGGGGGACGGCGATTTTGCGGTGAGTCGGGCTTGCCGCGTCCATGAACGTCAGCTTGAATTGCTGGTTCGCGTTCGCTGCCTCGCGGATGAAGACGACGCCGCTCTTTCCATTCACGCGCTCGCTCGCCGCCACGGCATGGTTATCGCTCGCACATCCGGGAATCGCTTCCGCGCGCGTCAAAACACTGCCGAAGAGCTCGAGCGCAAGCGCGACTCCGCGCGCCGCAAAGTATTTTTCCCAAAGGCCGCCGGGCTCGCGAACCGGCGCAGCGTAATCATACGTGGTGGTGATGCCGTGCGCGGCCCAGTCGAAATTCGTTCCACCGAAGCCCATGTAGTAATTGAAACTGGTCACTCCCTGCTCGAGAACGGTCTTGGTGAGCAGGTTCAATTGCGCGCCGTCAATGCCGTCCTGATCCACGGAAAGCTTGCCTCCGAATTGGCTGAACCAGCCGCCCTGCAATTCGGCAATCGCCATGGGCGAGTCCGGTTCCTGACGGCGCAATTTGGCGAGCTGGTCCGGCACATCCGGAAAAATATCCCAGCGCGGATAGAAATTGCAGGTGTCCATGATGCGCGCCATCGTGGGATAGGAATTCTCACGCGATTGCCTCGTCCAGCAGGTGAAGAGCGGAACTTCAATTCCCGCATCCCATGCCATGTGAGCGAGCGCGGAGATGTACGCGCGGCGATTCGCATCCGAGGGGCCGGGCCAGAAATTATATTCATTTTCAATTTGCATCAGGATGATGGGCCCGCCTTGGGTGATCTGATGCCGGCGAATCACCGGCAGGACTTCGCCGAACCAGTGGCGCGACGTTTCGACGCTTCGCGGGTCGTCCGAGCGCAGCGGAAAACGCTCGGCGAGAATCCAATGCGGAAACCCGCCCGCATCCCACTCAGCGCAGGCGTAAGGTCCGGGCCGCGCGATCAGCCAGAGTCCGGCGCGCGCGACTTCTCCAATAAACGATTCAAGCTCGCTCAAGTCGCAGTGGCCCTCGAGTGGCTCGTGATAGTTCCAAATGATGTAAGTTTCGATGGCGTTCAGGCCGGCGGCCTTGAGCTTGAGCAGGCGGTCGCGCCAAAGCTCGCGCGGGCATCGGGAGTAGTGAAATGAGCCGCTGTGAATCAAGGTGTCCACGCCGTTGAGCGTAAAGCAGTGCGAGTCGTAGCGAATCACGTCGGGCTTCGGGAAAACCATTTTGCCGCCCTTCAAGACCGGCTCGCCAAGCAGCGGCGCTATTCCGCGAGAAAGCGACGCGGCGAGCGGCGTCCCGGCAAGCGACTCGAGGAACTCCCTGCGCGAATGCATCATGACGTCTCTCCGAACCTCGCTCGAAAAACCTCCTGCGATGAGTGCGCGCCGAGGCTGCGTTTCCAAAGCGATTAGTTTACATCATAGCGCCATCGGCCGGCCCGCGGTGAGCCTGCCTTGCATGCGAATCCTTGAAGGCGCGGGGTAAACGTGGAAACGCTTCTCAGCAGGATGGTAGAGTGTGAAGGTGGATTCAGGGACGAAAAAGGTTGTCACCCTTTTCGGGAGTTCGCTCCCGCGGGAAGATTCGACGATCTACCAGCAAGCGCTGCGCCTCGGAAAGCTCCTGGCGCAGGCCGGATTCACGGTGTGCAACGGCGGTTACGGCGGGCTGATGGAAGCGACGGCGCGCGGCGCGCGCGAAGCGGACGGACACACGCTCGGCGTGACGTGCTCGCTTTGGAGCGCGTCAGCGAACCGCTGGATTAGTGAGGAAATTCGCACCCAATCGTTCCCCGAACGCATCATGACGCTCATCGAGCGCGCGGACGCATATATCACGCTCCCCGGCGGCACCGGAACGCTCGCGGAGCTGGCGCTCGCCTGGGAAATCATGAACAAATCGAATCTCTCGCGGACCGTGGGGGGGCGCAAGCCGCTGCTGGTGATGGCGCCTTATTGGCAGCCGGTGCTCGAATGCCTCAATCAGGAAGCGGCGCTCAGCGCGCCGGCCGAGGTTCCATTCGACCGTCAAAAGCGGGCGATGGAAATCATTACACTGGTCGAGAACGAAACGGACGCCGTCCGAAAACTTTGCGCACGATTCGCATCGCTTGAGAACAATTGAAGCGTATGAAAAGCGAGAACGCCTCTTGCAAGGACGATTTTTCGCTCGATGCGCTCGACTTCGCAGGCGTCGTCGAATTGCTCGGCGGTTTCCTCTCGGGAGCGATCGCCAAGCCGCAGCTCGATGCGGCGGAGCGTACCCCGCCGGTCCCCGCTTCGAGGGAATGACACAAGGCTGAGCCGAGCGATTCTCGACGGGGCGGATGGACGACCTACCTTGCCGCGCAAACACCTGACTGACCGCTAGTAAACGAAGAAGCTGGACGCGCTTTTCACCGTCCTCTGACCTCGGGCATCCTGAACGGTGGCTTCGAGCGTGTAGGAGCCGGGGGTCAGGCTTTTCAGGTCAAACTGCTTCATGAATTCGAGCTGATGGCGCCCTTGCGACAGCGTTTCAATTCGTACGCCGGGAGGCTTCATGACGGTCTTTCCGCTAGTGTTTAGTTGCATTAGTAAGCGTTATATGTCAGACTGCCGGCATGAGCAAACAAGCGGCAGTCATTTCCCTTGATGCGGAGGAAGCGAAAATTCTCCGGCAGTGGATGCGGGCCGGAACC
>JAKASG010000109.1 GCA_021828285.1 Acidobacteriota bacterium | reverse complement strand
TCTGCATCCTCCACGGCGCCCATCGTGCAAGGTCAGGAAGGCATCGCATCCTGGTACGGCGTGCCGTTCAATGGCCGGCCCACGGCGAGCGGCGAAATCTATAACATGTACGCGATGACCGCGGCACATCGCACCCTGCCGTTCGGAACGATGGTGCGCGTCCACGACCTTGAAAACGGCCGCAGCGTGGAGGTGCGCATCAACGATCGCGGGCCGTTCGTTGAAGGCCGAATCATTGATCTTTCTTACGCGGCGGCGCAAGCCATGGGGATGAACGGCACGGCTTTGGTGCGCCTTGAGATTCTCAACCCCAACCAGGTCCAGGCGCTGCCGGGAGTCTTTGGCGTGCAAGTGGGAGCGTTCCGGGTTCGTGAAAATGCGCTGAGGCTCGAGACCGCGCTCGGCAGCCAGTACGGGCCCGTCGAGATTCAGCCATTCGACAGCGGACAGGGAGTTCTCTATCGCGTGCGCGTGGGCAGCTTCAGCAACGAATATCAGGCGCAACAGCTTGCGCGGCAGTTGGCCGCTTCGGGCGTTGCGTCGCAAACCTTTGTCGTCCGCTTGAATTGAACCAGGCAGAGCGATCGCTGATTTGGAAAACTGCATTTTTTGCCGCATTGCAAACCGCGAAACACCCGCGCGCATCGTCTACGAGGACGAACGGGTCCTCGCGTTTGAAGACATTCGCCCGCAATCTCCCGTTCATCTTCTGGTCATTCCCCGCAAGCATTGGATGACACTCGGCGACGTCGCGCCTGAGGATGGGGCGTTGCTCGGCCACCTTTTCATCGTTGCGGCCCGCGTGGCGCGCGAGCGCGGACTTGAAGGCACAGGCTACCGCACGGTGATCAATAACGGCGCTTGGGCAGGACAAACCGTGGACCATCTTCACGTCCACGTGCTCGGCGGAAGAGTTTTCCACTGGCCGCCCGGATGAATTCGGCGCTTTGAACGGGCCTGTCCGCAAGCGCCGCCGGTCCAACCTTGCGGTCCTCCTAATTCCCTTTCGCCAATTCTTCGAGAATCTCCGAATGGACGCGCAGGTCGTGAGCGTCGAAAAGCACGAAGCGAACGTGCTTCACCGAAGATAAGCCGGGCAATTCGGCGAGGACGGCTTTGAGCGCAATGCGAGCGGCGGGTTCGAGCGGAAAGCCGAATACGCCCGTTGAAATGGCCGGGAAGGCGATGGACTTGACGCCGCTCGACTCTGCCAGGCGCAGCGCGTTGCGATAACAGGAAGCCAGCAGCTCATCGGCGGGCTCATCCATGCCGTAAACCGGGCCGAGACAGTGAATCACATAACGGTTCGGAAGGTTGTGGCCTCCGGTGATGACGGCCTGGCCCGGCCGAATCGGAGCGAGCGGCCGGCATTCCTGTTCGAGGCTCGGACCGGCCGCGCGATGGATCGCCCCGGCAACTCCGCCGCCCATTCGCAATTGCGCGTTCGCCGCATTGACGACCGCTTCCATGTCCCGCTGGCGGGCAATATCTCCGCGCACGCATTCAACGATTACGGCGCCGCGTTCGACTTTCATCAGGTTTGCCCCCTGTTTCCGCTTGATTCATTCTGAACCAATACTTCGGATGCGCTTGCGCGTCAAGAGGCCGCTCGCTGCCTGAACGGATGACGGCCCGCTTGACATCGCTCGCCGCAGACTGTTAGTTTCAACTTGAGATTCTGAAAAAACGAGGAAGCAATGAAGAGTTCAAAGATTTTCCTACCCGCGTTAATTCTGGCGGCCGCCGTTTTATCCCCAGCCCTTCGAGCCCAAAGCCTCAATCCGGATAAGCCGACGAACCGTTTTGGAAATCCCACGTCCATCGCGCATATCTATCAGAACTACATTTACGGCGTCATCAAAAAGATCGATAAGAAGCGGCATGAGCTGATCGTTGACAAGACCGTTTTCGGCAACGGCCAGACGTTCAAACTGGAACCGAAGACCAAGTACATCCACAATCGCAAGCGGAGCACGCTCGATGCGCTGAAAGTGGGCGAGCAGGTTTACATTGACATGAGCCGGAACAAGAAAACCGGCGACATGATCGCGAGGAAAGTCGTAACGGGCATTGCGGCGACCGGCGGAGTTTAACGCGAGACCTGTCGCGCGAAAAGGGCTGCTCCGCCGGGAGCCCGTGGCGCTCGGAGCGATTCCCAAGGCGAAACCTGGCGTTCTCGCGCGGCAACGTCCTTGAAGCAAGCCACGCTCATCTATAATCCGGTTGCGGGAATCGAAGGAGATCACCGCGAAGCGAGAGTCAAGAGAGCGGCCGGCGCACTCAACCGGGCGGGAATCGCTGTGGATTTTGCCGCGACGACCCAGCCCGGAGAAGCGGAGTCTCTCGCGCGCGCCGCGGCGTCAAACGGCTGCGAGATGGTCGTTGTTTACGGGGGCGACGGGACGCTCAATGAAGTCGTCAACGGGATGGCGATGAGCAAGACGACGCTCGGCATTCTGCCGGGCGGGACGGCCAACATCGCAGCACGAGAGCTCGGATTGCCTTTTTACCCGGAAGCCGCGGCGCGCGCTCTCCCGCGCTGGACGGCGCGGCGCATTGCTCTCGGCCGCGCGACATGGCGAACGGAGGGTGGCGCGGCGCCGGGCGTCCGGTCGCGGTATTTCCTGAATGTGGCGGGGATTGGCTTTGACGCGCACGTCATCAGCAGCCTGCGGGAGACTTTCAAACGCCGTTTCGGTGTCCTCGCTTATGTCGCGGAAGGCGTTCGCCAGATTTCCGCCTATTCATTTCCTCTCTTCACGTGCCGGGCCGGCGCCGAGGAATTTTCCGCCTCCTTTGCTGCGGTCCAGCGCTCCGGGCGCTACGCCGGATGGTTTCCCCTGGCGCCGGAAACGAATTTACTGAAGTCGCAGCTCACGGTGTGCGGCTTCACGAGCCCGAACCGCTGGCGTTATCTTGTTTACGCATGCGCGGTCCTGCTGCGCCTGCAAGGGAAATTGAAGGATGTGAAGCTGGTCGCTGCGAGCCCGGTCATCTGCGAGAGCGAAAGCCCGATCTCATTCGAGCTCGACGGCGAGCTTGTCGGCCGGCTCCCGGCGAGCTTTGAGCTGGTTCCCGACGCGCTGACGGTCCTGGCGCCCTGAAGCGATGGATAACATCACGCACACGCTTACGGGTCTTGCGCTGAGCAACACCGGGCTCAACCGCAAGACCCGCTACGCGCTCCTGGCGCTCCTGATCGGCGCGAACCTTCCCGATATTGATGTGATCTCAGGCTTTTGGGGAAGCGCCGATTACCTCAAATATCATCGCGGCATCACTCATTCACTCATCGGTATCACGGCGCTCGCGGCGCTCCTGGCGCTGGTGATCTATCTCTTCGGACGCAAAGCGCAGCCCAATCCAAAGAAGCCGCCGCTCAACGGGCGATGGCTGTTTCTGGTTTGCCTGATTGCCACGGCGAGCCATCTGCTGCTCGACTTCACCAACGATTACGGTATCCGCCCGTTTTTGCCTTTCAGCGGCCGATGGTACGCGCTCGATATCGAATTCATTTTCGACCCCGTGCTTTTGACCATCCTCATCGCGGGCTTTGCGCTTCCCGCGCTCTTTCGACTGGTGACGGAAGAAGTGGGAGCGCGCAAGCCGGGATATCAGCTCGGCGCCGTTCTTTCACTGTGCGGAGTGCTCGCTCTGTGGGGCGTGCGCCTGGCGGCGCACCAGCGCGCCGTGAATATGCTTGAGGCAAGAACATACGGCGGCGAGAATCCCGTGCGCGTCGGAGCTTTTCCCGATATGGTCAATCCGTTCGAATGGCATTGCGTGGTTGATACGGACAATGCTTTTCGCGTTCTGCCGGTTGAGGTTTTATCTGGCGGGCTCGATGAAGCCGATCAAGCCATCTTGTTTAAGCCGCAGCGTTCACCCGCGCTCGATGTTGCTCTCGACACTTCCACCGCAAAAATCTTTCTGAATTTCGCCCGTTTTCCCTGGGCTGAAGTCGAACCCTCGGACCAGGGAACAACCGTCGTCATCCATGATTTGCGATTCTATGCTGCGCGGCAGACGCGCCATGGATTTGAAGTGCGAGTCGAGCTGGGCAAGAACCTGCAGGTGCTCTCCCAGTCGTTCAGCTTCCGGCCTCCGGGAAAACCCTTTTGAGGCAGCTTTAGGCTCCATCCTCGCGAACGGCCCCTGGTCTTCTGAGGACGCGCCGCGCAAGAATCAGCAGCAAGACCAGCGCGGCCAGGCTGAGAGAAATCCAGTGCAGGTTCGCTTTGAGATAAGCCTCCG
>JAKASG010000108.1 GCA_021828285.1 Acidobacteriota bacterium | reverse complement strand
AGCGCGTGGGTCTATAGAATAACACGAACGCGCTGCAGCACAGGCGGTTTTCGAGGCTTGCTGTGGTCACCCGCCGCCGCGCGGGCGGTTCCTGCCCAGGGGAACTTGAAATTAGTATGGTATAATCGCAGATGCAGTTAACTCTGATAGGAGGGTGTACCCCTTATGAAGAAACTTGTCAGCCTGCTGACCGCTGGTTTGCTTTTCCTTGCAATGTCTCTGCCGGTGCTCAGCTATGCAACGGTCAATTCGGCGGGAAGCCAGGCGACTTTTGGTTTTCCAAAATTGCATCACAAGAAGGACAAGAAACAAAAGAAGCAAAAGAAGCAGAAGAAACAAAAGAAGCAAAAGAAGCAAAAGAAGCACCACGGAATGTAATTTTTCGCTGCAAGCATTTGCTTCAGGCGGAAATCTGCGGTTGGTTGAAAGCCCCGCCTCCGGTGAAGCGCGGGGCTTTTGACCGGAAGTTTCGATCAAGCCATTGAGTGCAATGGCTGGGCGGCAACCGGAGACTCGAATTCGGCGTTGAAGTGGCGCAGGCGCAGGCTGAGAATTTTGAGTATGGCCAGCGCAATTTGCGGCCGCTCCTGAATCAATTCGCGGAAGTTTTCGCGGTCCACTTTGAGCACAGCAGTCGGCCCGAGGGCGCGGATCGTGGCGGAGCGCGGCTCGTCGTCAAGCAGCGACATCTCACCGAAAACTTCATTTCCTCCCATTTTTGAGACAGTACGCTCCTGCGAGTCAACCTTCCGGCGTACTTCAACCTCCCCTTCCACGAGAACGTAGAGGTGATGAGCCGTCTCGCCCTGCTCAAACAGGGTTTCACCCGGCTGATACTCCTTTTGGAGGGTAATCTCGGCGAGTGCTGCAAGCTCCTCGCTATCAAGCGCCGAGAATAAAGGCGCGTTCTTTAAGAGCAATACCTTTTCGATGGCCAGCATATTTCTCCTTTTCTTCAGTCGTGCCTGAGCGGACCCGGCTGGCGCTCCGGCCGCATTCTCGCGGAAAATCCGGCCGGCACATTCGGCCATGCGCGGGTCGTTGGATCGTCCGCCGGATTCCGCTTGCGGAAGCCAGGCTTGGCGGAACGCCAGCCAGCCGGCGTAGAGCGCCGTCTCTCTCACGATCGGCTCGGGATCTTTCAGCAAGCTTTCAAGAAGCGACTCGCCGACGCCGTTCGGATGCGCTCCAACGAAATAGGCGGTGCAGGCGCGAATCCACGGCTTGGGATGCCGGGCGAGCGATTCAAGCGCCGCGGAAGCGTCGGGCGAAGCCATCTCGGGCGAGCTTCGTGGAGTTTTCTCGAGCATCGCCAGCACTTCGCCTCCGACCGGCTTGGGCGCCAGGGTGTCGAGCGCCTCGAGGGCGTCGGCGCGCTGGCGGGGATCGGGCGAGCGAAGATTGCGGTGAATGGCTTTCATGCGCTCGTGCCCGGCGAGAATGCCGAGCATTCTGAACACACGTTCCTCGATCCTGTTGCGATCATCCTCGAGCGCCTGGGCGAGAAGGCGGTCCGCCTCCAATGAAGGATTTTGAACGAGCGCCAGCGAGCAGGCGGCGCTTTCGCGGTACGCCCCGAGCTCGCGCCGCGCGTAATCGAAAAGCGCTGCGCGGGCGTTTTCCGGCAAAGGCACGGTTCCCGCGAGGCGCCCGAACGCTTTGAGCACTTTCCATTCGACGCGCCATTCGGGGTCGTGAAGCAAATGGATCAAGGGCCCGGCGACTTGCGGGTCATCGAGCCTTCCGAGAACGTCTGCAAGCTCGCTTCGATTTTCAACACGCCGCTCTTCGAGCGCCCGCACCGTAAGCATGCGGACGGTTTCTTGTCCCGCCTTGCGCGCGATGGAGGCGATCGCCCTGCGGACGGTGTGGCGCAATTCGGCCGGACCCGAGAGCGCTTCAATGAGTGCGGGGATCGCATCCGCGCCGCCGATTTTGCCGAGAGCCTTCGCCGCTCGCGTGCGGACGTCCAACTCCGGGTCGCCCAGTAATTTGGCCAGCATTACCGCGGAATCGCCGCCGCCGACCCGCGCGAGCGCATAGACGGCCGCGACGCGCTCTTCCCGTCCCCCTTGCACGAGCTTTGAAATAATGGGCAGAAAATCTCCGCCGGCTGAGGACCCTTCAACGGCAGCGAGGGCGAGCAGCGCGTTCACTCGGGGCCGGGTGAATGCGTCGTCGAGCAAAGGCCGTAATGCGGGAGCGAGCGAGGGATCGGGCGCGGCGCTGAGCGCCTCCGCGGCATTCGCGCGTACGCGAGGGTCCGGATCCTTCAGGAGCGCAGCCAGACGGTCTCTGAACGGCGCGGCGCCTAGACGGCGGAGCGCTCCCGCGGCCGTCGCTCGCACGTGGCGATCGGGATGCGCCAGCAAACAGGCAACGGCGTCCGCCGCCTGCTTGCTCTTGAAGCTTTCAAGCAGACCGATGGCCGCGATGATGCGGCCGGGCTCTTCGCTTTTGAGCGTTCCGACGAGATAGGCGATGCTGGCGGGGTCTTTCAATTCTCCAAGCGTTTTGGCCGCCGCCTCCCGCAAGCTGAGATTGGGCCCGCGGAGATTGCCGAGCAGCGCGCTGACGTAGCCCTTTTTGGCCGAGAGCGCGAAGCCGAGCCATACGCACGCTACGGCAAACGCGCCCCAGGCGAGTTGCTGCTCGCTCGGGATGACCCGCCCGAAAAGGCGCAACGGCTTAAGGTAATTATTGCCGAGCAGGACCAGCAGGCCCGCCGCGGCGAGCGACAGCGGGCGGATGTAGCCTTCGATAAAGCCTCGCACGCGCGCGCGGCGTTCGGGCGGAATCGGATTGTAAAGAAGCTGGTAGGAGGAATCCGAAAACGTGTAGAGCATGGACGCGTCGCCGAGTTTGGTGGTAAAGACCGGAGCATAGCCGTAGCGCATGCTCATCCAACCGGTCCCGGCGATCAGAAAGCTGGGATGGAAGTTGATGGTTGTTCCGACGCCCAGCCGCGCGATGACGGGCCGCGTGAGCAGGGATTGGATCACGACGCAAACCACGCCTTGCAGGCCGAAGAAAAACCCGAAAAACGTGGCGAGTTCAGCGGGATGCGGGTAACGCTGCTGCATCGTTTTGTTGAAGCAGAAATCCACGATGGCGTAAACGGTCCAAAGGAAGAGGATATAACCCGCCGTCGAACGGAGCAGCGGCTCGCGCCCGACTTCGCTGAGCCCGCCCTTGATTTTTTCCCATTCCGAAGGCCGCGCTTCGCGCAGGAGCGTGGCCGCATCTGCAGGGACGGGCGACGGCGGAATGCGGAACCGGCGGTAAGCCACTCCGGCAAGCGCCGTTCCCGCAACGATCGTCCCCGCCCACATCAGCAGCAGGCTTTCCGCGCCAAAGCGCCGCACCAGCGCTCCGTTCACCGCCCAAACGGCGATCATTCCCACCGGCCCGCCGATGGCGAGCAGCGGAAAAAGCCGCTTCGATTGCCGCGCGTCGAAAAGATCGCCAACGAAAGTCCAGAACTGCATCAACGTGAAATACCAGATGACCTGAGCTTCCATGAACAGGACGGGGAAAAACCAGTGGGGTCGGCCGATGAGAATGATGCGGCTCGCCACCAGGATCACGACGAAAATCGCGGAAATGGCGGCGAGAAATCGCCCGCGCTCGAAGCGGTCAACCAGCGTCGTGTAAACCAGCGAGCAGAGTATGACGAAGCCCGCGTTCGCGAAATACATGTACGGCAAATAGCGAACGCCGAAATAGACTAGGAAAAGGGAGTAAGAAGAATTGCGCCCGAAGATGATGCCGGCGTTGACCAGCAGGAAAACCAGAAAGCAGAGTGTGACCGCCGCGCCTTCGCCCGGATAAACCGGAACCATCCTGCTCCATCGCTCGCGCAGCCACCCCATGCCTTGCGAAACCTACCATCCCTTCGCGCCGCGCGCAAGCGCCGACGCGACGCGACGGGTCGGTGGTCCTCGTGACGGAGGGCCTGGGGCCCAAGAAATGCTATTGGCGCGCCGGAATAAGCTTGTCCGCGCGCACGGGCGTGAAAAAGATCACGGCGGGGACCAGCCCCAAACGACACATGCTATACTGTGCCGATAGCCCGCGAGGTGAGCGTCGCCTATGCGATACAAGGAAACAAAATCTCGGAATAGTGTGACGAAGGACTTTGGTGGCAGGGTACAAGTCAAAACAAAGATACCTCCCAACACATGCCGTCCAGGTGAGAAGATTGAGTTCCGGAGCCAAGCGAGGCCCTACCCGACCTGGAACTGCGCCAAATGCGGGGCTGTGCTCTTAGTCGAAAGAACGGTCAATGCGGCGACGGTTTTTGAATAAATCGTAG
>JAKASG010000107.1 GCA_021828285.1 Acidobacteriota bacterium | reverse complement strand
TGGCGAGCGTCATCAAAGAAGAGCCGGACTGGACGGCAATACCGGAAACAACGCCGCAGACAATTCAGCGGCTGATTCACCGTTGCCTGACGAAAGACCTGAAGCATCGGTTGCAAGCCATCGGCGACGCGCGCATCACAGTTGAAGAAACAATCAGCGGAACAGATTCTGTAGCGGCGAGTTATGACCGCCGGCCCTTGGGCCAGGAAAAGACCGGGGAACGCAGTTCGCCGCCCCACGGCGCCCTGCCATGGGCGCTGGCGGGAGCGCTGGCGCTCGCGTTGGTTGTTGTCACGCTCCTGCATTTCAATACAAAATCGCCGCCAGCATACCCAATTCGTTCGCTGATCGACGCGCCCGTGAAGGCTTCATTTGCCTTCGAGCAGCCGGATGGCGCGCCAGTCCTTTCGCCGGACGGAACCTGGCTGGTTTTTCCCGCTCGGGACGCTTCCGGCAAGGAATCACTTTGGGTTCGTCCGCTCGACTCGCTGACCGCGCAGCCGCTGCAAGGAACGGAGGCCGCGGAATTTCCTTTTTGGTCGCCGGACAGCCGCCAGGTTGGATTTTTCCAGGACGGAAAACTCAAGAAGATTGATGTGACTGGCGGACCGCCGGTTTTGATTTGCAACGCCGCCGGCGCGCGTGGCGGGGCGTGGAGCGCGAACGGCGTCATCATTTTTGCTCCTCAATCTCAATCCTCGACAATCGGCCTCGCGCACGGTGGGGGACTCGTGGAGGTGCCGGCAGCGGGCGGGACGCCGGCCGCGGTCGCGACTCACATCGGAAAGGGCGAAGTCTTCAGCAACCGCTGGCCGGTCTTTCTGCCCGATGGCCGCCACTTCATTTACCTAAGCGGTGACTTGAGCGCCACCGGGACCTCCAAGCTTGGCATCTACATCGGCGAGCTCGGATCACATGAAGCGCGATTTCTGCTTCAAGCAGATTCCGAAGCTGTCTACGCCTCGCCCGGCTATCTGCTGTTCTTGCGCGGCAACACGCTGATGGCGCAGCGATTCGACGCCGGCAACCAAAAGCTCGAAGGCGAGGCTTTTCCCGTCGCCGAGAACGTGGCTTCGCCCCGCGAATACCGGCTTGGCCTTTTCAGCGTTTCCCAGACCGGACTGCTGGTTCTTGCCAAGACCTCCAGAGCCGATATGGGCGGCCAGCTTGTCTGGCTCGATGCAGGCGGGAAGCAAGTGGGAGTCGGCCCAGCGGGCGCCGCGGCTCCCCGCCTTTCTCCGGATGGAAAGCGCTTGGCGTATGCGTCCGGAAATTTGTCAACATTGACGGGGGACATTTGGCTCGAGGACCTGGCGCGAGGCGTCCAGACGCGATTCACGTTTGGTCCTAGAATCAACTTTGCTCCCGTCTGGTCGCCGGATGGCTCACGGATCGCTTACGCGTCTCTTCTCAAGAGAGGCAATTTCGACATTTTTGTAAAGGATTCCTCGGGCGCAGGAAACGGAAAACCTTTACTCGCTTCGGGAGGGATCAACATTCCCACCGACTGGTCCCAGGATGGCCGCTACATACTCTTCACTTCAAGTCGTCCATCCGGCAAACCGGGCATCTGGGTCCTTCCACTCTTTGGCGATCACAAGCCTTTTCCTTATCTTCAAGGGCAATTCAGCGCTGATAGCGCCGTCTTTTCGCCCGATGGCCGCTGGGTTGCTTATGAGTCCGACGAGTCGGGCGGTCACGAGGTCTATGTTTCTCCTTTCCCACCGGGCGGCGGCAAATGGCAAGTCTCGCAGGGCGGCGGCGGCTCGCCGCAATGGATTCGTGACGGCAACGAGCTTTATTATGTCGCGCCAGGCGGGAAGCTGATGGAAGCAAGCGTCAAGGAAAACGGCTCGGCGGTTGAGCTTGGGACACCGCGCGAGCTTTTCCATGAGCCCCTCATAAACTCGGAGACTGAGGGCGATGATTATTCCGTGGCGCCCGACGGGAAGCGCTTTCTCGTGGGCCTGGCGCCGCAAGGCGCTTCGCCGCCTCTCACGCTCGTGACCCACTGGCCCGCCTTGTTCAAGAAGCCATGAGCCATGGAGGGAAGCGAGCGGAGAGGGACCTCCGGGACGTGATTGCGGATTAACGGATATAATGTCCGGCTGATGGCGATTCAAGCCGTTTACACACTTTCCAAAGACGATCCTGAAGCGCGCAACTGGCTTGCCTACTTCCGGCGGCACGGAGCGGACCGGCTGACGGACCTCATCATTGAAAGAGTCTATTGGCTGGAAGGCGCCGTGAGCGTCCGGAAGCTCATGCCGCTGCTGGTCAATCCGCTCTATCAGGCCGCCGCCGAGCGTTCTCATCTTGACCGCGCGCGCGGACCCATCGTCGAAATCATGTACCGGCCTGCGGTTACCGATCCTGAAACGCCCTCGATTCTGGAAGGCGCGCGGGCGCTCGGCGAGCAGGGGCTCGAGTTCGCGCGCTTGAGCAAGCGATACCAATTCTCCGGTCTTGAAGAGCCGGCGGCGCGCAAGCTGGCGGCGCGCTTCCTCTATAACGCCCTTGTCGAGCGGGTACGCGAGCCGGAAGAGCGCCTCGAAACGCTGCGCCCTTCGGGCGCGCCGGAGCCGGTCGGCCACGTTTCGCTTGCCGGCCTTAGCGACGAGCGGCTGGCCCGCCTGTCGCAGGAGCGCTCCTGGTACGCGCCGCTCGCGCAAATGCGCGTCCTTCAAGCCTACGAGAAGCAGCGCGGCCGCCCCTTTACCGACGCGGAAATCGAAATCGTGGTGCAAAGCTGGAGCGACCATTGCTATCACACCACGTGGAAAAGTCTCGGCTTGCTCAAACGGCTTCAGGCCGCGACGGCGCGCATCAACCATCCTTTGGTTGTCACCGCATTCAAGGACAACGCGGGCGGGATGGAGTTCTATGAAGATTGGGTGGTGACGATCAAAGGAGAAACACACAACTTTCCGAGCGCCATCGCTCCGTTCGGCGGCGTCGCTACCAAGCACGGCGGAGTCATCCGGGACACGCTCGGATTTGGCAAAGGCGCGTATCCCATCGGCGGCACGACGCTGATGGGTACGATGGACCCGCGCACCGCCGACGAGGAAGTTCCGCCGGGCGCGCTCCATCCTCAATTTATTCTGACGGAAGCGATCCGCGCGACGGCTTATTACATGAACCCGATGGGGATTCCGATGATGCATCTGGTGTACCGCCGTCATCCGGGCTACGCGAAGTGCCTTGCCCTCGGCCATTCCATCGGGCTCATTCCCAAAAAATTCTCCAAAAAAGATCCGCCCCAGCCGGGAGACGCCGCGCTCCTGATCGGGGGACAAACGGGCCGCGACGGCATTCACGGCGCAACGGCCAGCTCCGCGGGAATGACGGGCGAGACGATGGCGAAAGAGTCCGCAGCAGTGCAGATCGGCCATCCCATCACTGAGCGGCGCTTCACCACCGCGATTCCGGTGCTGCGCGATGCCGGCTGCATCCGGTCCGTGACGGACCTCGGCGCGGGCGGCATTTCAAGCGCAGCGGGCGAAATGGCCGCGGAAACGGGCATCGAGCTCACTCTCGACGCCGTGCCGCTCAAGGACGCTAGCCTCACGGCCTGGGAAATTCTGCTTTCCGAATCGCAGGAGCGCATGTTGATCGCCGTCCCTCCGGAAAAAATCAGCCAAGCGGAGGCGCTTCTCGACCGCTATGAAGTCGCCCACGAGCGAATCGGCCGATTCACTGATCGCAAGCGGCTTGAAGCGGTTTGGCGCGGCGAGCGTGTGGCCGACCTGGCGATGGATTTCCTGTGGAACGCCTGCCCGATTGAGCCCATCCAGACGGCGGAGCCGAAACGGCGCTTGACGCCGCTCTCGATCCCGGCGCCCGCAACGGCGGAGGAATGGCTGCGCGCTTTACACTCCGTCATCGGTCACGATCACGTTGCCGACCAGAGCGCGGCGGGCGCGCGCTTCGATACCACCGTGCAAGGGCGAACGGTGCTCGGCCCTTACGCCGGGCGCAATCATCGCATGCCTTCGGACGTTCACGTTGCGGCGCCGCTGCGCGGAAAGCCTTACGGCCTGGTGACGGCCGTCGCCTTCAATCCGTTTTACGGCGATATCAGTCCGCGCCTCGCGGCCGTATTGATGATGATCGAGGCTGTGACGAAGGCCGTTGTTGCGGACGCCGATTATCGTGAAATGGTTTTGTGCGACAATTTTTATACGCCTCGCATCACGCCGGAGGTCGCCGGCGACCTTACGAAGATGGTCGAAGAGATCGCTCGATTTTCGGAGGCGTCTGGAATTCCTTTCATCTCCGGCAAGGATTCAAGCTCCGGAACTCTCGAAGGCGCAGGCCGCCGGATTGACGT
>JAKASG010000050.1 GCA_021828285.1 Acidobacteriota bacterium | reverse complement strand
CGCCATCCAGATCAAGAACCTCGCGAATGGCAAACTGGTTCAGGTGCAGACAACCCCGGCCACCAAAATGCACACGCTCCTGCCTTTCGTGGCGATGATGATTGCACGATTCAACAGCGGCGGAGCGATGCCGGGACCGCCCGGGGGAACGGCGCGCCACGGAGCGCAAGGCGGAAACTTTCGCGGGCCCGGCGGCGCCGGCGGGCCGCATCCAATGACGGGCGGAGTGCGTTTCGCAAAGCGCCCGGGCGACTTCAACCAATTGCTTGAGCGCATGCCGCCGCTTGCGCTCAGTGATCTCAAGCCCGGCGAACCGCTGATTGTGGTGAGCACGGAAGGCGTAAAGCAGTCGGAAGTGACGGCACTCGACGTGCTGGCGGGCGTGAGGCCGATTCTCGAAGCGCGCCCAAAGGGCAGCAAGCAGGTGAACCTCGGGCCGTGGAACATGGGCAGCGCGCCGAGCCAGTCGAGCGGCCCAGGGCTTCCCAGCGGCGGCGGCGGTGGTGGGCCGCAACGGTAGAAGCCGGTCGCGCGTCTTTTGTCCGCGACCGCCGAAAGAAGCAGCGGCACGCGGAATCAAGCGCGCGCATTGAAAAGACGAACGCTTCAGGACTGAATCAATTAGTAGCCTCGATCGGTGACCGCACACCCGCGTATATCGTTCGCTGCTGCTCGCAAGGAATCCATGGAGGGAAGGCCTTATGACTGACCGGAAAGTGAAGTTTTCATTCGCCGTAGGAGCGGCGATTCTCTTTTCCTCGATCCCGCTCGTTGCGCAACGCGCGAGGGTCAGCTTGCATGGCCAGGTCACCGATCCCTCCGGCGCCGCGATTCCGGGAGCCACCGTGCGCGTGATTGGGCCGCACAAGACCACCGCGCAAACTCAGACCAACCAGGAAGGCAAATACACCTTCTCGGACCTCACGCCCGGCGCCTATACGATTGAGATCGGAGCGGCGAATTTCACAACCTTGCGGGAAACGGGCGTCGTCGTGGCCGGCAAGGCGCAAGTGGTCAATGCTCAGCTCGCCATTCATGCGGAAAAGCAGCAAGTCACCGTTCAGAGCGAGACCGGAAAGGTGAGCCTCAGTCCACAACATAACGCGAGTGCGCTGGTGCTGACTGGCTCTGCGCTGAAGGCCCTATCAAACGACCCGGACGAGTTGCAGCAGGAGCTTGAAGCGCTTGCCGGACCCGCGGCCGGGCCGAACGGCGCCCAGATTTATATTGACGGTTTTCAAGGCGGCGACCTTCCGCCGAAAGAAGATATTCTCGAAGTCAAGGTCAACCAGAATCCCTTTACCGCCGAGCACGCCGAACTCGGCTACGGCCGCATTGAAATCATCACCAAGCCCGGCTACCAGAAATTTCACGGCAGCGCCTTCACCTTCGGAAACGACTCGATTCTCAATTCACGCAATCCCTTCGCGCCCCAGGAGCCGAATTACCATTCGTATATGTTCAATGGCAACGTAGGCGGACCGCTCGGCAAGAAAGCATCGTTTTTCATGGATCTGTTTCATCGCACGCTCGACAACGTCTCTGTGATTAACGCCGAACAGGTTGTTCCGTCGGGCCCGACAACCTTCGCTTTGGCGCCGATCACCCAGGCTCTTTCGAGCCCGCAGAATATGACAGGGCTCTTTTCGCGGGTGGACCTTCAACTGGGCCAGAAAAACGTACTGAGTATCATGCCTCATTACTTTCAGAATACCGCCGCCAATCAGGGAATCGGCCAGTTCGATCTCCAGGAGCAGGCCTACGATTCCGGCCATCATTCGGAAGGAGTCCACGCGCTTGACACTGCCGTGCTCAGCGCGATGGCGGTGAACAGCTTGCGCATCGGCATCGAACACCAGAACAACAGCCAGACGCCTTACAACACCGGCCCGGAAGTGAACATCCCAAATTATTTCGTCACCGGCGGCAACAGCCAGGGCCTCTATTCCGAATCGCAGAACCACTTCGAAGCCGAAGACACCTTGGACCTCACGCACGGCCGGAACAGCTTTGTTTTCGGGGGAATGTTGCAGAACGTGAACGAATCCCTCAGCAACAGCGCAGGATTCAACGGCGGTTACACTTTTGCATCGCTCGGCGCCTACCTGGCGACGTTGCAAGGAGTGGCCCAGGGTTTGACGGCTTCGCAAATCCTGGCGGCGGGCGGTGGCGCGAGCCAATTCACTCTCACCGCGGGGAATCCCCGCGCATCGGCGGATTTGCTTAACGCCGCGTTTTACGCCGAGGATACACGCCGCGTTCGTCCCAACTTCTCGCTGACGCTCGGACTGCGTTTTGAAACTCAGAACCACATCAGCGATCACGCCGATTTTGCTCCGCGTCTTTCGCTCGCCTGGGGCATCGGCCACGGCGCAGCTCCCAAAACCGTTTTGCGCGCGGGCTTCGGCCTTTTTTACGACCGCTTCGGAATGTCGAATATCCTTCAGGCTGAACAATTGAACGGGATCAACGAGCAGCGGTATGTGGTCTATCAGCCGGGCTTTTTCCCTCCGACCGTTCCTGCGGCGAGCTCCCTCACGACGGCAGCGTCCTTTCCAGCCCTCTACCAGATCGATTCGAACCTCCGAGCGCCTTACGTCGCCGAGTCCGCCATCGGCCTCGACCGCCAGATCGCGAGAAACATCAAGGCGTCGGTCACTTATGTGAACAGCCACGGAGTCCACCAGATCCAGACGCGGGACATCAACGCGCCGCTACCGGGCACGTATGTCCCTTGCACCGTTTTGAGCCCGCAGCCCTGCACGCCGAGTCCCGGCATTCGCCCCTTTGGCAATATCGGCAACGTTTATCAATATGAATCCGGAGGGATTTACAACGAAAACCAGTTGATCGTGAATTTCAGCGTTCTTGCGGGAGCGCGCCTCACGCTCTTCGGCTATTACTCGCTGAGTTACGCTAACGGCGATGCCGGCTTCATCATGAATCCTTATGACATAAGCCAAAGCTACGGCACGGCGTCGTTTGTCGTTCGCAACCACTCACTCCTGGGCGGGACGTTTGGGCTGCCTTACGGCTTTCAGCTTAGCCCCTTCCTGTTCATCACTTCCGGCAATCCTTACAACGTCACCCTCGGCGGCATCGATCTCTTCGGCACGGGATCGTTTGACGCGCGCCCCGCGCTCGCCGCGCCCGGCGCCACGGGACCGAACATCATCTCGACCAAGCTCGGCGTCTTCAACATCGCTCCGGGCCCCGGTGTCGCCCTGATTCCCGTCAATAGCTTCGTCGGCCCGTCACAAGTCTCACTGAACGCCCGCTTTTCTAAGACATTCTATTTCGGAAAAGAAGGCGGAGTCTCCGGAGGTCCCGGATGGCACGGACGCAGCAGCGGACTCGGAGGGCGCGGGCTCGGCAGCCAGGGTCCGAGCTTCTTCCACCACGGCGGGGAGAATCGCCGCTATTCGCTCGAGGTCGGGCTGATGGTTCACAATGTTTTCAATCATGTTAATCTCGCCACGCCCGATGGCACTCTCACACCCGTTCCTTCGCCCTTCTTCGGCGTGTCAAATTCCCTCGGAGGCGGATTTTTCGGCGCCGGCGAGGGCGCCAATCGCAGCGTCAACCTGATCGTCCATTTCAACTTCTGAGCGTTCCCCCGGTCGCCGCCGCTCGCGTAAAGGCGCCGGACAACGCGGACTTTTTCCCTCAGGAAAATCCGCGGCATTTCCTTGAAGCAAGCCGTTGATTCAGCGGCCGAAGCAGGGCGCCATTGCCGCGAACTCTCTGCGCGCGCCGCGCACAGCGATGTTCCATGCCGGCTCCGGCTTACTATTGCCTTCCGCGCTGATCGCGCGTATATTTTCCGCAGACTCCGAGTGCACGGAGGATATTCCGGATAGACCGGGCATCGGCCCGTTCCCGCGCGATGGAAGGGGCTGTTCGTATCGGCTGGATCGCGACGCAGGAACTGGACAGGGAAAATGGAAAATAAGCTCAAGGAGGGGAAAATGTACCTGAGATGCAAGTACGCGGGGGCCGTCGCAAGTTTGGTGCTGGGGTGGGCGGTGCTGGGTGCGGCGCAGCAGCCGTCTCTGGTCAGGCCCTCGAAGCCGTTTACGGTGGAGATATCTTCAATCCCGGCGAAAATTTATTCGGAATTAGACAAGTCGCGAGTTGACATGGGGCAAGTATTCGCCGTCCCCAAGCTGAAAGGATACAGCGAAGGGACGCTGCCCGCCAGTTACACCTTATTGTTCTATAAGACGCGAAAATGGTATGCGGTAGCTCCGTCCCTGCGCGTGTGTGTGTACGATGTCGTGCCGCCGGGGCGAATGGGCTGCGACGACCCCATCAATGTTTTGTTGATGTCCCCGCCTAAAGCTTCGGCGAATACGAAGATCACCGCTCTGGGGGAGGAAACGGTCGGAGGAGTTCGTTGCACGGTCGAGCGGCTAACAAGCAGCGATCCGAACGTCGCGCCGCCCGGCGGGCTGAAGATGTGGGTGTCGAAGGACCTGGGCATCGTAGTGAAAGCAGAGGGTCGCGGGCCGGATGGCAAGCCGATGACGCTGGTGTCTCTTGACAGCGTTACGCTCGGGAAAGCTGACCCGAAATTGTTCGTTCCACCGGCCTATTGCCAATACGCGGCAGGCTCAGCGCCCCCGTGCAAATGAAAGGTGCTGCGCATAGCCCGGACCCTCGCTCCGTGGGGGGTCCGGGACGCTTGCCACAAGATCGCCAAAACGTTCTGCCTTGTCCACATCACGCAAACCCCGCTCCAATCCACTCCGCGACCGGCAAACCAGGGTCGCGCTACCGAAATACGTTGCACGTTCGATGACCCGTCATCTCTGAGCGCAGCGAATAATCCGCTTGTGCCTGTTCCTCGCCAGGAACAGCAGATGCATGGCTTCGCTCAGCGTGATATCGCTGCGACGGTATGTACCAGTTTTATCTGCTACACGAGACACTAGCAGGTATTGGAAATGACGCTATAACGCTCCAGCGAGGAACTCGACTCCCGCTTCATGTCCGCTCGGGGTCTCGGTAACCCGCGACCAGACGACGCGGCCGGGAACCGCATACTCCAAGCCTTCGTTGGGAATCAAGCGGACAGTCTGTCCGGGCAAGAGCGGCAAGTCGGAAAAAATGCGAGCCCCCTCCTGACTGAGGTCTCTCACGAACGCTCGTTGGGGCTGCTCGAAATCGCTTTGCGGAATGAAAATACGGACCGGTAGCTCGACGGCTCTGCGGCTGAATCGCCGGGGAGGTGGACTATTGAGTGACACAATGCCTCCTTCGTGCGGCGGTCCCCTCCGGCAACGTCACCTGACGATACTTGAAGAGCTCGCCCGGAGTCAAGCGGGAAACTGCATTGATGTCGTTAGCACGTGAAGTGTCCGGTCTAAGTAGCAGGTGATGTGTCCGCTTGAGGTGGCGAGTAAGTAAGGCATTCTGCTGAGGGGAGGCAGAATGCGCGAATACTCACAGGCCGCCGAGAGCGGGCGCGCGGAGCGATTTGCGGCGAACCGCTGCGCTCAAGAGATACAGTGCCACGCCGAGGCCGGCGAGAATCGCTCCGAATTCGAGCGTGCTGATGTGGCCGATGCGCTCGCTCCCGTTCCGAACGATGACGGCGACGAGAAGCGCTGTCGGGCATGCACTCAACGCCACCGCGCCGAGGACCCGCTTGCCGTTGCGGGCGTTCCAGGCGATAAGCGCCGCGAATTCCAGAATGACGCTCGAGCCGGTGAGAAGCATATCGATCAGCAAGTTGCGCTCGAAGCCGAGACGGATACTCAGGCCCCAGACGATCGCGCAGGCAACGACGGCGACCCCGGGCGCTCCTCGGCCGGTTTTGCGCGCGAGCAGGCGCGGCAGATATCCGTCCTTCGCCATCGCCACCGGAACCCGCGAAAGTGACAGAACGAGCGCGTTGAAGGTGCTCATCGCCGCCGCCGCGCCCATCACCATCACGGAAAGGGCCAGCGCATTTCCGCCGAAAATCCCGGCAATGGTAACCCACGCGCCGGTTCGCCATTGGCTCGGCGGAAGACCGGTTTTCGCCACGGCGAGAATAGGCAAGATATAGGTGAACGCGACGATGGCGACGCCCGCGAGGGTTGCGAGCATATACTGCTGGGGCCGCTCAACCTCTTCCGCAATCGTCGAGGCGTTGTCCCACCCCATGTTGTTCCACATGGCGACGGCCAAAGCCGCAAGCAGGTCGGGCTTCGCCGCGCGCGGCACGGCATTCAAAGGAATCGGGCCTCGTGCCATCAGGGCAAGAACGACGAGCACGAAGAACGGCGCCAGGACGAGCAGGGTGAAGCCGACGGAGCCTTCGCCGACCGCGTTCGCGCCCACGAGATTCCAGAGAACGCAAGCAACGATCATCCCAACCGCCAGGTCTGTCACCGCATGTCCATGGTCGAGCGCCGGCCATGCGTTCGCGATATAGAGTGCGAAGAGCGTCGGATAAAGCGCCATGTCAAAAACGCTGCCCGCGAGCGTCAGCCACGCTTCCTGAAATCCCCAGAAATTGCCGAGCGTGCGCGACACCCAAATGTAAAACCCGCCTTCTTTCGGCATGGCCGTCGCGAGCTTGCCAACCATCACGCCCGTCGGCAGGGCCCAGAAAATGGCCGCGACTGCGAGGACCAGGATGGCGCGGGTGTATCCGCTGTCGCGCACGATGTCCTCGAGCCCGAAGGGGCCTCCGGCGACCATCGCGTAGATCGCCGCTACCAGAGCCACCGTCCGGAGCTTCTTCGCTCGCCGTTTTTCACCTGCTCTTGTGAAGTCTCCGATGTCCAGGCCTGCCTTTGAATCCGCCGGTTTGAAGGGCACGGAATCGTACCACGAATTTCGACGCCTCTGCTGGCCTGCCTTTTGGCCACCGGCGGAAAGGATACTCACCCGATGGCGAAGCCTTTCCCTCGTGCGAAGCTCCTCGCTGTTTTTCCGAGAGCCGGCGTGGAAGAACGTGCGGCCGGTGATAATTTTTCTTGACAAGCGGGGCGCGCGCCGCTATAAATAATTATGCAGGGTATGTATAAGTATTCACTTCTCGGCCAGGCGGGGGGCGTTGGGCGCGGCCATCACTAGCGACCTCGGAGAAAAAGCAGGCGTTCAGGCGGGTGCGCAGGCCGTGGTACGCGCGGCGATTGCGGGCGCGACGGGCTACGCGGGCCGCGAATTGATCGCGCTCCTCGCACGGCATCCACGGGTTCGAATCTCCCGCCTTATGTCTTCGGGCGGTGAAGGCAAGAAGGCGGTCAGCGTCGCCCAGGTCCATCCCGCATTGCGCGGCCTGGCGAATCTCGAATGCGAACCGCTCGATCCCGGGGCGCTCGATGCTTCCGTCGCGGACGTGATCTTTCTCGCGACGCCGCATGAGGCGGCGCTTGTGCTGGTGCCTCCATTGCTCGAGCGGGGCCTGCGCGTGGTGGATTTGAGCGGCGCGTTCCGGCTCGAAACGCCCGGCGCGTATCCGCGCTGGTACCGCTTCGAGCATACGGCTCCCGCGGAACTCGAAGAGGCCGTTTACGGCCTGCCCGAGCTGAACGCCGCGGCCATTCGCCGGGCGCGTTTGGTGGCAAATCCGGGCTGCTACGCAACAAGCGTCATCCTCGCGCTCGCGCCGCTCCTTCGCGCCGGGTGGATTGACAGGCAGGCGGATCTTATTGCCGACTCGAAGTCGGGTGCAAGCGGCGCGGGACGCGCGCCGAGCGATGCGCTGCATTTTGCCGAAGTCAATGAGAATTGCCGCGCCTACAATCTTTTCGCTCATCGCCACGTGCCCGAAATCCTTGAGACGCTCGATCTTGACGAATCGCATTTCGTTTTCACGCCGCACCTGCTGCCGGTAACGCGCGGCATTTTGAGCACGGTTTACGTTCGCCTTGCCGCGAAGCGCTCGATCGCCGAAGTCGGCGAGCTTTTCGCGGATTTCTACGCATCATCGCCGCTCGTTCGCGTCGCTCGCGATGGAGCGCTTCCAGAAATTCTATCGGCAGCGCACACGAATTTTGCCGACGTTGGATTTGCGCTCGACGCCGGCGGCCGCCGGCTGATTGTTGTTTCGGCGCTCGACAATCTCGGAAAAGGCGCTGCAGGCCAGGCGATTCAAAATATGAACTTGATGTTCGGATTCCCGGAGACGAGCGGGCTCGTATGAAGATCGTCGTAAAAATCGGCGGGCGAGCGGTTGAGGATGCGGCCGTGCGGCGCCAGATCGCGCGCCGGCTTTCAAGCTTCGTGGCAGAGGGCCACCGCGTGGTGGTGGTTCACGGCGGCGGAGCGCGCCTGACGGAAATGCTCGGACGGCTCGGCATCGAGACTCAGTTTCACGAAGGCCTGCGAATTACGGACGCCGCAACGCGTGACGTGGCGCTGATGGTGCTTGCCGGCATCGTCAACAAAGAGTGGGTGGCCGCATTCGAAGCTGCAGGGCAACGGGCGCTTGGAGTCGCGGGCGGCGATGCCGGGCTCATCCGTGCCACGAAAATCTCCGCGGGGACGAACGGCTCACGGCAGAGCCTGGGTTTCGTCGGCCGGCCGTCGAAAATCAACACGGCGCTCTTCGATTGGGCGGCGCGGAAGCGAATCGTGCCGGTGGTGGCGAGCCTCGGCCTCAGCTCGCGAGGCGAATACCTGAACATCAACGCGGACGATCTCGCCGCGGCGATTGCCGTTGCCCTGCGCGCCGACCGGCTGGCTTACCTTACCGAAGCGGGCGGAGTTTGGGACGCAGGGAAGAAGCTTCTTCCGCGCGTGAGCGTCGGCGAAATTCCGCATCTCATTCGCAGCGGAGTCGTCCGCGATGGCATGATTCCCAAGCTTCGCTCTTCCGCGCGCACCCTCCGGCAGGGCGTGCGCGAGATCGACATCATTTCCTGGCAGCCGCCGCGGGCGCTCGCGAGCGTAATTCAACAGGGGACGTGCCCCGGCACGCGGATCGTAAAATGAACTTTAGAGAAATAGCGGACCTTGAAAAGCGGACGCTGATTCCCACGTACGAGCGGCTGCCGCTGCTCGCCGTGCGCGGCGAAGGCTGCTTTCTCTTCGACGAGAACGGGAAACGCTACCTCGATTTTCTCGGCGGCCTCGCGGTGAATTCGCTCGGCTACGCCCACCCGGAAATCGCCGAAGTGCTGCGGGATCCTTCGGAATCGCTCCTGCACGTCTCAAACCTGATTTACCACCGCTATCAGGCGCCGCTCGCGGAAAAGCTGACGAAGCTCTCCGGACTGGATCGCGCGTTCTTCGCAAACACAGGAACTGAAGCCGTCGAAGGCGCGCTGAAACTCGCGCGGGCCTGGGCGCGCAAAAACGCAAAGGGCGCGGCCAGTGAGCGTTATGAATTGCTCGCGCTCGAGAATTCGTTTCACGGGCGAACGTTCGGAGCCCTTTCATCCACCTGGCCGGAAAAATACCGGAAACCTTTCGAGCCTTTGCTGCCGGGAGTGAAGTTCATCCGGAGCAATGACGTCGCGCACCTGCGTGAATCCTTTACGCCGGCGGTGGGGGCGCTGATCCTCGAAGTGATTCAGGGCGAGGGCGGCGTCGTGGAACTCCATGAGGATTTCCTCAAGGAAGCGGAGCGGCTGTGCCGCGCGAACGGCGCAATCCTGATTTGCGATGAAATCCAGTGCGGCCTGGGACGAACGGGGCGTTGGTTTGCGTACCAGAAATTCGGCCTCAAGCCGGATATTGTGCTGGTGGCAAAGCCGCTCGCGGCGGGATTGCCGCTTGCGGCGATTCTCGCACGGGAAGAAGTGGCGCTGGCCTTCTCGCCGGGAATGCACGGCACGACGTTCGGCGGAGGGCCGCTGCAATGCCGGCTGGCGCTGAAATATCTTGAGATCCTCGGACGGCCGGGATTTCTCGAGCAAGTTCGAGAGAGGGGTGCGTATTTCCGCGGGCAGCTCGAACGGCTGAAGGCGGAGCTTCCCATCATTCGCGAAGTGAGGGGGGACGGGCTGATGCTCGCTGCGGAGCTCGACGCGCCGGGGAAAGATGCGGTGCGGCAAGGGCTCGAAGCGGGCCTGATCTTCAATTGCACTCAGGAGCGCGTCCTGCGCTTCCTGCCGCCGCTCGTCATCGAGCGCTCGCACGTGGATACGCTGATTGCGGGACTTCGGCCGATTCTAACTTCACTCGAAGCTCCGAAAACGCAGGGGGTACACGCATGACACCGGTTGCGACGTTGCGCAAAATTGAAAAGAAATTCGCGGTTCAGGATCTCATTTCCGACGGCGACCTTTCCGCGAGCGATCTCGATCTGCTTTTCGATTTGGCGGAAAGCATGAAGACATCGCCTCGCTCGTACGCCCGGTCGCTCGAAGGGCGGCAGCTCGCGCTGATTTTCGAGAAGCCGTCGCTCCGGACGCGCGTGGCGTTCGAAGCCGGCATGACGAGCCTCGGCGGTCACGCCATCTATCTCGACCACTCAAAGCCGCGGCTCGGCGAACGCGAAGCAATCAAGGACATCGCGAGGAACCTCGAGCGCTGGGTGGATGGTATTGCGGCGCGCACGTTCTCGCACGGTGCGGTGGTGGAGCTGGCGGAAAACGCTTCGATTCCGGTGATCAACGCGCTCACCGATTTCGCGCACCCGTGCCAGGCGATCGCCGATTACTTCACGCTCAAGGAGAAATTCGGGACGCTGAGCGGATTGAAGGTCGCGTTCATCGGCGACGGCAACAACATGTGCCACTCGCTGATGATGGCGGGAGCGAAGCTCGGCGCGCGGGTCCACGTGGCGACGCCGCCGGGGTTCGAGCCGAAGGCCGCGGTGGTGGCAGAAGCGAAGGCCGCGGCGGAAGCGGCCGGCGGAGAAGTGCGGATCTTCCGGAATCCGGAAGAAGCAGTCAGCGGCGCCCAGGCGGTTTACACGGACGTTTGGGCGAGCATGGGACAGGAGTTCGCCGCGCACTTGCGGGCGCAGGTGTTCGCGCCCTATCGCGTGACTGCGCAGTTGATGGACGCGGCGGGGCCGGAAGCGCTTTTCATGCACTGTCTTCCGGCGCATCGCGGGCAGGAAGCAACGGATGAAGTGGTTGATTCCGTGCGCTCGATTGTTTTCGACCAGGCGGAGAACCGGCTGCACACGCATAAGGCGCTGCTGGTGCTGCTTCTCAAGAATGGACGGAACTGACCGCGGCGCGGCAAGAGGCGCACGCTTCGCCGGGCAAGGGCGCGGCTGCCCTCACGGCGATCGGTTGAAAACGATGCTCATCATTCGCAAAGCGGAATCACGGGACGTGGCGGCGCTTTTCCGCCTGATTAACGGCTACGCCCGCGAAGGGCTGATGCTGCCGAGGACGCTCGGAGAACTGGGGCGCGCCGCGGGGGACTTCGCTGTGGCGGAAGATGCGGAGCGAATCGTCGGCTGCGGAGCGCTCAGAGTGTATTCCGGGAGCTTCGCCGAAATCCGCTCGCTTTCCGTCGAGCCGGGCGTGCTGCGGCGCGGAATCGGCCGCGCGATCACGGAGTTTCTCATCGAAGAAGCGTCGCGCGCGGGAGTGAAATCCGTCTTCGCACTCACGCTCTCGCCCGCGTTCTTCGAGAAGTGCGGATTCCGCGAAGCTTCGCCTTCCGAGTTTCCCGCCAGAATCCGCCGCTCGCGCTTCGCGCGCAACCGCAACCCCCATCCTGACAAACGCACCATGGTCATCGCCCTCACCACAGCCGCACCCACCCTCGCGGTTCGCGAATCCGCGCCGGCAACGGCGTAGCGCGAACGGTTCGGACCGGGCCTCTCGAATTCCAACATGATCCCTCACAAGCCTCAGGACGAAGGAGCAGCATTCCTTTTTTTCCAATAGTCGCTTTTCTCCGCGTGCCGCGCGGCGGTGTATGATGAAAACGGGGCGCGCTTGTGGCGGCGAGAATTCTGGCGATTGATTTCGGAACGAAACGGATGGGCGTGGCCGTATCGGACGCACTCGGCGTGACGGCGCAAGGCCTGCCGACGATCGAGCGGGCGAGCCTGAAAGACGTGATCGCGCGGATTGCGGAAATAGCGGAGGAATATGGCGCCGGGCGCATTCTGGTGGGGAATCCGATTGGGCACAGCGGCCGGGAAACAGAGATGTCGAAGCGAGCGGCGGAATTCGCAGAAAAATTGCGCGGGCGGGTTGAATGTCCCGTCGAACTCGTGGATGAGCGGCTGACGACAGCGCAGGCGAACCGAGTCCTCGCGGAAACGGGCGCGAGCCGTGGAAGAAGCCGGCGCACCGTTGATCGCGTGGCGGCGACGCTGCTCCTTGCCGGTTATCTCGACCGGCAGGCGAATGAGGCCGCCCGGGCGAGCCGGACGCCGACCGAGCCATGAAAAAAATCGCCGCGCTGGTCATCGCCATAATCGCGCTCGGAGCGGGAATCGTGGCGTGGAGGGCCGCAAGGAGGCCGTATCGAGGATTCCAAGGCGAGCGCGTGATTGAAATCGCGCCGCACACGCCGACCATCGCGATCGCGCGGACGCTCGCGCGGAACGGAGTGCTTCGAGAACGCTGGCCGTTTCTCCTGCTCGCGGGACTCGGGCGGATGCGCGGCGACCGGCTGATGGCGGGCGAGTATCGGTTCGAAGGGCCGGTGAGTCCGCTCGATGTTTTCCGAAAGATCGCGCACGGACTGATTTATCTCCACAAAGTGGTCATTCCGGAAGGATCGGACCGGTTTGATATGGCGCGAATCTACCAGCGGAAATTGGGGATCGATCCTCAGGCGTTTTTGAAGGCGACGCGTGACACGGCGCTCATCCGCGATCTCGACCCGCAGGCGCCGACCTTGGAGGGTTACTTGTTTCCGGATACTTACCGCTTTCCGCGCGGCGTGAGTGCGATGACGGTGGTGAAGACGATGGTCATGCGGTTCCGCGAAGTTCTCAAAGAGCGTTTCGGGAATGAGATGAGCCATTCGAAAATACCGCTGCACGAAGCGGTGACCATTGCGTCGCTCGTCGAGAAGGAAGCGGACGCGCCGGCCGAGCAGCCGCAAATTGCCGAAGTGTTCGAGCGGCGGCTGAAGCTTGGAATGCCGCTCGGATCCGACCCGACGGTGATTTATGCGGAGCGCCTGCAGGGACGATTCATCCTCGACAGCCAAATTCGCAAGAGCGATCTCGAGGATCCATCCCCGTATAATACCTACGCGAACCCGGGACTTCCGCCGGGGCCGATCTGCAGTCCGGGCGCAAGCTCGCTCGAAGCCGTCTGGCATCCGGCGTCCGGCGATTATTTATACTTTGTGAGCCGCGTTCAGGGCGGACATATGTTTGCTCGCACGCTGGCGGGGCACTTGCGAAACGTGGCGCGATACCGGCGTGAACTCGAGAGGATCGAGCGCTCGGCGACGAAAGGCGGCGGGAAACCAACGCCAAGGAGGACAAATCACGGAAAGTAAATTCCATCTCACAGTTCAAGAGGGAGTGTCCGTGACAGAAAATAAAAAAGCGATCATTCTCGAATACCAGAAAGCCCGGGGAATTCAGCGGGCTGAGCGGGGGAACCAGCGGGCGGCGACGTGCGAGCGGCTCGGTAACGGAGCGAGCGCCCCGGCCGCATACTCCGGTCAGGTACAGCGCGAAGCCGGGACACGAGCGAGTTTCAATGGCCGCTACGGCGCCTCGATGATGGAGGAGCCTTACGCCGGCCGGCTGCGGGGGCTGCTGAGGTTCAGCGATCTTGAAAGCGCGGAAAAATCCATTCGTGAACTTGACGATGCCTACCGCGATTATCGAGCGGGCTCAGACCGCGCCGGAACCGCATGGGTGCGGCAGCTTGCGGTCAAAGGGAAACTTCGCGCGGCAAGCCTGGCCGCGAACCCTCGCGTATGCCCCGAAAAGCGCCGGGAGAAAAGCGAGATTGCACAGTGGTTCAGAGTGTGGCTCGAAGTTCCAGACCTTTTCTTCGATTGGCTCGAACTGAGGAAACAGTCAGAAGAATACCAAGAGATTTTTCAAACGCGCAACGGGCCGCGCGAGCAAGAGTGACCTCGGGTTCCCATCGCGGAGCTCCCGCGCTGGGCGCTTCATTCGACACTCTGTGTTCCATTTGTTCGAATAATCCTCTAAAATGGCGTGCGCCGGATGCAAGCATGCGTGTAAAAGCGAAACGGCGCGAAGGAGAGAACGGGATTGCCGGCGCGTGAAAAATTGATTGTAGCGCTCGATTTGCCGGATGCCGCGGCCGCCGTGCGGCTTGCGGAGCGGCTGAAGGGGCACGCTGGACTCTTCAAGGTGGGCTCGGAGCTATTCGCAGCGGAAGGCCCGGTGCTCGCGCGCTATCTTGCGGGCTCGGGGGAAAGGGTGTTTCTCGATCTGAAGTTCCACGACATTCCGAACACGGTGCGCGCCGCGGCGCGCGAAGCGGCGGGAATCGGCGTCGCGATGTTCGACGTCCATGCGCTCGGCGGGCGGAAGATGATGGAAGCGGCGCTCGAAGGAGCGCGCGAAGGCGGAGGGAAAGCGCGGCCGCTGGTGCTCGCCGTCACGGTGCTCACGAGCCTTGCGAGCGCGGACCTCGATGAACTGGGCGTCGCCGGCACGACCGAGGACGCGGGCGTGCGCATGGCGAAGCTTGCGCAATCCGCGGGACTCGACGGCGTGATCGCTTCAGCGCGCGAAGCCCGGGCCATCCGTCGCGCTTGCGGGCCGCGATTCCTGATTGTCACGCCGGGAATTCGGCCGGCGGGCGCGCCTTCGCACGATCAATCGCGTACCATGACGCCGCGCGACGCCGTCGCCGCGGGTGCGGATTATCTGGTCGTCGGCCGGAGCATTACGGCCGCGCCCGACCCCGCCGCGGCCGCCGAAGCGATCGTGAAGGAAATGGAAGCCGCGGGTTCGCCGCGCGAGACGACGGCTTGATCTTCCGATGACGGAAAAGGAAATCCTCGAAACCCTGCGGGAGCACGAGGCGCTGCTCGAAGGGCACTTCATTCTCTCTTCGGGTCTGCACAGCGACCGATATATTCAGTGCGCGCTTGTGCTTCAGCATCCGCGGGTTGCGGAGCAGCTGGGCCGGGAATTGGCGGCGCAGCTCGGGGCCTTCAAGGCGGCGACGGTCGCCGCACCCGCCCTTGGAGGCGTGATTGTCGCGCACGAAGTCGCGCGAGCGCTCGGCGCGCGCGCCCTCTTCACCGAGCGGCAGAACGGCGTGATGACACTGCGGCGGGGATTCCGTCTCGAACCGGGCGAGCCCGCGCTCGTCGTCGAAGACGTCGTCACCACCGGCCTTTCAACTCGTGAAACCATCGCATGCGTCGAGCAGGCGGGCGGGAAAGTGCTTGCCGCAGGCGCGCTCGTCAACCGCAGCGGCGGTGCGGCCGAAATCGGCCTGCCGCTCCGTGCTCTTCTCAACGTCGCAGTCCAGAATTTCAATCCCACCGAGTGCCCGCTCTGCAATGCAGGCAGTCCCGCCGTCAAGCCCGGCAGCCGAACACCCAAATAATCGAGCGGCAAGTGGTCCCCGAAGTCTATTGCGTGTAGAGGCGCGGAACGCGGCGGCCGATGGAGCAGAGAATTTCATAGGGGACGGTGCCGGCAAGCTCGGCCATTTCGAGCGCGGTGACCGAGCCGTGCTCCGAGCGGCCGAGCAGAATCACTTCATCGCCGACATCGGCGCCGGGCACGTCCGTGACGTCGAGGAGGGTGAGGTCCATGCTGATGGCGCCGACGATGCGGGCGAAACGGTCGCGGATGATGGCGCGCCCGCGATTCGTAAGCGCGCGGCTCAAACCATCGGCATAACCGACGGGGACGGTGGCGATGCGCGAGGTGCGCGGCGTGTAAAAACCGGCGCCATAGCCGAGCGGGGTTCCGCGGGGAACGTCTTTCAAGTAAACGATGCGCGATTTGAGCGCGAGGACAGGCTCGTAGCCTGCGGCTTCCGCGGCTCGCTCGCGCTGATCCGGCAAAACGAGCGGGAGGCAATAGCCGTAGAGCAGCGCCCCCACGCGCACCATATTCTCGCGCAGGCTGCGGCGGGCGAGCAGCGCCGCGCTGTTTGAAACGTGGATCCATGCGGGACGAATGCCTGCGCCTTCGAGCGTCTCGCGTCCCGAATCGAACCGCTCGATTTGTTCGTCGGTCTGGGACGAGACCTGATCTTCCGCCGAGGCGAGGTGCGTGAAGAAGCCTTGAAGCTCGAGCCCCTCGAGCTGGCGGTAATGTTCGATGAAGGCCGGAAGGCGGTCCGGCGGCAAGCCCAGGCGGCCGAGGCCCGTATCGAGCTTGAGATGAAAGCCGATGGTGCGTCCGGCTCGGCGCGCGGCCTCCGCGTAAGTATCGAGGCGCATCGTGGAAGAGACGGCCGGCGTGAGGTCGTATTCAACGAGGTCGGCGGGATCGCTCATGTAAAGCCCGCCGAGCAGGAGGATAGGCTGACGGATGCCCGCGGCGCGCAACTCGATCGCTTCCTCAACCGTCGCGACGCCGAACCCATCGGCGCCGGCCCGGGCGAGCGCCTGCGCCACGGGAACCGCGCCGTGGCCATAAGCGTCCGCCTTGACGACCGCCATGACTTTGCGCTCGCCCGCGAGCTCGCGAACGCGGGCAAAATTTCTCCCGAGCTTCGATAAAGAGATTTCCGCCCAGGTCGGGCGAAGCAGCTTCACTTCGGACGCGGCGACAGGCATCCTTGAATTATGAATGACGAAGCATGAATTATGAATGAAAAAAGGGGAATGGCCGGCGTCGCAGGCAGATTCCCCGGGAACGAATCACGCGGGCGGTTCGCCTTCGAACGGCTGGTCGAAGCGGACGAACGGCTTGAGAAAGACGATGGGGATTTCGCCCGTGGGCCCGTTGCGCTGCTTGCCAATGATGAGCTTGGTTTCCGCGCCGAGAGGCTCTTCGCCTTCGGCCTGGTCGTCGCCGCGGCGTTCTCGATGGATGAAAATCACGACGTCGGCATCCTGCTCGATGGAGCCCGACTCGCGGAGATCGGAGAGCTTGGGCGGTCCGCCGCGCTGCTCGGGCGCGCGGCTCAGTTGCGAAAGCGCGAGCACGGGAATGCTCAGCTCCTTGGCGATGCTCTTCAAGCCGCGCGAGATGAAGCTCACCTCCTGCGTGCGATTCTCAAAGCGCGTGTGGCCGGTGACGAGCTGCAAGTAATCCACCACCATCAGATCAAGCCCTTTTTCCGCCTTCAGACGGCGAGCCTTGGCGCGGATCTGCATCAGAGTGAGCGCGGGCGTGTCTTCAATAAAAAGCGGCGCTTCAGCGAGGCGGCCGAGCGCGCTCGTGATTCTCGGCCAGTCTTCCTTGCGCGAGAGATAGCCTCCTCGCAGCTTGTAAGTATCCACTTGCGCCTCCGAGCAGAGCAGGCGAAGCACGAGCGATTCTTTCGACATCTCGAGCGAAAAAAAGCCCACGATTTTGCGATGTCGCGCCGCAGCGTTAACAGCGATGTTCAGCGCGAGCGCCGTCTTGCCGAGCGAAGGGCGCGCCGCGATGATGATCAGCTCGCCGGGCTGCAAGCCCGAAGTCAGATCATCGAGCTGGTTGAATCCTGTTGGAACGCCCGTGATCCGCTGGCCGCGGTCGAGAACGTTTTCAATCTTTCCAAAGCTGGTCCTCACCACATCGAGCACGCCGAGGAAGCCGGAGCGCACTTTTTCCTGCGCGATCTCAAAAATCTGGCTTTGGGCGAGATCCACGAGGGTGACGGCGTCGTCCGCGCCTTCAAGGCAGCGCGTAATGACGTTCGTCGAGGCGTTGATGAGCCGGCGGACGGTGGATTTCTCTTTGATGATGCGGGAATATTCGCTCACAATCGCCGGCGCGCCGATCGGCACTCCGTCCATGAGCGCGGCGAGATAAGCTGCGCCGCCGCTCTTTTCGAGCAAGCCCTCGCGTCCAAGCTCTTCAGAAAGCGTCACGAGATCAACGGTCCGGCTTTTCTCCGAAATCTCGAGCATTTTCTGGAAAATGATGCGGTGGGATTCAGAGAAAAAATCATCTTTGGTGAGCGCTTCGGCCGCCTGGTTGAGCACGCCGTTGTCGAGCAGGACCGAGCCGAGCAGCGCGCGCTCGGCGTCAAGATTGTGGGGGAAAGCCTTTTCAGTGACGGGACTCGGAGTCGCCATCCGCGCCTGCTCCAGGGAAAATGCGAAGCGAGATTATACCAGAACGAGCGGAACCCTCGCAGAAGGGTTCGCGCGCATCCGCCGGGCGACGTTCATGATTCGGCCGGAGGCTCGGCAGGCGGCGGAGGGGCTTCGGGCGAAGGGAGCGCGGACGCCTCGAATTCGCCTTCGACAATCACTTTGATGTTGACGGAAACTTCGCGGTGCAGCTTGACGGGAACCGAATATTCGCCGGTGACTTTGAGCGGATTTTCAAGCTGGATCTTGCGCTTGTCGATTCGATAGCCTTTCGCCGCGAGGCCTTCGCTCAAATCCATAGCGGTCACGGAGCCGAAGAGCTGGCCCTTTTCGCCCGCGCGGCGCGTGAGCTTGATTTCAACGCCTTCCATCAACTTCGCGAGATCTTCGGCTTCCGTCTTTTCCTTCGCTTCGAGCTTCAGAAACCGGACGCGCTGCTGCGCAATCCATTTGCGATTCTGCGGCGTTGCCGCCACGGCGATCTTTTGCGGCAAAAGGAAATTGCGTCCGTAGCCGTCGGCGACCTTGACGATCTGGCCGCGCGTGCCGAGCTTTTCGACATCCTGAAGAAGAATGATTTCCATAAGTCGTGCACCCCGATTCTCGCTTCTTTGCCGCGCCCGGGCGGCTTGGGATCAGCGCTCCGCGGCGAAAGGCAGCAGCGCGATGTTCCGTGCGCGTTTGATGGCGACGGCGAGCTCGTGCTGATGGCGCGCACAGGTGCCCGTCAGCCGCCGGGGAAGGATCTTCCCGCGCTCCGCGATGAATTGTGAAAGGAGGCTCGCCTCCTTGTAATCAATGGCGGCGATTTTCTCCTCGCAGAACTTGCACACCTTGCGCCGGCGGTAGAATTGCTTGCGGCCTCCGCCTTCGCCGCGAGGCCGCCGCTCTCCGCCTTCAGATTGACCACTGCGTTGTCCGGGCATGATTCACTCCTTTATTCTTGCGCCGCCGTCTCAGCAGGGCGGGCGGCTGCGGCTGCAGCCTTGCTCTGCGCGCGTTTGGCGTCGCGTTTGGCCCACTCGGCGCGCAGTTTTTCGGCTCGCTTGATCTGCTCATCGAGCCGCACCGTCATATATTTGATGACCTGGTCGTTCACTTTCAGCCGGCGCTCAAGTTCGCGCACCGTGTTGCCGCTGCCTTCAAGGCTCAACAGGATGTAAAAGCCCTCGCGTTGCCGGTGAACCCGGTAAGCGAGGCGTCGCCGGCCCATTTTCGAGGTCTGCTCCGGCTTGCCGCCGGCCCCCGTGACGGCCGTCTCCATCTGCGCGATCAACTGATCAAGATTTTCGTCCGTCGTATCCGGCCGGACGATGAAAACTGTTTCGTACTTTGCCATGTTCCCTCACGCTTCAGGCGATACCGCGCGGCGGTTGTAGCGGTTCATCGCCGTCGAAATACCGTCGCGCAGAATAACGTGGACGGATTCCGCAGCCCGGTCCACCATGTCCGCAACGGCTTCCAGATCCTTTTTGCCGAACGGCCTCAAAACGTAATCGGCAAGGTCGTCAACCGGATGCTCCGGCTGAATTCCCATGCGGATGCGAATGAACTCATCGCTTTGAAGCCTTCCGATCACTGAAATCAAACCATTGTGCGACCCGGCCGAGCCCTGGTTTCGAATGCGCAAGCCGCCCAGCGGAAGATCGAAATCGTCCAGAAGGACGAGCAGATCTTTGACACCGAGCGTGCGTTTTCTCAGCAAACTGCCCACGGCGAGCCCGCTCAGATTCATGAATGTTTGCGGTTTTGCGAGGACCACCGCTTCGCCTTCGATTTCCGTCTCCGCGATAAGCGACTGGCCCTCGGGCCGCGTGATGCCGACGCCGCAATCCTCCGCCAGCCGATCCGCCGCCATAAACCCAAGGTTGTGCGGCGTCAAATAGTATTCGTAACCCGGATTGCCCAATCCGACAATCAGCTTCGCCAATCGTTTGCATCACCATCCAGGCAGCTCGCCGCCGCGTTTGCGTGCTCTTACTTCTTCTCTTTCTTCTCCTTTTTCGGCTCGCTCGGCGCCGCCGCTTCCGCTTCTTCGCCGGGTTCCCCTTCCGCCTTGCCCTTTCGAATCAATTCGGGCTCCGCAGGAGCGGCCTCGGCGGCGGCTTCGGTGGCGGCCGGCTGCTCTTCAACCTTGAGCGCCACCACGTGCGCCACGACGCGCGCGCCGTCCGTCACGATCCTGAACTTGCCGGACACCGGCAAATCCGCGACGCGCAGATTCTTGCCGATGGTCAGTCCGCTGACATCCACCGGGATGAAGTCGGGAATATCGTCCGGCAGGCATTCGACTTCCACTTCGCGCAGGACGAATTCGAAAACGCCACCCTGAAGTTTGACGCCCTCCGCCTCACCGGTCACATGGATTGGCACCTTGACCTTGAGCCTCGTATCCGCCGCCACGCGCACCATATCCACGTGAAGCAAGTGGCCCTGCACCGGCTCCACTTGCCAGTCGCGCAGCATCACCCGCGCCGGCGCTTTTCCCTGAACTCGCAGCGTGAAGATGGCGTTGTGCCCGGCTTCCGAACGAATCACCGCCAGGATGCCCTTCGGATCGACGGCGACGGAAAGCGCGGGCTCCTTGCCGCCATAAAGCACGGCGGGGATCCGCCCTCCGCTGCGCATCCGGCGGGAAGCGTTCTTGCCGAAGTCTTCCCGAAGTTGCCCCTCAATTTCGCGCGTTTCTGACATAACTTCTCAACTCCTTATCCGCGACCGCTCGCGGCCTTCTAAACGAAAAGTTTGCTGACGGAAGTCTCCTCGTGAATCGAGCGGATGGCTTGTGCGAACAGCTTGCCCACGCTCAAGACCTTGATCTTTTCGCATTCCTTCGCTTCCGGCGACAACGGAATGGAATTCGTCGTGACCACGAGCTCGAGCGGCGAATTGTAAATCTTCTTCACCGCGTCAGCGGCGAAAACCCCGTGCGTGCAGCAGGCAAAAATGCGCACCGCACCTTTTTCCATCAGCGCCTGCGCGCCCCGAACCATCGTCCCGGCGGTGTCAATCATATCGTCCACGATGAGGCAGGTCTTGCCACGGACGTCGCCAATGACGTTGAAGACTTCGACGACGTGGGCGTCCTCGCGCCGCTTGTCAATGATGGCGAGCGGGACTCGGAGCCTCTTGGCGAAAGCGCGCGCGCGTTCCACGCCGCCCGGGTCGGGTGAGACCACGGCCAGGTTCTTCAGCCGCATCCTGCGAAAGTAGCCGACGGTCACCGGAAAAGCGTAAAGATGATCCACGGGAATATCGAAATAACCTTGAATCTGGCCGGCGTGCAGGTCGAGCGCGAGCACGCGGTCGGCGCCCGCCGAAGTCAATACGTCGGCGACGAGCTTTGCCGAAATCGGCACTCTCGGACGGTCTTTGCGGTCCTGGCGCGCATAACCGTAATACGGCATCACGGCGGTAATGCGGTCGGCGGAAGCGCGGCGCAGCGCGTCAAGCATAATCAGCAACTCCACGAGATTCTCGTTCACCGGGCGGCAAGTCGGCTGGATCACAAAAACATCCGCGCCGCGGACGTTCTCGAGCACTTGCAGGCGCACTTCGCCGTCGGGAAAGCGGTCCACGTTGATTCCGCCGAGCGGCACGCCCAAATCTCCACAAATCTCTCCAGCCAATGCAGGATGAGCGTTGCCGGTAAAGACCCACAACGGCTGCCGCACGTGATCCTTCATTGCCGACTCCTCCTGCTCCTCTTCAGTGATCTGCTGGCTGGGAGGCCTGGATTCGAACCAGAGTTCCATGCTCCAAAGGCATGTGTCCTACCACTGGACGACCTCCCAGGAACCGTGCAACGTCCTCCGCCCAGCACGCCGGCGCTCGAATGCGGCGCATTTCATTGCCGTGGGAACATCAGCCGCCGAACCTCAGCGCGGCCGAGCGTTCGCGTCGAAAAAGTCTGCGCCGGCACCAAGCGCGCGGCGCGAGCCATTTGTCGGGCAGAGGTAAAAATCGCAGAGACCGCAGAACCGCTCCCGGTGAGGGAAGCGATTTCGGCTCCGGCCCGGATGAGCTGGCCTTTCAGCTTTGCCAGCTCTGGCCACCTTGCGAAAACGGCGTCTTCGAAGTCGTTTTCGGCCGGTCCCCACTCTTGTGGGGTAAAGTGTGGCCGCGCGCCAATAAACAATATTTTACGGCCTTCTGCCCGCGGCGTCAATCGGGAATCGAAAGCGTGGTAAGCCTCGGCGGTCGAAACTTGAAACCCGGGAAAGGCGATCAGACAGCGGCGCGGCGGCAAATCTTCGAGCGGCCAGATCTCCTCGCCGCGTCCGCAGCCGAGCGCTCGCCCGCCAAAGAGGAAAAACGGCACATCCGATCCGAGAGCCGCGGCAATCTCGATCCCCGCGGAAGGCGGAAGGTGATTGCCGGTGAGCCGCTCGAGTGCAAGCAGCGTGGCGGCGGCATCGCTGCTGCCTCCGCCCAGGCCCGCGCCCGCGGGAATTCGCTTGGCGAGTTGAAGATGAATCCTCCGGTGCGAATGCCTCGCATGCCGCCAGGCTTCGGCAGCGCGCCACACGAGGTTGCTCTCGTCGCCAGGGATGGCTGGATCGTCGCAATCGAGTTCGATGCGGCCGGAACTTCTCCCAAGGGACACGACGAGGTTGTCGGCCAGAGCGACGCTCTGAAAAACGGTGCGAATTTCGTGGAAGCCGTCCGCGCGAGGGCCGAGGATGCTCAGCCCGAGGTTGATTTTGGCGAAGGCGCGCACGCGAATGGAATCGCTCAAGGTTTGAGGGGCGGATGGCGCGGCGGATTAGAGGCTGCTGGTTTTGTCCTTGGCCAGTTCGCGGTTCAGCTTCTTCAATTCTTTCTCGAGCTGCGCAGCCTGTTTCGGCCCAAAATCGCTTTCGAAAGCGGTCGGCCACTCTTTCAAGGCATGTTCCCACGCCTGTTGCGCCTGGCGCTTTTTTCCGAGACGCAGGTAAACGTGGCCGATGTGATCGAGCACCGTCGGATCGTTGGAAAGCTGTTCCACCGCCTTCTGCAGCGGCGCTTCAGCTTCCTCGAAGCGGTTCATCTTGTAATAGGCCCAGCCGAGGCTGTCCAGATAGGCGCCATTGTTGGGGTCGGTCTTGAGCGCCTGCTTGATGTACCGCACCGAGTCCTGGAGCTCGACCCCGCGCTCGGCGAGCATATAGCCGAGATAATTCGCCGCCGGCGCGTTCAGCGGATCGAGCGAAAGCACCTTCTTGAATTCCGCCTCCGCCTTATCGTACTTCTTTTCCCGCTCGTAAACCGAACCCAAAAGGAACAAAGCGTACTTCTGATCGTCCGGCCGCGGGCTGAGGACCAACGCGCGCTCGGCGGCGGCTTGCGCTTTGGGATATTGCTTGGCCTGCAGGTAAATCTGCGCGATCGCCATGTAAACTTCGCGGTCGGAAGGCGTTCCTTTGATGAGCATTTGGAGCTGGCGAACTGCCAGGCCCGGATTTCCCTGTGCACCGATGAGCGAGGCGCGCTCCATCACCAGCTCGCGGCTGTTTGGATACTTTTTCGCGGCCGCTTCGCCTTCCTTGAGCGCCTCATGCGGATGATGGCTGAGCGCGAGCGTCTCAATAACCAGCGCCTCGGCGTGTGGCGCCTGCGAATCACCAAGCGCCAGCATTTGCCGGAACTCGGCGAGCGCCTCATCGAATTTGCCCTGGGTCCGGTAAATCAGACCCAGCCGTTCGAGGAAAATGGCGCGGTTATTCGCTTCCGCGGGCGTGTATTGGCCGTCGGCGCGAGTGTTCTGCTTGAGGAGGCCGTTCAGCAACTGAATCGCCTCGTCATCCTGGCCGAGCGTGCTGTCAAGCAGCGCCTGCTGATACGGGACTTCAGGATTGCCGGGCGCGAGCTGCTGCGCTTTCGCAAGATTCTGCCGCGCGTCGTCCCACTGGCCTTCCGCCCGGTCGAGTTGGGCGAGGCGCAGATAAGCGCGGGGATCGTCGGGCTGTTCCTCGACCACCTTTTGCAGCTCTTGCCTCGCGAGGTCCGTATTCCCGGTCGCCATCAGAGCCTCGGCATAGGCTCGAACGAACTTCACGTCTCCCGGCGCGTCCGAGATCGCCTTCTCGAAAAGCGCTTTCGCTTCATCGAAGCGGCCCGCGCGAAGCTCGTCATAGCCGAGCGCGTAAAGAATGTCGCTATCCATCTCTTTCGTCGGAATTTGCTGGAGGACCGTGATTGCCTTGTTGTATTCGCCTTGGTCCGAGTAAAGATCCGCAAGGTCAATGCGTGCCACCTGCAAATCCGGGTGAGCGGCCAGGAGGCGCTTGAAGGTCGCCTCGGACTCATCGTATTGATTGTTGAACCGGTAGAGGCGCCCCAGAATCAGAAAAGACTCCGTATCGTTCGGATCAAGGCGCGTGACCGCGTCAAATTCACGGATCGCGTTGCCAATGGCGTCTTTCGATACCGTTCCGGAGGGCGAATCAAGCTGGCCCAGATAAATGTGGGCGAGAAGACGATGAGCATCCGCGTCGTTAGGATCGGTCTGGAGAACGCCTTGCACTTCATGGATGGCGTCCGGGACGCGGTTCACGCCCATATAGAGCTGCGCGAGCTGGACACGGAGGAAAGGCGAGTCCGGATCGTCAACGATGGCTTGCTGGAATTCCGAAATCGCGCGCTGATACTCGGAAGTGGCCTTGTCAATCTGGCCCGAGCGCACGGCCATGCCGGCCA
>JAKASG010000049.1 GCA_021828285.1 Acidobacteriota bacterium | reverse complement strand
GCCGAGCCTTCGCGGAACGTTCCCAAACACCGGCGAACGCGGCCCGCCGCCCCAGCGCCCATTTTCAATCTGAAATGCGAGATTTGCAAGCCGGGTTCACCGCGCGCGTCATTCCCGCGCAAGCGGGCAATTCGCTTGTACATTATGCTGGGGGACAAGATCGATTACGCGGAGTTTTGTCGGCGAGGTTCGCATGCCGGGACGCTCGGGGATGTAGCGCTGGTCTAACTACGGCCGAAACTCTGATTGAGCTACCGGCCTCCCTCAGCAACCCATGAGGGAGTCAGAAAAAGCCATCGTGGTCCGTCAGCTGACGGATCGAATAGACCTGTGGTGGAACCTGGCCACCGATATAAGGCGAACCCTACAGCCAGGACCGACAAAAGACCAAGACGTTTTTTCACTTGACGGAGCCGACGATCTTATAGATGCGCTACCCGCTATTCCTGGGTATAAAAATATTGCCCTGCCACCGGCCCCGGCAGACGTGGAGGTCCCCACCGCGCTTCGCTTGGCGCTGTTCGGCTTCGCGGATTCGCTCCGCGCTCGGCAAAAGCTGTATGTCGAGAAGGACCCGCTCCCAGGTCGACTTCACGTGGATGAGTTCGCGGTCGCCCATGTAGATCGTCAGGTAGGACGGCTCGGTTGGAGGGAAGCCCCAGTCAGGATGGCCCGCGAGGTGGGCCAAGCCTGCTTTGTCGATCCAATACATCCTCTTGACCTCGCCGAACGGCCAGAACTTATAAATCACCGAGGACAATCCCTGCTTGAGGGACGGCTCAAAGTAAACGTTGATCCGGTGGACTTTCTCCCCCTGTCCGACGGACTTCCCGATGTCGGCAAACGCAGGTGCACAACCGCCGGCATAAATCTCGTCCTTGATCGCGAGGAGGACTGCACTTATGTCTCGCGGGGACAGAGGTCCAGTGGTGCGCACGAGAGTGCCGGCCTCCGAGAGCGCCCTTGACTGGGCCTTACCCTGCTGTGAAGCCTGAGACCAGACGCCACTCAGCGCCAGAAGCATCGCTCCAGCGACGGCAATCTTCCCCCTGACCATTCGTGCCTCCTAGTTGACGATCACGATCCACACGTCTGCGCCTTTTGGGACATCGCCGCCCCCTGCGGCGTTCAAGAACGGGCCGAAGGTAGCGACCGGAGTCTTGCCCCGCGCCCATGATGGCGCCGGCTGGTTGTCCCAGTGCAGGTAAAAATGGGTTGCTCCGTGAGTGTTGTCCGGCGTGCGAGCTGCCTGTGCTGCGGCGGACTGCGAATCCCTGTATTGCGGGTTGTTTCCATCTCGTGGAGGAACTGTAGACCGCGCTACGCCGCCGGGTATGTGGCCCCCCTCCCGGTTGATCAGCACATGTCCGATCCCCACCCTTGAAGAGTGCAGGTTTGCGGCGCTCCCGGCGCCTTCTTTGCCCGTGGGACGAAGCCCGTCTGTCTCGTTGTAAATTACGTTCCCGTTGTTCGTCTGCTTTTGGGCCCGCTCCTGAGTCGAGTTCTTCAACGTCGCCGTCAACTGGGCGGCGGCCTGTGCCTGCTCGCAGGTGAGGACGTTGTTGTGTTCGGTACTCTGGCTGGTACAGCGCGGCCCCAGCCCGGTGGGGTCGTTCAGCGTTGTCGGGTTGTCCGTCACGTAAGCGTACAGGTTCCATGTCTGCGGGTCGGCGAGATTCACGACCTTGATTCCGCCCGGACCGACAGGTTCGTCCACTGACGAATCAGCGGAGAGCCAGCGCCCGAGGGTGGGCTCATAGTCGCGGTGCGGTGTCAGATAAAAATTGCTCACGCCGCCTTCTCCGAACATCGAGGCGAAATTACCGCACATCGAAGCCGAGCCTTCGCGGAATGTTCCCAAACACCGGCGAACGCGGCCCGCCGCCCCAGCGCCCATTTTCAATCTGAAATGCGAGATTTGCAAGCCGGGTTCACCGCGCGCGTCATTCCCGCGCAAGCGGGAATCCAACGCAAGAGATTATATCGTGTTGTGATATTATCATGGTGACGTGCCGCAGCGCCATCAGCCGGCGCGCAAACACCACAACACCCGCGCCAGCCCCGCGACAAGGCCGATTCAGTTCAAGGAGCTTAACGGCATGCTCCCACCGTCACTGCCCCGCCCCGCTGGTGGCAGGCACCTGCTTTCGATAAACGAAGAAGTAATAGATCGCTGAGCCGAACGGGGCGATGAGGAAGAAGAGAATGAACCAGGATAGCTTTACGCTGAACCGGGACCGGTCCTCTCGCACGCAGAAGATCGCCATGCCGACGATCAGCACCAACGTCGCAGGTATCGCAACGACCCCCAGAGCTCCGCCCAGCCACTGCACAGCGAGAAGTACGCGCGGCATCGCCGCAATCTGCCGGTACCAGGGTGTAAGCATGAAAGCGAAAAAGACTCCGAGGCCCACTACAGCCCATGACGACCAGGAAAGAACCCTGCGAGCCCCATTGGTAATAAGCCAGCGAGACATGCTTAAGCCTTCGGCCCGTGCATCCCAATGGGCCACCGCGTTGTCGGCGGCAAAACCCCGATTCGCACGGGCGAGCTTTCGAGTATAGCCACGGGGACCGCCGACCATGCCCTTTAGTCGTCAGTCGCTCAACTCGTCCGCGATACCCTCAACGGTTTCGTTGTAGAGCGTCACCGCACCGTTCCAAAGCTGGTCCAGCTGAATGCCCGCGCCCAGCCCGGCGCAGACACCTGCGCAACCGCCCACACCAACTCCGAGTTGGGCACTGGACCCCTCGAACTTACCAACTTTGACATGAAGTTGCGAGGGCTCGGTTATGGGCCCTCCATTCTTCATGATCACCTGGGTCCTCTCAACCTGCACACCCGCCTCGAGGTTCAGGAATTTCGCAGTGGCCCCGCCGCCCATCAGGTCCTCGGTAGTGCTGCCATGCGTGGTGAATGTAGTTTCGTGAATATGCTTGATTTCCACTTTGGCATGGACCGGTCCTACCCTCACCTTGCCTCCCAGTCCGCCGCCCCTATAATGCGAAAAGTAGAAGTAGCTCAAGGACCTCCGCCACCAGGACTGCTCTTGGGCCCGCTCCTGAGTCGAGTTCTTCAGCGTCGCCGTCAACTGGGCGGCGGCCTGTGCCTGCTCGCATGTGAGAACGTTGTTGTGTTCGGTATTCTGGCCGGTACAGTGCGCCCCCAGCCCGTTGGGGTCGTTCAGCGTCGTCGGGTTGTCCGTCACGTAAGCGTACAGGTTCCAGGTCTGCGGGTCGGCGAGGTTCACGACCTTGATTCCGCCCGGACCGACAGGTTCGTCCACTGACGAATCAGCGGAGAGGCAGCGCCCGAGGGTGGGCTCATAGTCGCGGTGCGGTGTCAGATAAAAATTGCTCACGCCGCCTTCTCCGAACATCGAGGCGAAATTACCGCACGTCGAAGCCGAGCCTTCGCGGAACGTTCCCAAACGCCGGCGAACGCGGCCCGTCGCCCCAGCGCCCATTTTCAATCTGAAATGCGAGATTTGCAAGCCGGGTTCACCGCGCGCGTCATTCTCGCGCAAGCGGGAATCCAACGCAAGAGATTATATCGTGTTGTGATATTATTTCGGGGACTTGCCACAGACATCGCAACTCGAGATCTGCGCCACCCGCCGAGGGCACCCGAAGGTTAACCGCCGGCGCCGCACGGCGCTTTGCAGCACCCATTCTGGGGTGACGTGTCACTAAGAACACCCGGCGCGAAGCGCCGAGCTTCCGGGCGCTCCCCGGCGCTCTGCGTTGACCGGCGTGACCTGCCGCTAATCGCTCGCTTCATAGCTAAATGGCCCGGCTTAAAAGGAAAATTTCCAGAGCAGCGAGCCGGTCTTCCGGTTCAACGCGTACAGGGTTGTATACTCCGGGGCCGGCCCTTCATCACCCGACACGAGAGCTACGTCTCCGACGGGAGCAACGGGTCCGCTGAGTCTCTTAGCGGCATAGCTCCAGACTTCCTCCCCAGTCGTCCCGTCGAAGGCCATAACCACTGTGCCCGTCCCACTCTTCCCACCCGGCTCAAGCAGGTACACGAAATGATCGTCCGCACTGACTGGATTAGGAAGCAGTCCCGTAGCCGACGTGATCGTCTTGGTCCACAGCGTACGCCCGGTTGCAGCGTCATACACATCCAACACGCCACGATGGGCCTCGAATGCATTCCCGTCGTAGGAGGCTGCGGCCACATATCTGCTCGACGCGCCCATGAAATCGTCGGCGTGCTCGTGCGGCGAGGGCGACGGGCTTTTCTGCTCCCATAGCGTTTTGGACGCGCGTGCGTCGAGCGCGATCAGAGGGATGTTGTCCCCAAGTACGAACACTCGCTCAGCTGTTGCGGTCACAGCCCCAGGGTCGGCGGAAAGCCTGGCTGCCACGCGGCCTGCGCTCGCATCCCAAACCCAAGGGGAATCAGTGTACAGTCGGCCTCCGGCATAAGCCATGTTCGTAACGGACCCGCCCATTCTGACGGCCCTGCGCTCCCACTTGACCTTACCGGTTTGGGCGTCAATTGCCATGACGCCGAGACCACCGTCGGTGGCGAGGAACACGGTGCCTCGTCCCGCTGCGAGAGCCACGGAACGCTTATCGAGACTCCATTCTGTCTTGCCAGTTTCGGCGTCGAGGCCATACGCTGTGAGGAAACCGCCGCCGCCCATATACACGAGCGTTTTGCCAGCAAGGATCGGTCCCGCCCCTGGGCTGGCTTGCTGCGAGAGACCGGGTGCTTTTACGGACCAGATCTCCCGCCCCGACTTCCCATCTAGGCACACGGTATGGGCCGCGCCACCGAAAAGATAGACTCGCCCGATCTCGCCGCTCGCAGACTCCTGCGCGACAAAATCGTTGCCCTGAACCTGTGCTGGTAGCGTATGCGACCCGTAGCCGAGGACGTAGACCGCCGCCAACAAAATGCCAGCCGCTAAGGGAGCGGCACCCCTAACGCTTCTATGCATTGCGGATCCCCTTTCAGTCTCCAGAATTCATAGGGCGGCACCCACGCTCAAGGACCTGGAGGCTTTATCTCGTACAGGTACACCCCGCCGACGCTGGCCGGATTGGCAGGCGTAACGTTCCCCAGCGCACGCACCTCCGCACATGTCGGCGCGCCACCGGCAGGAGCTATGAAGAATGTCGCTTTTGTTGTCGCGCCCTGACTGAACACAGAGGTTACGGCGGTTTCGACATTTGCACGGGTGGTCTGGGAAACCTTCGGACTGCCGTTATAAAAGTTGTTGTAGTTCGTGCCCCCGTATGCTTGAAGCTGCTTTGTGTTGCTCACCACATTGTGGATGTTTACATCCTGACCCTTCTGGACATACTGTCTTCCGGCCTTGCTACCGCTGTTTGCCCGGTTCACGATTACGGAGGCCATAGCCTTGTATTCGTTAACCGTCCCGTTTGTCTTCTCTCCGTAAACCTCGGCCTCGACTTCTTGCTCGTTCTGCTTTTGGGCCCGCTCCTGAGTCGAGTTCTTCAGCGTCGCCGTCAACTGGGCGGCGGCCTGTGCCTGCTCGCAGGTGAGAACGTTGTTGTGTTCGGTATTCTGGCCGGTACAGCGCGCCCCCAGCCCGCTGGGGTCGTTCAGCGTTGTCGGGTTGTCCTTCACGTAAGCGTACATGTTCCATGTCTGCGGGTCGGCCAGATTCACGACCTTCACCCCGCCCGGACCGACAGGTTCGTCCACTGACGAATCGGGCGACATCCAGCGGCCGAGGGCGGGCTCATAGTCGCGGTGCGGTGTCAGATAAAAATTGCTCACGCCGCCTTCTCCGAACATCGAGGCGAAATTACCGCACGTCGAAGCCGAGCCTTCGCGGAACGTTCCCAAACACCGGCGAACGCGGCCCGCCGCCCCAGCGCCATTTTCAATCTGAAATGCGAGATTTGCAACCCGGACTTGCGCGCCGGCGCGTCATTCCCGCGCAAGCGGAAATCCAGGGCACGGGATTATATCGCGTCGTGATATTATCATGGTGACGTGTCCCTACCCCTCCCCATGCCGAAGGCATGGCTCCTCCGGCGCCCCGCGTTAACCTGGCGCAATCCGCCCCTAATCGCTCACTTCACAGCGAACCAGCGTGCGAGGAGAGGCACGGGGCAGCTAAACGAGAAGCTCGCGGCTGTGGAATTTCGCACACAGCCGGCTCCGTGAGGACTTCCCACGCGTCCCTTGACGCTCTCGGTCCACGGGCGCCCGGAGATCGCCTCAGGTGCCACTGTATTGCTTCAGAATCGCTTCCAGGGCCGCCACCTGTTGGCGCGTCAGTTTGGCCTTGAGGAGGTCAGCCTCCATCGGGTAGATGGAGCCGTACTCGGCCTGTTTATCCTCTGCCGGATACATCGCTTCCATGTATGCGTCCCTGTAGGTAATCCAAGCCCTTTCGGAGGTCTTGATCTTCGCGACGGCATCCGGTTGGCTCGCGGCCTTCAATAGCAGCTTGCGATACACGGCATTCAAGTCGGCGTCGACGCGTACCGCTTCTCCGCTCGCGCATGCATTCATCTCACCCTGAGTCTTCGCTTTATCATTGCAAGCCCGATACTGTGCCGAGTCTTGAGCAAGGCCCGGAGCAGAATGCCCGGAACCCGGAGGGTCTGACCTGGCTTCTGGCGCTTCACAGGTGCAGGCGGCATCGCCAGGCTTTGCCCTTACGGCCAAGAAAGAATGGTTCTCGACATTGATGACGATGTCCTTCTCGCGTAGGTACACCACGCTGCCAGGGAAGTCCAAATCGGACAGATTGTCCGGCAAGGTCAGCACCACCTCGGTTACCTGCTGCTCGTGTATCCCTACCTGACTTAGCGGAAAATAACCGAGCTTGAAGAAATCTCGCGCAGACAGAATCCTGACGGAATACTTTGGAGATTGGATGACGGTGCGGCCTGAGCGCGCACACGTGGGCGCGAACATAATTCGCGTGCCGATGATGGCGTCCGCCTGCTTCTGGGAAATCCCGGAAATCCCAGCCGTAGGCAGGCTTTTCGTCACGACCCAGCAACCCCAGAACCATGATGGGGGGGACTGCGCGAGCCTCGGACTAGCCGTCGCAACCAGCACGAACGCGAACATCCAAATGAATCCGCAGCACGTACGGGCCTTAATTCTCGGCATTCTATGGTCCTCCTCCTGTGTACATCTGGTATTCGGCCACACGGCGATTGAACAAGCCCTGACTGAAGACGAGTCTCCTACCCACGGTGATTTTGTCGTAGGCGGTGAAGTTCGCTTGCCCGACGTTCCCGCCGTTGACTGCTCGCATCATCTCGTTGCCAGGCAAGACGGACCGTGGCCCAGCATTGAAAGCCAAGCTGACAAGCGCGTCAAATTGGTTCTGTTTCACTGACACGTTTAGCGCCGCGTTCACCTCCCCGACCGCGCCCTGTATATCGGTCTTGAGGAGGGTTAACGCCTGTGTATTCGTGATGCCTTTGGAGAAATCTTCGCCAGGCAGGATTTTATGACCGTATCCGATTGTTTCGTTGCCGGCTTGGTCCAGGTACTCTTTGGGTCTCAGTTTCTCATAGCCCCTGATGAAATCCAGCCCCTTTGAGCTAAGGGAAATCTGCTGTTGGGCCCGCTCCTGAGTCGAGTTCTTCAGCGTCGCCGTCAACTGGGCGGCGGCCTGTGCCTGCTCGCAGGTGAGAACGTTGTTGTGTTCGGTACTCTGGCCGGTACAGCGCGCCCCCAGCCCGGTGGGGTCGTTCAGCGTTGTCGGGTTGTCCGTCACGTAAGCGTACATGTTCCAGGTCTGCGGGTCGGCCAGATTCACGACCTTGATTCCGCCCGGGTCGGGCGTCAGCCAGCGCCCGTAATTCGGCTGATAGACGCGGTGCACGGCCACATATTGCTCCTGCCAAGCGCCATCCGCGTCCGCCGAACCCCCAGAACATCGCTGTCGCCCTAACCGCCAGCAACGGGCACAAATCGCCCACGCCTGAGCAGCCTGGCCTGACTGCCAGACGGCGCCGCTCGGCGCTTAAGGAAAGTCTCTCCGCTATTTGCTGCTCGGGTTGGAGCGTTGAGCATGGTCGCGAAACTTGAAAAGCACGTCCGCGATTTTCGTGTCTTCCTTTCCCGTGCGCTTATACCAGGCGGTGATAAGGGAGACATATTCAGCGGGGGGCTTTGAAAAGGTTCCCTTTGGGCTGTGGGCCTCGCCCTCGTAGCACGCCAGGTAGCCCTCCACATAGCCTAGCGGCTCCAGCGTGTTGGGATACCCTGCGTCCTTCCACCATAGGCCGTCCCAATACCCGTGTGGTTCGCTCCACACTTCACCGTCCGATGTCCTGCTCTTCTTCAGTGGGCCGGCGTGACGCGAATCGTACATCTGAATGACGCGCAACACAGGGATGCGCCAGTGCGGAGGATCCTCGAAGAACTGGCTCACAAACCTCTGCACACCCTCCGCCGTGGAGTCTGGTGCCGACTTGTCTCCAAGCTCCCAAGTGTCGCAGTCGAAGCTCCCGTTTATATAGCCGCGCTGTTCAAGGGCGCTTACGGAGAGCCACCATTTGCCTGCGTAGTCCCTTGTCTTCTCCTCCAAGCGGCGCTGCTGACCGAGCACTGGAGTGCACAAGGTCATTGTGAAGGTCATAAGCGCGAGCCAACAGAATTTCGTCCGATCCATGCAGCGCCTCCTGCTCATTGCGGCGTGTAGTATTCCACTGCGGGACTTGAGTAAAACGCCCTCGATGCCGGACGGATGTCCATGTGTTTCCCGATATTGTTTATGAGCGGGTCGTTTCCGCTACCGCCGGGACGGACGGTCGCTATGTGCCCATGCCCAAAGTGCGGCTGTACAGCGATTACGAGCTTGCCTTCGTTTGCTAGTTGTTGCGCTTCCTGCGGAGACACCTGCCTATATCCACTGCCCGATTTTGCAAGATTTGCCGCGATCTGATTCGCCAAGGCTGGCTGACCGTTCTTCGGGTTGGTTAACGCTCCCATGGGAGCGCCCATCGCTTTGGCGATCTGGCATGTCGCGATGTTACAGAAGGTCGTTCCGTTCTTAGTCGGACGAAGATTCGGATTATTACGGGCGGCATTTTGTGCGTTGGTGAGCTTCTGCTGTTGCGCCCGCTCCTGAGTCGAGTTCTTCAGCGTCGCCGTCAACTGGGCGGCGGCCTGTGCCTGCTCGCAGGTGAGAACGTTGTTGTGTTCGGTATTCTGGCCGGTACAGTGCGCCCCCAGCCCGCTGGGGTCGTTCAGCGTTGTCGGGTTGTCCGTCACGTAAGCGTACAGGTTCCAGGTCTGCGGGTCGGCGAGGTTCACGACCTTGATTCCGCCCGGACCGACAGGTTCGTCCACTGACGAATCGGGCGTCATCCAGCGCCCCCAATCGTCCTGATAGTGGCGATGCGGGGTGCTATTGCCCGCGTCCTCGCCATTTTCGTCCGTGTACTGCCCCGCGAAAATGTAATTGTCCGCGCGCGAACCTACCGGCCAGTGCGGCTCGCCGAACGGATAGAAATCCGCCACCGAATCGGGCGTGCCGTCCGCCTTCGTCATCACGCGCTGGGATCCATTCGCATCGTCATAGAAATAATGTGCCCCCCCGTCGTCCATTTTCGATCTGAAGAGTGGGATTTGCAATCCGGCTTTGTCCCGCACGTCATTCCCGCGCGAGCGGGAATCCAGTGCGGAGAATTATATCGCGTTGTGATATTATGTCGGTGAAGAACCGGTAGGCACGGTTGGCGCATTCCCAACCGCGGGCTTCTTCGCATGTCAGAAACCCACGGCCAGGGAAGACTCTGACCGTGGCCCGCTACCGACGCCCCGAGCCGTTCGACTCAAGGTCCCTGCCACGAGGGAGCTCAACATAGTCCAGCCTGTACAAGCGCCTGCCGCTCGACTCCGTACACTCCCCGTAAATGGCAATCCCCTTAAACTTCTCTACAGTTAGGTCGAGCACCTGTTCCGGGGTAACATTCCTCATCACGGAAGGCAAGTGCGGCGCTCCGCGAATAACCCTGACGCTCTCCAGAGGTGGAGAGAATGGAGCTGCCTCCGTGTGTAATCTGCGCATCGCAGCTTTTAGACCCCTTGCCCTACCAATCCTGTAAATGGTCCATTCTGGAAAATGCTGTTCCAAGAAGCCGAGGGTAAGGCGACGGATCTTCGTCTGCAGAATCCTGCCGAGGACGTTCCCAATTCTTATCCTGATTATCCCGGAAGGTCCTTCCGTTACCACGACGTCCCGGTTCTTTTGAAACATCGCGCGAACGCCGGCAAGCCCTTTCACGCCTTTGGACGGTGCCTGCACTTCGACGCGGGGGAACGGGACAGGGTCCCACCTCTTCGACTTGCGCATGTCACATTCCGTCCGGTAATAGAGTCGGGCCCCTTCCCCTGCAGACGAGAGTGCCGGCGCAAGGTATTCTAGGACGGAATCTTCGTTGCGCTGGCCCCCACCGGGCGAGCCTGATTCAGCCTGGGGCAGGGTGACCGCTACGAGGCAAGCTAATCCGCCGCTAAGAATAAGGATAGCAGCGCAGAGTCGGCTAGATTCCATACGCCCCTCCCGCTCGGATCAAGGCACGATATCGATAACGCTGTTGAAGTAGCTCCCGTCATTAACGACGGTTTCGTGCTCAAACTCGGTGTGCAGGTTATAGTGCTTCCAAAAGAAGACGAAACCTCTCTGCCGCACCGTAAAGGTTTGATAGACGTTGAAACTGGCGGCTCCGGGGCCACCCGGATTGTATCCCACATTGTCGTGGGCCTCGCCACCGTGGATCGTTACAAACTCTCCCTCAGAGTTTTTCGCAATATGTGCGTGGTGGCGAGCCGCGCGGTCGCTCCAGAGATGCTCCTCCACGCCGTATGTCCCCGTGAGGGGCGTGCCGCTCGAATTCTCAAGCTGGTAGGCGAAAGTCGAGTACGAGCCGTGGTTCTCCGTCTTCTTGTTCTCGACGACGAACTTGGCTGGCGTATTGTTCTTCTTCTTTTGGGCCCGCTCATGAGTCGAGTTCTTCAGCGTCGCCGTCAACTGGGCGGCGGCCTGTGCCTGCTCGCAGGTGAGGACGTTGTTGTGTTCGGTATTCTGGCTGGTACAGCGCGGCCCCAGCCCGGTGGGGTCGTTCAGCGTCGTCGGGTTGTCCGTCACGTAAGCGTACATGTTCCATGTCTGCGGGTCGGCGAGGTTTACGACCTTGATTCCGCCCGGGTCGGGCGTCAGCCAGCGGCCGAGGGCGGGCTCATAGTCGCGGTGCGGTGTCAGATAAAAATTGCTCACGCCGCCTTCTCCGAACATCGAGGCGAAATTACCGCACGTCGAAGCCGAGCCTTCGCGGAACGTTCCCAAACACCGGCGAACGCGGCCCGCCGCCCCAGCGCCCATTTTCAATCTGAAATGCGAGATTTGCAAGCCGGCGTATCGAGAAGTATTAAATGTAACCGGTGAGATGCCGTCGAGACATTTAAGAATGTAACCCGTCGCTCCCGCCATAGGGCCGATTCGGGGCACGAGTCGCGCGCAAGCGCAGGGGGTGGACTGGAGCGCTTGGAGGCCCGGGCTCACTTCACAAACAGCATCTCTGACAGCATGCCCGCGGCCACCGCGAGGATTGTAACCAGTGCCGCGTCCGGCCACAGCGCACCCCTGCCGAGCGCCGGCAGGCCCAGGGCCTCGGCTGTCGACAGAACCACTCCGGCAGCCATCGTGGCTAGAAGCACCTTGCCCTTGCGCGTCAGGGACGGGCCGCGCCGCGTCTTTACCCCTTCGGGGGAGCCCGCCGCGCCACGTGGCGCGGCCACGACCCGCGGACGAAGGAGCCAGGCGCCGAGAGCCCCTGCCGTCGCGGCGGTGAGCGTGATCGCAGCTGCGCGGTGAAGCAGCATGGCCGCGGGCGCGGCCGTGGCCCCGAATGAGCCAAGAAAAATGAGCAGAGTCGCAAATATCCTGGCACCGAGCTCTGGGAGGGAATTTTCGCGGCCGGCACCGAGCGAACTCACATACATGGTCGTCGGGTTGCTATAAATCCACCTCCCGAGCACTACAAAGCCGCCTCCCCCCAGCAGCCCAAAGATGAGTGTGCTCATGGTTTGTCTCCTAATCGTAGCGGGTTCGGCGGGTTCGGCGGCTCCGGCGGGGTCACCGTGATGCCCAGGCTGGCGCCAAGCTCAAGGAGTGTCGCTCCGCCGCCAATGCTAAAGCCGTGCCCCACGATAAAATGGCCGCTTACGCTTGCGCTCACCCCGCTCATACTGCTGTTGATTGTAACCTTTCAGCCCTCCACCGAAAATGAGTTCTGGCTGCCGATCTTTATGACCCTTGCCCCCACGCTCGCTGACGCCCCGTACCCGAATTTGATCCTCCCGACCTTTCCGCCCGCATTCGCCGTAAGGAACTGAACGTTCACTTGGCCTTTGGCGAGGCCACCAGCGCCAGTGTTGGCTGTGGCATCCGTCGCGCCAGCGCTTAACTTGCCCCCTATTCCGCCCTTTCCGCCCATGTCTTGAGCATTGGCGTAAACGATTTGCACGTGGCCTGAATTGCCATTGGCGTCTGGGGAGGTCGTTTGATTTACAACCCCAGCCTCGTGCACGGGATGATCGTTCTGCTGTTGGGCCCGCTCCTGAGTCGAGTTCTTCAGCGTCGCCGTCAACTGGGCGGCGGCCTGTGCCTGCTCGCAGGTGAGAACGTTTTTGTGTTCGGTATTCTGGCCGGTACAGTGCGGCCCCAGCCCGCTGGGGTCGTTCAGCGTCGTCGGGACATTGAGATGGAACGTCAGCGAGCCGTCGGCGGGGTTCACGGTCTCTGTGCCCACATCAATGTAATTGTGGTCGGACCCGGGCTGCGGAGCAGACGCTGCGTTGAGTGGGTCGGGTATTTGCGCCCGGCAAAGTGATGCGGTAAAAAGAACCAGAGCACACACAAAGACGCGCCGGGCCCGCATACCGCACCTCCTGAAGTCTTCAGCCACCGAACCGAGCCTCATGGGGCATGCCACCTGGCTGCTAACGTCCTAGGAATGGACGCCAGTTTACACATGGTGCCTTCCTTGTCAAGTCCAATTATTATAGCGATTTCAGCGTGCTTGGCGAAGCACTCGGGCGAGCTGCGCGGAAAGCTCCTGGGGAGTCGAGGCCGGCAAGCGGCAAACGAAGTTTTCGCAGACATAGGCAGCGGCACGACCGGCGATGGGAGCAAAGCCGGCGACGCGCGGAGGGGCGCCGGAAGGGGGCTCAACTCGAGCCGGGGATGCCCCGAACATTTTGACGCGGCGGGCTCGCACGAAACGAACCCGCCGTGTGGGGAATGGGCGTTATTGAACGTCCAGCGTCAATGAAATGGAATGCGTCAGGCTGCCCGATGTCGCGGTTACAGTCAGGGTGTAATTTCCCACCGGAGTGCCGGGATTCGGCGGCGGGCCGGAATAGCCTCCGCCACCGCAGGCGGCAAACGTCGCCACGCCTAACAGGATCGCGGCCAGCACGATTCGGCGGATCCGCGTGGCGAGCCACAACTTCAAACTCAACCCGCGAGCCCGCCGGGCTTCAAGCGCGGCGAGGATTATCACCAAAAGCGCCGCAAAGACAAACGGCCAGAACGGGCGATTCCCTGAGAACGGCGCGGCGGGAGGAATGGCCAGCGAGGGCGCGGTTGTACTTACGCTCACGGATACGGTCTGTGCGTTCGACCCGCTGAACGTAAACGAAGCAGGCGACGGCGTGCAAGCCGCTTCAGAGGGTGCACCGGCGCAGGCAAGCGTCACCGTCTGATTGAAACCACCCAAGGGCAAGAGGCTCAAGGAGTAAGTGGCCGTGCTTCCGGGCGAGACGGATGCGCTTGATGAGGTGCCGCTCCCCACACCGATCGAGAAGTCCACTCCCTGCCCGCTCAAGCTCACAGTCTGGGGACTGCCCGCGCTGGAATTATCAGCCAGGTCGAGGGTCGCGCTTTCAGTCGCGGCGAGAGAAGGCGTGAACGTGACGCCCACCGTGCAAGTACCGCCTGGAGCGATGGACTGGCCGCTGCAGCCGTCCGACGAAATCGCGAAGTCGGCAGCATTCGTCCCCGAGAGGGTCACAGCGCTCGATCCGAAGGTGAGGTTCGCGCCGCCGCTGCTCGTTACCGTAACGTTTTGCGCCGAGCTTGTCGTGCCGACGCCCTGACTGGAAAAGGCGAGGCTCGAAGGCGCGACCGTGGCGGCGGGCACCGTCGAACTCAGCACGAAAACCGCTCCCAATTGGGCATTCGTCGAGCCGCCCCCGGTCGTGGTCCCGTAGAGGTTGCCGGAGGCATCCATGAGTAGGCCGGCTTCGGGATAACTTGCGTCCGTGGAGGAGGTGGGGAAACCATGGAGGACATTTTCCGAGTAGGTTCCGGAATTGTTCGCCAATTCGAACACCACGCCGAGTCCGTTCGGCCCTCCGGTGTTCGTTGTGCCGTAAAGATTGCCCGATCGGTCTATGACCAAAGGCGCGAGGGGGGAGCAACCATCGGTGCCGCACGAAAAATTGTAAAGCAATTTGAATGTGTAGGGCGGCGAGGGGGGAATGGCGGACGGATTGAGGGCCAGCTCGAAAATGGTCCCGCCGAGCCCTGCGCCCCCGCTCGTGCCGGCCGTGGTGCCGTAAAGATCGCCGACCCCGTCCAGAATCAGAGAGGCGTTGGGGTCGTAGCCGTCGAGGCTCGTGCCCGTGAAGTTATACAGGACTGCCTCGGTGTAGCCGGTTGAAGTTTTAGCGAGTTCGAAGACGGTCCCCTGGTTGGTGGTCCCGCCCCCGGAGGTGGTGCCGAACAAATCTCCATTGGCATCCATCACGAGGCCGCCCACCGGGGCTGCGCCGTCCGTAAAACATGAGGCCGGGGCCGCGCCGGCTGCGCCCGCCTCGAATTGCCAGAGTTGGTTCTCCGTCCAGGTTCCAGAGGAATTGACCAACTGGAAGACTGTTCCTGCGGCGCAAAAGCCGCCCCCGGAGGTGGTGCCATAGAGGTTTCCCGCGGAGTCCATGATCAGCGTCGAGTTGGGAAGGCCGCCGTCGGTCAACCCCCCCGGCGAGCAGGAATTGTTGAAGCTGTATATTATTTTCTCCGCATAGCCCCCGGAGCCGTTCGGAGAGAGCTCGAAGACCGAACCGTGAGCGGCAGACGTGCAGGAGCTGGGGACGCCATCGTAAGCGGTGGTGCCGTAAAGATTTCCGGCGGCATCCATGACCAGCCCCCCCACCGGCGAGTCGCCGTCGGGCGTGCCGTTGAAGTTGTAAAGGATTTTTTCGGTGTAGCCGCCTGAACCGTTCGAAGACAGCTCGAAAACTGTGCCGCAGCCGGCGTAGGCGCCGGTAACAGACGCGCAATCCGTCCCTGTTCCATTACCCCCGACACTCGTTGTGCCGTAGAGATTTCCTGAACTGTCCATGATGAGGCTGCCGAAGAGGGGCGCCGTTCCATCGCTCGGCGCTCCGGCAAAGGTGTGCAGGATTGTCTCTGTTTGCGCGGCCGCGGACATCGCGGCAAGGAACACGAACACACACAGAACTAAAGGTCGTTTCATGGGAACCACCCCCCTCATTCTCGCGGCTTCCAGCGGCACTCTCCCGCTAAATTGTAGACATACTGCCGCCGGCGTCTTGGGCGTGTCAATAGACAGCGGCTAATTTCCGCAAAACTTTTTTCTAATCGGGTATCTTCAACAACGGTCATGGGTTAGCTGGCCGTCTAACAGCCTGTGGAAGTCAGATTGACAGCCATGATAAGCTGAAGCGAAGCATCAGGGGTGGCAGGGCAATGGACCACGACGATGGGGCGGCGCATAAAATTGTCCGTTTCGGCGTCTACGAGTGCGACCTAGCCTCCGGACAATTGTGCAAGAGCGGAAGAAAAGTGAAGCTTTCTGACCAGCCGTTTCGCTTGCTGGCCATGCTGGTGGAGCAGCCTGGAACGCTGGTAACGCGCGAAGAATTGCAGCAGCGGCTCTGGCCGGATCAGCCTTACGGCGAATTCAGCGACGGCTTGAACACCGCCGTCAATCGGCTTCGGGCCGCCCTTGACGATAACGCGGAAACTCCCCGCTTTGTCGAGACCGTTCCCAAGCGGGGCTATCGCTTTATCGCGGAGGCTTGGACCGAAGATGTAAAGCCCCGCGGCGAGCCGGCGAAACGTGCGTCCCGGGCGCGCCTGTGGCGGTGGACGGTTCTGACTGGAGGAACGGCTGTTGTGATTCTCGCCGCTGCGATTGTCGCGACCCATTTGTCGTCCCGCAAGGCAGTGGCGAACACTCCCCGAGTGGCGTTGGCGGTGATGTCTTTCGAGAACCTCACAGGAAACGCCGCGAACGATTACCTGGCCGAAGGTTTGACTCAAGAGGTAACGACCCGTTTCGCCCGCGATTATGGCGGCGGTCTTAAGGTGGTCATGGGCGGGCCGTTGAATACGGCTGGGAGCGGCCGCCGCAACATTCCGCAGCTCGCGCGATATTTGGGCGTGCAGTATTTTATTGAGGGGAGCGTTCAAGGCGGAGGAAGACACGTTCGCGTCGCGGCGCAGTTGATTCGCGCGCGCGACCAGTCGAGCTTGTGGGCGGACTCCTATGACGGGGACGCAAGCCAGCTTCTTCAATTCGAATCGAGTGTTGCCGGCTCGGTGGGTGAAGAACTCGCCTTGAAGCTGCTTCCGGGGCAGGCCCGTCCTCGCATTCCTGTCACGTTTGCGGCCCATGACGACTATTTGCGCGGACTTTACGATTTGTCCAAGCGCTCACGAGACGGTTTCAATCATGCGGCTGTCCGCTTTGCGGATGCAACGGCAAGCGATCCTCATTACGCGAATGCTTATGCCGAACTTGCCGTCACTTACGACTTGATGGGGCAATACAGCTGGATTGACCCTGACTACGCTCGGAGTCTGGGACAAGCCGCCGCCGAACAGGCGATGGCCTTGGATCCTTCGCTTCCCGAAGCTCACGCAGCTCTCGGATTTTCGGACTGGTTTTACAGGTGGGATGCCGCGGAAGGCGAGCGCGAACTCCGGCGCGCAATCCAACTTTCGCCCAACAATGTTGACGCGCACCACTGGTACTCTCAGATACTTATGACCGCGGGGCGATTCAAAGAAGCCGAGGATCAGATGAAAGCGGCGCTCGCCCTCGACCCCCAGTCGCTCATTCTCCAGACCAATCTTGGCTGGCTCTATTTCTACGAGCAGAAGTATCCGCAGGCCATCGCGCAATTCGAAAGAGTCGCGCGCGAAAACCCCGACTTCATCAGCGCGCATTTCAAAGCTCTCCAGGCCTACGCGTTGGCGGGCGACAAGGCCGATTCCTGGAAGGAAACGCAGAAGGAGATCCGCCTTGCCCTGAGCGCCCAAAACCAGCGGCGGATCCTGCGCGAATACAGAACGGGAGGCTATTCTGCCGCGCTTCATGAAATTGCTGAATTGAGCGATGCCCTCTCCTACGGCAGCGATGTGGATAGCGCACGCTTCCTGATGCTTGCCGGCGACAAAACAAAGGCGCTCGCCTATCTCAAACTTGCCTTTGAAGCAAAAGAAGGCTGGATAATGTATGTCCCCTTCGATCCGGTCTTCGCGCCGCTGCACTCGAACCCTCAATACATCCAGCTTGTCAAAAGCATCAAGCCCCTCCCGAACCATTCCGTCTGATGCGCCTGGGGTGCCCGCATTGACCGCGAGCGGCTGAGATTATCCGAACAAAAGCTCATGCACGAACTGAAGGCCACGTGCTCGCCGCAGACTATGTGCGGGCGAGCTGCGCGAAAAGATCTCGCGGGTTGGTGACCGGGAGCTTGCAAACGAAGTCCTGGCAGACGTAGGCAGCGGCATGTCCGGCGACGGGAGCAAAGCCGGCGACGCGCGGCGAAAATTCGGCGAGGTGCTCCTGGCTCCGTGCGCCGTCGGCGAGGAGAAGAACTCGATTCGGAATGAAATTTTCGCGGACGACTTGGAGCAACGCGCGGGTATCGTCGGCGCGGGGGCTGCCGGCGATGACAATCTGCTTTCCTCCCGTGAAAGCGAATTCTAGTGCCGCAAGCATTTGCGGCATAGCTTCCGGGTGCGCCTGAAGGCGGCTCGAATACAGGGAGAAAATAGCCTCCGCCTTCTCGAGCCAGGCTGTGCGGCCGGTCATTTCCGCAAGCCGAAGCAGATTCATAGCGGCGACGGAATTGCCGGCGGGTTCCGCACCGTCGTAATCGTCCCGCAAGCGCAGGATGACGGAATCATCTCGCCCGGAGGTCGAGAAATAACCGCCAGAAGCAGTATCCGAGAAAAGCTCGTCCTGCTTTTCCTGGAGCTCGATCGCCCAGGCAAGGTGTGCAACGTCAAAGGAAGCCTCATAAAGATCGAGCAAGCCCTGAATGAGAAAAGCGTGGTCCTCCAGGAAGCCTTCAATCGCACCTTCACCCTCGCGATACCGCCGGAGCAAAATCCGCGTTTCGGGCGACGTCAGGCGGGATTTGACAAACGCGGCCGCCGCCGTGGCTGCTTCGACATAGCGCGGATCGCCGAGAACTTCCGAAGCGCGCGCGAGCGCGGAGATCGCGAGGCCGTTCCAGGCGGTGAGAATCTTGTCATCCAGGTTGGGGCGCGGGCGGGCGGATCGGGCGGCGAAAAGTTTTCCCCGAGCGTCGGCGAGGCGGCGAGCGATTTCTTCTTCGCTCAGGCGGAACATCTCCGCGGCCTCCGCAGGCGAATGCACGGCGTGCAGGATGTTCTTCCCGATGAATTCGCCTTGCGGATCGTCCTGCACGTTGCCGGAAGCGCCAACGCCATAATAAAAGTTGAGGACGGCGGCCGCTTCCCTGCCCAAAACGCGCTCGATCTCATCCGCCGTCCAAACATAAAATGCGCCTTCGCCGCGGCGTCCTTCTTCGCCCGCGACCAGGCTGTCGGCGTCTTCCGCCGCGTAAAATCCGCCGGCGGGATCGCGCAAATCGCGGAGCGCATAATCGAGAATCGAGCGCGCAGCCTCCGCGTAAAAATGATCGCGCGAGATTTGGAATGCTTCGAGATAGGAAAGGGCAAGTTGCGCCTGGTCGTAAAGCATCTTCTCAAAGTGCGGAACGTGCCACGCGGCGTCCACCGAGTAGCGATGGAATCCGCCTCCCAGATGATCGCGGACGCCGCCGGCGGCCATTGCGCGCAAGGTCGCGAGCACGATTTCCGAGGCGCGCTCGTCGCGCCTGCGGGCGAAGTAGCGCAGCAGGAAGTTGAAGACGACGGGCCGAGGGAACTTCGGCGCGCCGCCGAAGCCGCCGTGAACTCGGTCGAAGGCCCGGTCGAACCGTCGAAAGGCTTCGTCCATCAGCGATTCCGCAGGAAAACGCTCCTGGCTGGAAGGACCCCGGCCGGAACTCGATATTTCGCCGAGGTAATTCGTGGCCTCGTCGGCGGAGGCGAGAATCTTTTCGCGGTCGCGTTCCCACGCCTCCGCAACGCGCTCGAGCACAGCGCGAAAACCCGGCCGGCCGTAACGGTCTTCGGGCGGCCAATACGTTCCGCCAAAGAAGGGTTTCAATTCCGGCGTGAGAAACACTGACATCGGCCATCCGCCCGCGCCCGTCGTCGCCTGCACGAACGTCATGTAAATGCGGTCCACGTCCGGGCGCTCTTCGCGATCCACTTTGATGCTGATGAAAAATCGGTTCATGATTTGCGCGGTCCCAGGATCCACGAACGATTCCTGCTCCATGACGTGACACCAATGGCACGTGGAGTAGCCGACCGACAAAAAAATCGGCTTGTTTTCCCGGCGCGCGCGAGCGAAAGCTTCCTCCCCCCAGGGATACCATTCGACGGGATTGTGCGCGTGCATCAGCAGGTAAGGGCTTTTTTCGCAGATCAGATGATTCGCGTGAGGGCCGCTCTGCGCTGTGGCTTCCGGCATCGCCCTTTTATTATGCCAGCGAATGCAGGGAAATACAGCGAGGAACGCGGCCGCGATCGCAAACCGTGACGCGCGGCGGCTTCGGAGGAGCTACTGATAAAGAATAAAGCTTGGCTGGGGCGAGAGCCGCAGAACTTGCTCGGGTGTCATGAGCCTGCCACCGCCCTTCAGATCGTTTTTGTAGAACAGCTTGAAGCCGGTGAACTGAACCGGCTGGCTCGAGATGAAGTCGTGGTAGGCGGCGACCTTGAGCGGAGGCGAACCGAAGCCGTCCATATCCATCACGATCTCGACCTGCGGCAGCGGCTTGATGCCGCGATAGTCGCTCACCATTCGCTGGGTGAAGCGATGGACGACGAGGATTTTTGGGGGGAGTTTGTTTTCTCGGACGGTCTTGGCGAGGAACCGCGCAGCGAAATTGATATCGGCGGCGTTGAGTGTGCCGCGCCATGCGCCGGGGCGCTTGCCATCGGTCAAGGCGAATTCCGGGTCGAGCGCGAGTTCGACGTTCGGGAGCTTCAAATACGGCGCAAGGCGGGGGACTTCCACTTGGACCGTGCTCCACCCGGGCTGGACGTCGAGGAACAGGAGGCCGTGGATTTGGTCCGCCATCTTGACGGCCTTTTCAATCTGCCCCGGGGGCATGCGCATGCGGTATTTGCCGTCGCGGCCGGGAATTCCCTGAGCGGCAACGACAATGTAATCGAGCGCGGGCACGACCGGCGTTGAAGGATCGGCCGCGGCCCACGCCGCCGCCTGCGCGTGCAGCAGAGCGAGCATTTTTTCCGGCGCATATTCTCCGAGAATCCCCATGCGCGGGACAAAGAAATTGCCGTAATAGGCGACAATGCGCTTGAAGGGCAGCAAAGCGCCGGCATCCGGATAAACCGCGTGGACGGGCCAGAGTGGCGGACCGCAAGGCCGAAGATACGCCTTCTTCGGGGCCACGGGCCGCGTCACTTCGGCGACGCGGCGGATCTTCAGAGCTGCCGGCACGAGCGTGGCGGCTCTCGCTGCTTTTGCGCAATCGCTCTTCGGCGGAAGGTTCGCGATCGAGAGCAACTTCGCGTTGTAGGCGGAAATATTGACCGTCGGAGGCGTCGCGGGTGCGGCGACGATGGATGCTTGTGCAGGTTTGCTGCCGACAAGGGCCGAAGCGCTGAGGGTTGCAGCACTCGCAGCGCAGATCCAAATCAGAACTTTCCGCGGCCCCATGATTCCATTTTACACGGTTTTCAAAAATGCGCCATCCGCAGGCCGGAAGGGCCGCTCGGCGATACAATTCAGATGTGGCAACCCGGCAAACCACCGGAGAGGTTCCGGCAAGCGGAGGATGGCTGCGGGCGTGCCGCGTGAGCGCACTCGCGGCCGTCGGGGCGCTTTGGCTTGTTCCCGGAGCTTTCTTCCATTTCGAGCCGGGCCGCGACGCGTCGCGCGGAATCGGGCTGGTCTTCGCAACCTTTCCCTACTTCCTGGCGCTGCTCTGGCTGATGAAAAATCCGCCGCGGCAACTCGGGCTCGAGTTAGCAGCCGGATTGGGGCTGACAGCGATGATTTTCATCGCGGGGAGTTACGCGCGCGTAACCAGGCACGCGGAGGCAGCGGCAATACCCACGGCGGGTGCGGCGCTCGCGCAGCTTGCGTTTGCGGCCGCAGCAATCCAATGCCGCCGGCCGCTCGCGCGAGCGGGCGATTACGGCTCAAATTTTCTCGCGCGCACGATGCTCGCAATTTATTTTTCGGGAATGTGCTTTGTCGCTGCGGCGTTTTTTACCGGCGCGGTGAAGTAGATTTCGCGAATTCGGTGCGCTTCACGCTTTGCGACGACTGGCGAAGTCTTCGGACTGCGTCCGCTTGTCCCTCAACCGGGGGACCTGGGCTGCACGGCCCCTCGCTATTGAGCCGGGGCAACGGGAGTCGCCGGCAGGAACCCGAACGCATCAGGCGGCGGCAGCGGCGTGCCGTGATAGTGCTCGTCCCGGGCTTCCGCAAGCCGCGCAATCAGCGACTGCCACAACAGGCTGTCCCGCCCGTAAAGCTGGAGCATGTTCGGCATCCAATGGGGCAGATTTTCTTTGAGCCAAAGCTTTTTATAAATCTCCTCGAGGCGCGTCGTGTAATCACGCAAATCCTGAAAGCGTCCGTTCGTTCCGTCAATGACGGACAAGTCGTCATAAAGAGGATTCTTCGGGCCGTGGTCGAACTGATGGGCGACGGCATCGGCGTAATAATTTGAAATTTCCTGCGCATACTCAATCCTCATGCCGAGGTCGTCGAGGCGAAGCGCGGCGAATTTGTAATAGTTGAGCGTGTAAGCGTTGCGGCGGGCAAGGCCCCGGTCATTCGCAAGCACGGTGTAATCATGTTCGGCGGTCATGCGAACGTCGGATGCGACCGGCGATTCTTTTGTCACCATGGCGCGGCCGGCGGGAGTGAAGGGATTCATGAAGAACATCGAATCCTGGGCGCCGTCGTAACCGCCCTTACCGAGCGTTGCATTGGTGTTTCCAGCGGCAAGAACTTCATTGAGGTGCGAGAGCGAGGCAATCGCGTCCGCGAATTCGTGCCCCGGATTGCGATAAAACACCCAGTCGAATTTTTGATCGAACTTCGCGACGCTCACTTGCTTCGGCTCCCACGCGGACGCCGCGCCGTAAACGATGCCCCACCAATTCAGGCCGTAAAGCGTTTGGCCGTCGTCGTTCCAGACCGTCACGATGGTCCCGATATCGTTCACTTTCCGGCCGGCGGCGAGAAAGCCGGCGATGTTCCAAGCAGCTTCCTCATCGTCGGGAATGATGACGCTGGTGTTCGCAACCCACGGGCAGACGAAAATTTTCATCCCCGTGTTCGCAAACGGCTGGACCCATTTATCGTACGTTTTGTGATAACCGTATTCCCAGCTCGCAACGATAAGGTTGCGCGGCAGGCTCGGAATCATTTCCGGATGCTCGACGGCGATGTCACCCCAGAACATCGCCTGCTTGCCGTATTTCTCGGCAATGCCGGCCGCGGTCTTCAGGCTGTCCACGTAAACCGGGCCGTAGCCCTCTTTTTCAACCATTCCCTTGCTCCGTCCGAGGCCGAGCTCAAAGGTTTCATCGCAGCCGACGTTATATAGGGGCGACGGGAAGACGGTGGCCAACTGGCTGTCCATGGAATTCAGGAATGCGGCGCCGCGCGGATCGCCCACGGCGATGACCGCTCCGTGCGGACGCTCGGCAAAGCGGCTGTACTCATCGAAGCGCATGACTTTGTGCAGGTGGCCGCAGTCTTCGGTCGCGGGAACGAGCGTCACGTGATAGCGGGCGGCGTAAGGAACCAGAATCTTCCAATCCGCGCGCGTCAAACTGTCGCTCAGCACGCCGACCAAAGGCTGGTCCTTGAGGCGAAACGTGTCTTCCATATACATGTAAAGCTGATTGAGTTTGAATTGCGCGGCCGTCCGGACGATGCGCTCGAGCGTGCTCAATTTCGGAACGGGTCCGCGGCTCATATCTACCTGCGTGCCGCGATACTCGAGCCCCGGCCAGTCGCGCACCTGCGCGGCCAGAATGCGAGTTGCGCTTCCCTCCCCCACCACGAGCTGGCGCAGCGTTTGCACACCGTAGAAAAGTCCGGCTGCATCTTTTCCACCGACCACCGCGCCGGTCGCACGCACGGAAAGCGCGGTACCCTGGTCAGCAATGCCTGAGATTCTGACGTGGCGCGCACGAAGCTTTTGCGCAATCGCGTCCTGATCGAGACGTCCCAGAACAATCACGGGACGGTCGGAGGGAATCGTTGCGGCCGAGACCACAGGAATATCGAGGCCGCTCGCGCGCTTGATTTCGCGCGCCAGGCACTCGGCCGCAAAAGGATCTCCCGGCTGGACGGGCACGGGCAGGACGATTTCAAGATTGGGTGTGATGACGAGGGGTCGCCCGCCAGCTTTCACCTCGCGCGGTTGTGGGACGAGCATCGGCTGTTGCGCCGCTAAAATCGGCGCGAGCGCCACGAAAGCCGCGCAGAGCGCGCCCCACGGCGTCCCGCGCCTCGCCAACCGCAGGATGGATTGAAAGAGCGGATAATTTTTCATGCGAGCCTCCCGGATCGTTCCAGCCTGCATCCCGCAGAGTTGCTTTGTTCGCTGCTGAGCAAATTTGCTGATGCGAGATGCGGAACGGGAAAGTCTATGGGAAAGCCGGCCTCGCGTCAACCCTAAGAGACCAGCTTGAGTGGCTCGGCGGGATCAGATTGCAACGGCTACGGGGGATTCGACCATTTCTTCCACCGCATCGAGCGCGCCGACAATTGCGTCGTCAATGCTCGAATAGCGCCAGGCGCCGAACCGTCCGATGGAAAAAACGTCCTTGCCCTTGAAGAAATCCAGAAGTTCGGAGACGGCGGCTTCGCGCTGCTGGTCGTGAACCGGATAAGCGTGCGTCAGGAAATTCTGCTCCGTAAAGACAATGTCCGACGGTTGCCGAACCATGCCGAGCTTGAGCAATTGCCCGCGCACCGCTTGAGCGAGCTGGCCGGCTTTGCCGGCCTCGGGATTCGATATCTCCGCGGAAATGATGGCCGAATCAGGCGGCGCGAGCGACGCCATGATGTTCGAAGGGAAAACAAGCCGGAAGAAGGGAAATTTTTCCTCCGGAAAATAAATCCAGTGGTAGGAATGGGGAAGGGGCCGCCGTACGCCGCAGACCACATTGAGCAGCCGCGAGCACCGCAGTCTCCGCGACACGCCGCGCAGGTTGTCCGGCAAGCCTCGCGCGAGCCGAACAAGCGTGTCGAGCGGCATCGTTGAAATGAGGCGTTCGTAAGTCTCCATTCCCCCGTCGGCGAAACGCACGGTCTTCCGGCTCAAATCAATTTCAACCGCCTGCCGGTTCAGCTCGATCTTCGGAACGGAGGCGGCGAGCGCATCCACCAGAGCCTGCATCCCGCCGCGGACCGGATACAAAAAAACGGTGTTATATCCGACACGCGCCGTGCGATTGGCGATGAGCCCTTTCATCGTCTCGCGCAGCGAGCTTTGGGGAACGAACGGCCGAACCCAGTCCAGGCTCATCTCACGAGGTGAAAGTCCCCACAACTCGGTGTTGTAGGGAATCATGAAATGGCGTGCAATGCCGCTCCCGAAATGGTAATAAACCCAGTCCTCGAAATTATCCGGCAGGACATTGCCGTTCAGTTGGCGATGCACCCAGGCGCGCCAGTAGCCGCTTACGCATTGGAGCTTTTCCGGCCACGGCAGATAGCCTAGTAATACTAGGTTAAGTTCTATGAGGTGTCCGTGAACTCCGTAAGGCACCACGCACAACGTCCACTGAGTCTAATCAGCAGCGCGAGGAGCTGCCGGCGGACTCGGGGCAGACTCCACGTCGC
>JAKASG010000048.1 GCA_021828285.1 Acidobacteriota bacterium | reverse complement strand
GAAATCTTCGTCCATGCTTGAGGCGACCCTTTTCGCGCCGGCCGCATCACAAAAACCGTCGGGTGTGGGTCAAGGCAGTCGGACGCAAAGCAAAGCGATGCTTGACTTCCGGACCAGTGAAAAATAGAATCAAGCTGAGCCGAACTTTCGCCAGATTGAGTTCGGAGGTATGCGGCCTGATGTCCATTGGGTTTCGAAGAAAGTCCGTTTTCTTAGCGTTTTTCCTGATCGTCTCGCTAAGTCTTTTTTCCCCGCCTCGGCTTTCCGCCGGATTGTTCGGGAGTAAGAATAACAAGAAGGATAGCGACCGCGGCCAATCCAGAAGAAACCGCAAGCGCCGGAAGGCTATTCAGCGTGAGAGTGAGAGCCCTTATAAGAACTGGATCAAGGGGCCGATTTCTTACATCGTAACGCCTGCCGAGCGCAAGGCGTTCCTTAAGCTGACCACCGCGAACGAGCAGCAGCAATTCATCGAAGCTTTCTGGGCCCGCCGCAATCCCAATCCGGGCAGCCCGGAAAACGGCTTCAAAGACGAGTTCTATCGCCGCATCGCCTATGCGAACGAGCATTATTCTTCCGGCATTCCCGGCTGGAGAACCGACCGCGGGCGCATTTACATCATGTATGGCCCGCCGGACGAGATCGAATCGCATCCGACCGGAGGAACCTACACCCCCGACCCCGGCACCGTGCCTTTCGAGGGCCCCGATTCCTCGACCATGACCACCTATCCTTTCGAGGATTGGACCTACAATTACATTCCCGGAATCGGCGAGAACGTGGTGCTGGAATTTGTGGACCCCAGCGGAACGGGCGAGTACCACCTCACGATGAATCCCTGCGAAAAGGACGCCATGGCGGAGACACCCGGCGACACGACGGGCTGCCAGGGCGGCGTCTCCATTGGACCCGTCTGGAATCCGAACCTCATCATTCAGCCGCAACAGGGCTCCATGGAAACGATGGCCCCGATGAGCGAGCAGTACAACGAATTCACGCGTCTCGATATGTACTCGAAAATCTTCCAGCCTCCCCAGGTGGACTTCAACGATTTGAAAACGCTCGTGACCTCCACGATCTCGGCGAACACGCTGCCGTTTCAGGTGAAGGCCGATTTCATCCGCCTCACCCAGGACGTGATTCTCACCCCGATCACCGTTGAGGTCGCGGACCGCAACTTGCAATTCCAGAATCGAAGCGGAATCATGCACGCCACGCTCGACATCTACGGCCAGGTCAGCACGCTGAGCGGCCGCGTTGCGGCCACCTTTGACGATGGCGTTGCCCTCGACGTCCCCCGGCACGATTTCGAGGCCTACGTCAACCACAAATCGGTCTATCAGAAAGTCCTGTCTTTGCGGCCCGGCCTCTATAAACTGAGCATGGTGGTGAAGGACAAGGCCGATAACCACCTCGGCACCACCGAGCTTCGCCTGAACGTCCCGAACATTCCTGATACGCAGCTCGCCACCAGCTCGCTGATCCTCGCTGACCTCATCGAGCAACTGCCCTCGACGGAAGTCGGTTCCGGCCCGTTCGTCATCGGCGGCGACAAAGTCCGCCCGGATGTGGACGGCGTCTATCAGCGAAATCAGGACCTTGATATTTACATGCAGGTGTATAATCTGGGGGTGAATCCGAAGACGCACCGTCCCTCGGCGGATATCCAATATCAGATTCTCCGTCAGGGGAAAGCGATCTTCGACCACACGGAGAGCGCCGCAAGCATTCCCAACGCTTCCGAGCAGTTGACGATTGCAAAGAAGATGCCGCTCGGGCCGCTCGCGCCCGGCAAATACCAGCTCCAGATCAAGGTGACCGACAATATCAAGAAGGCAAGCGATACGAAGACCGCTGATTTTGAAATTCAGTAAGGATTCGGAAAGCCCTTTTGGGGGACTCGGCCCTCGTCGGCCAGGTGAAAGCAACCGGATGAAAAGGAACCGCCAAAACCTGCAAAGCTTCTTGCGTCTCGCGGCTTTTGCCGTTCTCGCGGCGCTTCTCGCGAACCTTCCCCTCCGAGCCCAGAATTTCGGAACCATCACCGGAGTGGTCACTGATCGCGGCGGCGACCCCTTGATGGGTTCGACGGTCCTGGTTTCGGGACCGTTGGGACCCCTCCATGAAGTTGTCGGGGCGTTCGTCGAGCGGGTGATGACCGATGCGCAAGGCCGTTTCGTGGTCGAGCGCCTCACGCCCGGCTGGTATTCGCTGCGCGTTCTCGCTCCCGCACGCCTTCCCGCCATGCGCGATCATGTGCACGTTCAAGCGGGCGAAACGACTCAACAGAAATTTGTTCTCGCCGATGTTTTTGCGAATTCGGTTTTGGCCGCGGGCAAGAGCAGGTTTTCAACCTGGGGAGACGATTGGAAATGGATCTTGAGGACGTCGAGTTCCACGCGTCCGCTCCTCCGCTTCCAGCATCAGCAGAAGCAGGCTTCCGCGCCGCCGGCGAAGAACGCCGCGCTGACGAGCCAGCGGCTGATTGCTATGGTTCCACAATCAAGTTCTCGCGGCGCCGACCAATCCGGCTTGGCGAGCGTCCTCGCTTACTCCGAGCCGCTCGGCCAAACTTCTGACCTCCTGGTTGCCGGCTCGCTTTCCCCGAGCGTCGCGGAGGGTGCATCCTTCGCCGCCGCCTATCGCCGCGGTTTGCTTGGCGCATCTCCTCAGCAGCTTTCGATCGCCGTCCATCAGTTGAGCCTCGAAGATGCCGTGCCGGGGGCCATCGCCGGCCCCGCCAACAGTCTCCTTCGCGCCCAGGGAATCGCCCTCGCTTACTCGCAGCAGCGGCGCTTGTCCGGCCATTGGATCCTCGATACCGGCTTCGAAATTGATTATCTCAATGGATTGCAGGACGTCGGCTCCGCAAACCCACGCCTCGCGCTCGAATATCGCCGGAGTCCTTCATCCAAAGTCGTCTTCAGCTTCGGCGCCCCGCAGCCGGAACAGGGCAATAAACTGCTCGATCGCATCAGCAACCTGGATGCGTTTCCGCGCGTGACGATGAATGGTAACCGCCTGGCGCTTGAAACCGTCCGCCACGCCGAAGCCGCATTCGATCAGAAATTCGGCTCGAACTCTGAATTCCTTGTCGCCGTCTATCATGATGCCGTTGATAACGCCGCCGTTTGGGGCTTTGGCCCAAGCCGCAGCCTTTCCGGCTTTGAAGGCGATCTGCTCCTCAACCCCGCGGTCGGCGGCGTGATTCTCGACTCCGGCGCCTTCCACGCTTCCGGCGTTCAAGTCGCTTACATGCGCGGCTTTGGAAAATTTCTGCGCGCCGGCGTCGCTTATAACCTCGGCCAGGCCTTGCAGGTTTATCCTGTCGCCGTCGCGAGCGAGCTTCCGGCCGACTGGCAGGGAATCCTGCGCTCCGAATACGCCGGATCCATCTCCACTGTGGTTACGGCTTTCGTTCCGCGGTGCCGTACCCGAATCAGCGCGTCTTTCAGTTCGATGCCGAAAGGCACGGTCACCGTCGTTGACCCTTATACGAACGGCCCCGTTCAAGCGGAACCGTTCGTTGGATTGCAGATTCGCCAGCCCATCCCTACGCTCGCCTTTCTGCCCGCTCACATCGAAGCCCTCGCTGACTTTCAAAATGTCCTGAATCAGGGTGCGGTTCCCATCGCGAAATCCGGCAATCAGCCTTTCGACCTCGTTCCCGCCTATCGTAGTTTCCGAGGGGGATTTTCAGTTCTGTTTTAGCGTGGGAACCAATGAAAGCCGCAGTCAAAACCGCAGAAACTCATTGCCTCATATATAAATTCCATTTTAGGAATAATTCACTTTGTAATCTCATAGCGATTGCTTATGGATTTTAACACCTTTGTCATCATGCTCATTCCAAAGCGCTTAGATTGTTTCAGGATCGTAGTGGCTTGGCACGTAACTTGCTGAACACCTAACTAGCGCTTTTTAGGCCTCGATGCGTATTCTTCAGGCCGGAGGAACAGGCAGTGGTGCAGCGCAATTCACCTTTAAAATCGGTGACGGTTGCCCTCGTTGCAGTGACCGTGCTGCTCGTCGTATTCTCCGTCCTGAATTTGCGCCAGCGAGCAAGCTTCCAGTTGCCGACCGATGGCGTCTCCTGGGTGCGAACTGAAAAGGGGCTGATGGCTTGGGCGGTCACCGCGAACGGCCCGGGCGCGCGCGCCGGCATCGAACGCGGAGACATCCTGCTTTCCATCAACGGCCGGCCCGTCGAGAGGACGGCGCAGGCGACGCAGGCCATTTATCAAAGTGGAATTTGGACCAGCGCCCATTACCATCTCGAGCGCGGCTCGGAACGCTTTGACGCGACCGTGATCATCACTCCGGCGAAGAGCCGCGGTTCACTCGCTGATTATCTTGAAATCGTCGGCTGGCTTTATCTCCTCATCGGCGCTTTCGTTCTCGGGCGCCGCTGGTCGGCGCCGAAGGCTCTGCACTTTTTCCTTTTCTGCATCGCCTCCTTCGTGCTTTACACTTTTTCTTACACAGGCCGTTTGAACGGCTTCGACAGCGCCATTTACTGGTTGAACGTCGTCGCCTTCGTTCTGCAGCCCGCAATTTTCCTCCATTTCTGTCTTACATTTCCGGACCGCGCGCCGATCCTTCGCCGCCATCCCTCGAGCGTGGTTCTGCTCTACGTTCCCGCGGCCGTCTTGCTCGCCTTCCACGCTCTGGTGATGACCGGAATCATCCTGCTGCCTTTCGCAGGTTTGCCCGTTCGCTGGCTGCTCGATAGCCTCGAGACGCTCCACATGGGCCTTTACCTTCTTGCCGGCGCCGTGGCCGTCGCCTTTGCCTATCACCGCGCTCAGGAGCCCGACCGCCGCCAGCAGCTCAAGTGGGTGGCGGGAGGCATCCTTCTTTCCGTCGTTCCGTTCAGCGTTTTCTACGCCCTCCCTTATTTTCTCGGCCTCGGCTTTTTGCCCGCGGAGTGGATGAAGCTTTCGTCGCTTACGCTGATTTTCCTGCCCTTGACCTTCGCTTACGCCATCGTGCGCTATCGCTTGATGGATGTGGAAGTCATTTTCCGCCGCGGCGTGGCTTACGCCCTCGCAACCGCCGCCGTGGTGGGATGCTACTTTGGCGTGGTTTTTCTCTTCGCCCAATTTTTCCGCGCGCGCGACCTCATCACCACGGAGACGGGCTGGCTCGTCGCCATCATCATCACCGCCTTGCTCTTCCAGCCGCTCGTCAACGCCATTCAGGGGCGCATGGCGCGCTTCTTCAATCCCGAGCGCTATAACTACCGCCAGACGCTTCTCGATTTCGCGCGCGAGCTGGCCGCCGAAACGCACGTTGAAATATTGCTTCGGCAGGTGGTCGAGCGTTTGTCCGCGACTTTGAACGTCGGGCGCCTTGCTCTTTTCCTGGCCGCCGAGCCCGGCTCCTTCCGCCTCGCCGAATCGCGCGGCCTTCCCTCCGATCCGGCTCTCGACCTGAGCTTCCTCTCCGCGCTTGAAGGCGAAGGCGCGAAGTCGCACCTGTTTTTTGCGAACCCCTCCCGCACGACGCAGGTGGCGGAAGCCCATCGGGCGAGCGTCGCGGCGCTCGGCTTGCATTATTATCTTCCGCTCGAAGTCCGCGGCCGCACGCTCGCCTGCCTCGGCCTCGGACGCCGGCGCGACGGCAGTTATCTTTCGAGCGAAGATGTGGATTTGCTCCGCACGATTGCGGGCTCGATCGCCATGGTGCTGGAAAGCGCCCAGCTCTACGAATCGCTCGAGCGTCAGGCGAATCAAGTGCAGGCGCTCAAAGACTTCAGTGAAAACATCATCGCCTCCGTGGACGTGGGCGTTGTCGCCTCGAACCTCGGCCAGCGCGTCGAATCCTGGAACCGCGCCATGGAATCGTTCTACGGCTTGTCCGCGCGCGACGCCGTCGGCAAGCGCCTCGCGGATGTTTTCCCGCCCGAGCTTCTCGCGGAACTGCCTTCCGATTCCGAGCCGCTCAAAGTGACCAGCCGCTACAAGTTTCAGCTTTCGAACGCCCGCGGCGACCGCCGCGTCGTCAATCTCTCGACCGTCCCCCTGCTCTCGAAGGGCCAGGACGTCATCGGCCGCCTCATTATTTTGACCGACGTCACGGAGCGGGTCGAGCTCGAAGAGCACCTGATGCAGGCGGAAAAGCTCTCCTCCATCGGCATGCTCGCCGCCGGCGTCGCGCATGAGGTCAATACGCCCCTCGCCGTCATTGCTTCGCAGGCGCAGATGCTCGCCCGCCAGCAGCCCGCGGAAGACCCTCGCGGCCGCACGCTCGACCGCATCATCAAGCAGGCGTTCCGCGCGTCCGAGATCGTCAACAGCCTGCTCAAATTCTCGCGCGTCAGCGGAAGCGAGCACGAGGAAATTGATTTGAACCGCGTGATCCGCGAATCCCTTTCGCTCGCCGAGCCCATGCTGCGCGCCGCTAAAATTTCCGTGAATGCCCAGCTCCATCCCGATTTGCCCGCCGTCCTCGGCAATTACGGAAAGCTCCAGCAGGTCTTCATGAATCTCATTCTGAACGCGCGTGACGCCATGCCCCACGGCGGCGAACTCACCCTTTCGACTGAGCGCGAAAATTCCACCGTCTTCGCCGAAGTTTCCGACAACGGCGTTGGAATTTCAGGCGACGACCTCCGCAGGATTTTTGACCCCTTCTTCACCACCAAAGCTTCGAGCCGCGGCACCGGCCTCGGTCTCTCCGTCACCTACGGCATCATTCAAGAGCATTCCGGCAAGATCCAGGTCGAAAGCCGTCCGGGACTGGGCGCCTCCTTCCGGATGGAGTTCCCCGCCGCCAGGAAACCCGTCCATGTCAGCTAAGGGTTCAATCCTGATTATTGATGACGAGCAGGAGATTCGCGAGAGCCTCACCGAGCTTTTGACGATGGAGGATTACCGCGCGCAGTCCGCGCCGACGGCTGCGGAAGGCATCCAAAAGCTCTCCGCCGAGCCCTTCGACGTGATTCTCCTCGACTGCAATCTTCCCGACGCGAACGGCATCGATGTCTTGAAGACCATTCGCCGCGACGCGCCCGATGCCGCCGTCATCATCATCACCGCCTACGATTCGAGCCAGACCGCTTTCCAGGCGTCCAAGGAAGGCGCTGAAAGTTACATCACCAAGCCCTGGGACAATGACAAGCTTCTGCTCGAAGTTCGCAACCTCGTCGAAGGCTCGCGCCTGCGCGCGGAAAATTTCCAGTTGCGCCGGGCCCTCAAGCGCTTCGGCTTGCCGAACATCGTCGGCAAGGGCGACCGCATTCAGAAAGTTCTCGATCTCATCACCCAGGTCTCACCGAGCCGCGCCACCGTCCTGATCACCGGTGAAAGCGGCACCGGCAAGGAGCTCGTCGCGAAAACCATTCACGCCCTCTCGACCCGCGCCGATAAACCCTTCGTTCCGGTCAACACCGGCTCCATGCCCGTGGACCTGCTCGAAAGCACCCTCTTCGGCCACGTCAAGGGCGCTTTCACTTCCGCTTTCGTCACCAAGCGCGGCCTTTTTGAAGTCGCGGATGAAGGCACGATCTTCTTCGACGAAATCGGCACCGTCGGTCCCGAGCTTCAGGCGAAGCTCTTGCGCGTTATCCAGGAGCGCGAATTCATGCGTCTCGGCGGCACGGAAACCATCAAAGTGGACGTCCGCATCCTCGCCGCCACCAATTCCGATTTGAAGCGCCTGGTGGACGAGAACAAATTCCGCGAGGACCTTTACTATCGCCTGAACGTCATCACCCTCAATCTTCCGCCGCTTCGCAAGCGCAAGGAAGACATTCCCGCGCTGATAGACCATTTCCTCGTCAAGTACTGTGCTGAAAACAACCGGTCGAAGATGTCCTTCACTCCCGAAGCGATGAAAGTCCTCGTGGATTTCAACTGGCCGGGAAACGTCCGCGAGCTTGAAAACGCCGTCGAGCGCGCCGTCGTCCTTTCTTCCGGCCCCGTCGCCGGCATCGAACTGCTTCCCGAAGCCTTGACCCGTGATTGCGTCGGCCGCGGCGAAGCCGTCCTCTTTTCTCGCTCGAACGGCGAGTCGCTTTTCGAGATTGTCGAGGATTTCGAGCGCCGCCTGATTCTCGATATGCTCGCCCGCACCGAATGGAGCCAGACCGAAGCCGCCGACCGCTTCAAAATTCCTCTTTCCACTCTCAACCAGAAAATCAAGCGCCTGCAGATTGACGTCAAGCGCGGCCGCAGCAACGGCTCCGCCCACAATTAACGGACGGCGTGCAGGTGCTGCATCGAGAAGAAGAGCGCCGTCACCAGGGTGGCGTTGTAGGCGATGTGCAGGAGGACGCTGGGGACGAGCGAGCCGGTTTTCGCCCGCGTGAAGGAAAGAACGAATCCCACCATGAAAATCAGGAAAGCGTGGTTCCACGCGCCCCAGTATTCCTGCAGGTGGAGCGCGCCAAAGAGCAGCGCCGTGCCCATGGTGGCAAAAACCAGGCCGGCGAGCCGCTCGAAAAAGGCGAAGAGCACGCCGCGGAAGACCAGCTCTTCCATGAACGGCGCGACGACCACCCCGAAGATGCCCACGGCGTAAGCCGATGTGGGATGGGAAAGCATTTGTTCGAGCGGGAAAGTTTTCCGTTCGGGAAAAATTGTGGGCGCCGCCGCGACCGCGAACGCCAGCAGAATTCCTCCGAGCAGAAATTGCGCCGTTCGCGCCCCCGAAAGCGCGCGCCAGCGCAGCGCCGCCCAAAACGGCGCCCGATAATGGACGACGATCAAAACGTATAGATACACCAGGACAAACGCGTAAAGGATCAATTCGCTGGCAAGCATGAAAAAAACGTTGTGCCCGAGCGCGCGCGTCGTCAAGCGCCAGCCCGCCAGGGGCTGGAACGCCGAATATCCGGCAAGCGCCACGAAGCCCGCCAGGACGTACGCGATGGGAATGAAGGCTAAGAACAGAACCAGGTCAGCCGGCTTCCAAAGCGCCTGCTCGCGATCGCGCGGAGGCTCGGGAACGGGCGGTGAAGCGAGGTCTGGAGAAAACGAGTCCATAGTCAGCGCGCCCGCCCGCGGCGGCCGTCGAGCGCTGCGGCGATCAGGGGAATCATCAACTCATGATGGCCGGTCAGCGCGATGCCGCGGCTCGGGTTCGCGCGCGAGGGCCGTCCTCCGCCCGTCGGACGCAGCAGCACGTTCTGTGTGGGGCGGTAATGCTGGATGAAGTCGAGGTTGACCGTCGTGATGCCGCGCGGCGCCCGGCCGAGATTCGCCGCCAGGCTCACGCACTTCAGGAACACTTCCGGCAGAATCACCGCCGAGCCGGCGTTCAGATAAACTCCGCCGCCGTCGAGCTCCCGCACCAGCGCCGCGAGCAGCAGAAAATCGCGGTGCGTCGCCGCGCCGAGCGCCCGCGCATCCATCGCCGGATGGTTGTGAATGATGTCCGTGCCGATCGCTTCGTGCACGGTGACCGGCGCACGCCGCCGATACGCGGCCGCCAGCACGCTGTAACGCCGGAAGCGCGCCTCGCGCGAGCGCGCCAGAAACCGCCCCGCCGCTTCGCCGATGCCGAGTTCTTCTCGGTCGCCCTCGATGATCGCTTCGTGAATTGAGCGCCCGGTTTCTTCCGCCATGCCGAATTGCCCGCGCGCGAGCACTGCCGGCACGTCTTCCGAAGTCGCGCCGGCCAGCGCAATCTCAAAATCATGAATCAGCGCCGCGCCGTTCATCGCGAAAGCGGTCGCGTATCCCCGCTCCATCAAATCAATCAGGACGGGTCCCAGTCCGACTTTGATGACGTGTCCGCCCAATCCCCAGATGATCGGCTTCCTTTTCCGGCGCGCGCCCTCAAGCGCGCGAACCACTGCGCGAAAATCCTCGCCCGCGAGAATTCGGGGAAGGCCGCGCACCCATTCGCCGATGGTTGCGTGCCGCCGTGGAACGCCCGCAAAATCCTTCACGGAAACCTTGCTCGGCCGCGACCCGAGCGGATAGGTTTTGACGCCTGCGGTTTTGAGGGGCTTCGTGCGGTAGATGCTCATGGTCTCGTTCGTTGAACTCCTTTGCTTTTGAGCCGAATCGCGGCCGAAGCTGAAAAGCGCAATAGCCGATCCCGCAAAATCAGCCTGTCGGCGCGCCGCCCGCAACCGTTCCGGGCGCCGCAGGTTCCGAGTTTCCTACTCCTGCAAACTATTGTCCACCCGTTGCGCAGCGTGGCGGGCGCGTTTGAAGATGTCTGCGAGCGCCCGTCCCGTGTAGGATTTCCTGGAGCGCGCGATTTTTTCAGGCGGCCCTTCGGCGACCACGCGTCCGCCTTGTTCTCCGCCTTCCGGCCCGAGGTCAATGATCCAATCCGCCTGTTTCACGACGTCGAGATTATGCTCGATGACGATGACCGTGTTCCCGAGGTCCGTCAGGCGCTTCAGTACGTCGAGCAATTGTTTCACGTCGGCGAAGTGCAATCCCGTCGTCGGCTCGTCGAGGATGTAAAGCGTCCGCCCGGTTTGCCTCCGGCTGAGTTCTCGCGCGAGCTTGATCCGCTGCGCCTCGCCGCCCGACAGGGTCGTCGCCGGCTGGCCCAGGCGGATATAGCCGAGTCCCACGTCGTCGAGCGTCTGCAGCTTGATTTGAACCTGCGGAATTTTGTCGAGGGCGCCCAGCGCGTCCTTCACCGTCGTTTCGAGCAGGTCGGCGATGGAATAGCCTCTGTACTTCACCGCCAGCGTTTCCGAGTTGTAGCGTCTTCCGCGGCAGATTTCGCACGTGACGTAAACGTCGGGCAGAAAGCTCATTTCAATCCGTCGCTGTCCTTCGCCCTGGCACGCTTCGCAGCGTCCGCCTTTCACGTTGAAGCTGAACCGCCCGGGCCGGTATCCGCGCTGGCGCGCTTCGGGCAGCATCGAAAAGAGCTCGCGCAAGGGCGTGAACAATCCCGAATAGGTCGCCGGGTTCGAGCGCGGGCTGCGTCCGATGGGCGATTGGTCAATCACCACCACCTTGTCAATTTGCTCGCTTCCGCGCAGCGCCCGATGGCTGCCCGGCTGTTCGATCGCGCGGTAGAGGCGCTTCGCGAGCGCGCGATAGAGAATGTCGTTCACCAGGGTGGATTTTCCCGAGCCTGAAACGCCCGTCACCACGCTCATCGCCCCGAGCGGAAAATCCACGTCAACATTTTTCAGGTTGTTCGCCGTGGCGCCGAGCACGCTCAGGAACTTCCCGTTCGGCCTGCGCCGCGCCGCCGGAATGGGAATCTGAAGTTTGCCGGAAAGATATTGCCCCGTCAGGGAGCGCGGCTCGTCCTCAATGGCCTTCGGCGGGCCTTCCGCCACCACATATCCGCCGTGGCGCCCCGCTCCCGGCCCCAAATCAACCACATGATCGGCATGGCGAATAGTTTCTTCGTCGTGCTCGACCACGAGCACCGTGTTCCCAAGGTCCCGCAGCCGTTCGAGCGTGCTCAGCAGCCGCGCGTTATCGCGCGGATGCAATCCGATGCTCGGCTCGTCGAGCACGTAAAGCACGCCGCGCAGCTTCGAGCCGATTTGCGTCGCAAGGCGGATGCGCTGGCTCTCGCCGCTCGAAAGCGTCGCCGCCGAACGGTCGAGGCTCAGGTAATCGAGGCCCACGCTGCTCAGGAATTCCAGCCGCTCGCCGATTTCATTCACGATCCGCCGCGCCAGAATCTCCTGCCGCTCGTCGAGCTTGATTTCCGCCAGTATTTTTCGCGCGCGCGCCACCGCCAAGGTCGTGAAATCTGCGATGGTGTGCTTTGCGACCTTCACCGCCAGGCTTTCCGGCCGCAGCCGCTTTCCTCGGCACTTCGGGCAGACTTGCGGCGACATATAGCGCCCGAACCATTCGTTCGCGCTTTCCGACTGGCTGTCCTTGTGCCACTCGTCGAGCAGCGGAATGATGCCTTTGAAATGCGCGGATTCGCCGTTCCGCCGCGGCGCTTTGCCGTACAGAATCAGGTTTTGAATTCGCGCCGGCAATTTCTCGAATGCCGTTCCCAAATTGAATTCAAATCGTCCGGCAAGCCCTTCGAGCGTCCGCCGCAGAAACGACGATCCCGCGCCCGGACCGAGTCCCCCGTCGAACAGCGGCCGCGACCAGTCCACGATGATTTTTGCGGGATCGAAGGAATAGAGGTTTCCGAGGCCCTTGCACATTTCGCACGCGCCGTAAGGGCTGTTAAAGGAAAACGACCGCGGCTCGAGCGTGGGCACGTTCGTCCCGCAATTCGGGCAGGCGTTTTCCTGGGAAAACAGCCGTTCCTCGCCGCCCACCACGGCAATCTGCACGATGCCTTTCGCGAGCTTCACCGCCGTTTCGATCGAAGCGGCGAGCCGCGTTTCCGCTCCCGGCTTGAGCAGCAGGCGGTCCACCACGGCTTCTATGGTGTGATTTCGCCGCCGGTCGAGCGCGATCTCTTCATCGAGCGCCCGAAGCTCCCGATCCACCCGCGCCTTCACGTACCCTTGCCGGCTCAAATCTTCAAAAAGTTTCCTGAACTCGCCTTTTCGTCCGCGCACGACGGGCGCGAGCACCATCACGCGGTCGGCGTCTTCGCCGCCGTGCCGCGCCATGCGCATCACCGCATCCACGATTTGCGCCGTCGTTTGCCGCGCGATGGCCCGCCCGCAGCGCGGGCAGTGCGCCGCCCCGACCGTCGCGTAGAGCAGGCGCAGGTAATCGTAAATTTCCGTGATCGTTCCGACCGTCGAGCGCGGGCTGCGGCTCGTGGTTTTCTGCTCGATCGAGATCGCCGGGCTCAGCCCCTCCACCGAATCCACGTCCGGCCGGTCCAGTTGCTCTAGGAACTGCCGCGCGTAGGCGGAAAGCGTCTGCACGTACCGCCGCTGCCCTTCCGCGTAGATCACGTCGAAGGCCAGGCTCGATTTTCCCGACCCGCTCAGCCCCGTCACCACCGTCAGCGCGTTGCGCGGCACTTTCGCGCTGATGTCCTTCAGATTGTGCTGCCGGGCCCCGCGGACAGTGATATGTTCCAGCACGTGCTCAGCGGCCTCCGTGGCCGGTGGGGACAAAACCCCAATCTCCCATCCTAGGGCCGCCGCGCCAATCCCGTCAACCCGCTCGCTGCCGGCTTATCGCGCTTTCAGTTTTCCGCTCGATTCTCGATGTTCGCGAGCGCCTTGCCGAGCTTCTCGAGCATCAATTCCCGCATTCCTCTTCGCCTCAGCGGCGGGACAGGCACCAGCAGATCCGCGTCCGGCTCCCCCAGCCGCAGCCTGAGAAAGCGTTGCAGCAATCGCGCCACCGCTCTCCGCAAAATCTTCTCGCGCTCCTGATAACGCTCTCCGCCCGCGAGCGCGTAGAGCAGCAAATAGAACTTCCGCCGCATCCGGTTGCCGCTCTCTTCTCCCTTCGCGGGCCAGCGGCCGAGCGTTTTCCTGATCTCTTCAATCTCCCACCGCGCCTGCGCGTAGTAAAGCCGGTGATGCCGCCACAGCGCCTCGGCGATCAGAACCGCCGTCCGATTTTCCTCGGCGCTGTTCGGATTGAGAAAATCCCGCGCCGAGACCAGAAATTCCACAAAATCCTTCGGATCTTCGTCCAGCCGCGCGATGGTCGCAACAAGATTTTTCGCGTACATGCCGTGTTCCGTGATCGCCTGCGCGTGGAGCATGTCGCTATGTTTCGTTCTCGCCGCCCGCGCCTTCACGATGCTCTCGCGCAGTTTCGCCAGATGCTCCGGCGTTCTTCCTCGCGTCTGGAGCGCCTCGAGCGCTTTCCGGATGGTTTCCCGCGACGACCGCCTTTGCGCCTCGCTCGGCTGCCGCTTTTTTCCGCGGATCGCCGCCACCGCCAGTTGAATCGTCCGCAGCGAGTTCGCGCGCCGCGCCGGAGTGAATTCATAATGCGCGCGGTTCGCCGCCCACGCTTTCTCGAGATTCCTCCGGGACGCCGCCCGCATCTTCTCGCTCACGCGATGCTTCTCTCCCCGCCGCGACCTTTTCGCCATCGCATCCTCCTCCTCCGCGCTCCCCACAGCCGGATTTCTCTCCGCCGTAACGTCCGCCGCACACAACTTCTGCGTAGTTCGTCGTGCTCACGGCGTATAGCGTCGCCGAGGTCTGCCGCCCTTCCGCGTCCCACGCATATTGCCGCGACCCCCCGCCCGTGAGAATAGTCCTTTGGGTTAATCACCGGATGCTTTCTGTCAGGGCGCCGTGGGAAGTCAAATGAATCGCCACTTACAAGACAAGCGGGATACCGTAGGCTTTGGCGCCGAGCTTGAGCGTTGCTCCCAGAACTTCGCGCCTCAATCCAAACGGTGAGAGCCACCATTGCTCGAACAGCACCTTGCCAAGGTGCCAGGTCTTGCCGATCTTCTGGAGTTTCACTTGAGGAGCAGGTTCCGCGAAGAAATTCCCAAAGGCGAAGCCCGCCAAATCTTGGCCGGCCTCCAACATGCAATACCCATCCGCGCAAAACTGGGGTTTTTCGCGTGTCCCTGCTATCTCCTGGGTAATGCGACGCGCCACGATCTGGGCTTCAGCGTGTGCGAACACGCCCGCCTTGGGCAGCATCAAAGGCACGTCGGGCTTCCAGCGTCCCGGCAGGGGTATAGCCGTAATGTCACCAATAGCGTAGGCGCTCGGATGCTTGGTCTCTAGAGTGGCATAGTTGACCGGAATCCATCCGGCCGCGTTCGCGAGTCCCGACTGGCGAATCACCTCGGGGCTACGGTGCGGGGGAATCGTTACGAGCAAATCGCAGTGGAAGGGTTCCTTGCCTTCGAAGTGAAGCTCGCTTGATTCTGGATCGTAGCGAGCGAGCTTGTGGCTTGGGTGAAAAGTGACGCCTTTGGTTTCGAGCATATGGCGAACCGCTTCGCCGAGCTCCGGGCCCGCGACGGGCATCGGCGCCGGTTCTGGAGTGAACAAGTGGATGTCCACCTTGTCGCGCATTCCCCGCTTGCCAAAAAAGTCCGCGATGAGCATGGCGCCCTCGTGCGGCGCCCCAGGGCATTTGTAGGGCAGCGAACTGATCACAATAGCTATCTTCCCGCCGGCGAACGAGCTCAACGCTTCGTGCAACTTCGCCGCGCCCTCGGCGGTGAAGAACGTATGCGTGGCGCTTGCGGGAATTGATTCCGGCGCAAGCTCCGCGCCGAGCGAGACGATCAAGTAGTCGAAGTTTAAAGTTCCAGCCGAAGTTTCAACTCGCCGGTCCGCCGGATGGATGGCCAGCGCTTCGCCTTCGATGACTTCGATTCCTGGACGGACCAGGTTGCGCACGTCGCGGGTGATCTCGGCCTGCTGTCGGTCTCCCGTCATCACCCACAGGAACGATGGGGCAAAAGCGTGCCGAAGGTTCTTCTCAACCACCAAAACCCGGTGTTCACGGCCTAACATTCGGCGCAGTCCGTTGGCGGCGACAAGCCCGCCAATGCCGCCGCCGAGGACCACAACTGTTCTGCCACTCATCAAACTCCTCCCTTTTGAATGCTGTCCATCTCGCCGGTCCCTCGCCCGCCTCGGGGCCAAAATGGCTATTCGCCTTATGGCTTCGTCCGAGCCGCGTCCTGAAGAAACTCCGTGATCGCCCGGAGCGTTTCGGCATTGGGAATCGTCTTTCCCATCGTCACCATGTTCTGACGCATGCGTGCCACTACCTGCGGCCACTGTTGCGCAGTGTGCTGCCGGGGGTCAGGCAAGGCGTGGCACTGAGCGCAGGTAGCGGCGAAAAGGATTGCGCCCTTTGTTCGGGGTGAAGGCAGAGCACCCGGCTGGATCGACTTCAGAGAATGTTCTTTCAGGTACGCAACAATAATTTCCTGCTCTTTAGCGGAGGGAGCCTTGACGTTCATCATTCCCATCATTGCGTTCCCGCTAGTGCCCCCCATCATTCCCTTCATCCCCACGCCACCCATTTTCCCCATCATCCCCGTGCCGCTCATCCGTGAGCACATCGTCATCCTTTGAAACATCCTCTCGGCGATCCCAGGCCACTCGGCTGCCGAATGCATCAACGGGCTGGGCAAGTTGTGGCACTGAACGCAATATCGCGCCACCAGCTTCGCGCCCGCGCTTGCCGGTGCGGGAAGGTCGTTGGGCTTGACGCCCGGAGGCACAACGCCCGACATCATCGCGCGCATCATCTGCTGCATCGAATTCTGCCCATCGCCGGCCGCGGCCGGGGCGTTGGTCCGCTGTTGTGCAGTCGCGGCGAACAAGCCGGCCAGCCCAATCGCCGTGAGAATGAATCCAAGCCATACAACAACCTTCGTCTTCATCTTTGCTTCCCGTTATGTCGCCGCGTGAGCTTGTCTGATTCACTGCTTCGGCTGATCATGTTTCCTGCCTTTCGCGGCGGATCATTAAGATCGATTCGAAAATCAGAAAACAAGCACCTTATCCACTTCCTGCGTCCAGGAAGTAAGCTCGTCCATGGAGCTTCGCTTTGTGCCGGCTGCGATGAACTCGGATTGAATCCCGCGAGCATCCATGCAGGTTCCGCAGATGCCAATTCTCGCTCCCTTGGCGGTCAAGCCCTTGAGCATCCGCTCAATGTTGTAATAGCCATTCGGAGTTGATTGGGCGGCCACCGCGCAGCCCGCAGCATCCCCCATCAAGAAAACCGATACGGCTGTGCCTTCTTGCTTCGCGAGAGACCCTGCCAAGCGCAGGCCGTTATAACTGCGTTCAGAACCGTAAGGCGCGTCGTTGAGAATGATCAGATATTTCATATGGCGTCTCCTCCATGCGAAGTCAGAAATCATCTTTGCAGCGCTGCGATTAAATACGGCAAACCCCAAAGAATAGCCGTCAATACACTCGCCACCCACAAGACAACCCGATTCCAGCGAGGCCCCATCCGCCTCCAATAGCTCAGATAGAACCCCGCAGCGAGCGCTACCAGCGACACGGGGAGAAAGTCCATTCGATAGGCCGTCAGCCTGACAGCCAAGCTGCCGCCCGCGAGACCGGTGCCCGCGGAAAGCAGCACCAGGACTCATCACAGATTGGGAATCAAAGCAGCAAGAACGCCAAGCGCGCTTGCCATCCAAGATTTCCCCTCGCTTTTCATTTGTCGTCCTCCTGAATTTCATCGGACGGGCTTAAGGACTGCCCGCCCCTCAAAATGTCATAGGCCCGACGCTGGGGTCCGTCTGTTCACAGGGCTCGGGCTCGATAACAGGGTCGCACACGGCGGTCCGGCCTTTCCCGCCTCATCCAAACACGTAAGAAGCGGCGACGACGGGTCGGTGTGAAGCAGTCGCCGGAGAATCATCAACCCCTCCTTCTAATCGCTGCCCGGATATAGCCTTGGCCCGTGCCCGTCTCCAGAGGCAACCCTTCGGCTCGCCAATCGGGAATTCCACATTCCATCCGCCGGGCGTCAAATCCCTTCGCCCTCAGCACCTGGATTGCCTCCTTGGCCAGCACGCAAAAAGGGCCGCGGCAATACGCCACGATCTCCTGGTCGCGGGGGAGTCTTGAAAGATGGGACTTGAGGTCTTTGAGTGGAAGCGAAACCGCTCCCGGTATGTGCCCGGCGTCGTACTCTTCCGTGGGACGCACGTCAAGGACAGTGATCTCTCCACGCCGAATGCGGCGAAGCAGGCCTTTCATCTGAACAGGCTCTAACATTTCAGGTTCCTCGCGGAACTGCCTGAGGAGCAACTCGATTTCGGCGAGGCGCTGTTCGCCCAGGACCCGAAGGCCCCGGAAGAATTCGCAAACCACCAAATCTGCCAGGCGATAGGTCACATACAGGCCGTTCTTTTCGGCTTCGACCAGTCTTGCCCGGTGTAACACGCGGAGATGCTGAGAGCAATTCGCCACGGTAAGGCCAGCCTCTTTCGCCAAATGCTCCACCGTCCGCGGTCCTTGGCACAATAGGTCGAGCAGTTCCAGCCTGGGCGGGCTGGCGATCGCCTTGCCAATCCTGGCGAGCTGTTCATAGATCGCTTTCTTGAAGGTCGGTGACGCGCTCATAAAGTATTCAATCGTATAGTTGAATATTAAACGCGGGTGCTTGTCAATAGGCGTCTCGGGGTGGTGGCTGGGTCTTAAAGGACGAAAGACCCCCTTGCGAACTGACGATAGCTTGTTAGTATGGGATGGATGCAAGAAAATCTCTTTCCGCCTGAATCGTCCAAGGCTGCCCTCGAGAATCTGCCCCGTCGTGTCCAAGGTGGCATCTGTACTACAGAGCTTACGGTCTCAGCTTACGTCGGCGACAATTCAGAGGTCTTTCCCAGGATTCTCGATCTTCACGTGCCAAAAGGCGCCACGGTTGCCGACGTGACATATGGTAAAGGCGTGTTCTGGAAAAAGGTGAACCTTCGACACTACAAGATTCTCAGGAGCGATATTCAGGAAGGCGTTGATTGCCGTGACTTACCCTATTGGAAGAATTCCGTTGATTGCCTCGTTCTTGACCCGCCTTACATGGAAGGTCTATATCGACGCGACAACGGCCACCTAGCGGGGTCTGGCTCGCACAGCGCATTCAGGAAGCACTACTCCAACGGGCAGGCAACGGAGGGCGGTCCTAAGTGGCACGATGCGGTTCTCGATATGTACTTCAAGGCGGGGCGCGAAGCGCACAGAGTGTTGAAACCCGGCGGCGTTTTCATTGTGAAGTGCCAAGATGAAGTTTCCGCAAATACTCAGCGGCTAACCCACGTTGAAATCATCGCCAAATATGCAGAGTTCGGATTCTACGCGAAGGATTTGTTTGTCGTGGTGCGTACCAACGCCCCGTGCATTACTCGCCTTAAGAAGCAGGTCCACGCCCGGAAAAACCACTCTTATTTCCTCGTATTTGTGAAGACCTTATCCCCTCGATCTCTTTGCCGTCAGTTTGTTGAGCACGGCAAAAAGATCGCTCGCAAACGGCGGCTTTAGCGGCCACGAAATGTCCATCGAACTTTTGAGAAGATATTTTCGTTGGCTTTTCCTGTATTTTTCCCAAGTCGTGCGCGGCAGTTCATCGTTCAAGGCGAAGGCGAATTCCCATTCCTTTCTAAAGGCGAAGAGGGCGACCGCAAGCACGTCAAATCCGCCCACGCAAGGCAGTTTGTCGTAACCTTCTCCCCGTTCGGGAGTTCGATTTCTCTGCTGTCGCTTGCGTTGCATTGAAACGTCCCCTTATAGACGCCGTCTGCGTATCGGACCTTCGGGGTATCCAAGCACTTCACTTCGACCCTGACTTTTTCGCCTTTATAGGCAAACCCGAAATCAAACTTCTGTTTCCTGTCATGTGAGCCAGGGCGAATCAGGTCTGCGATTCCTGCCCGCAGCAACCACTTCTTCTTGAGCTTGTACTCCGCCACGAAGCCAAACATCAAGCCGCGCATACTTGGGTTCTCGGCCACGATCTCGGAAAGTTCCGCACGCGTTAGGTCCCAGGACCTAAGGAGGTCTGGAATTGAAGGATTCGCCATTGGCAGAGAATTATTGCATGAACTCAGGGATTTTGTGGTAGAAAAGGAAAAAGCCCGATTCGCGGTCGGGCCTTTTTCAATTGCGTTCGGGTAGCACTCAAACGATACCATAGGAGTGTGCTCCAATCACACGCCCGAACACCACCAAGTCTGGGTGAGTCTCAATATCCCCGTTGATGCTGGCGTGAGCGGGATCCCTGAAGCGTTAAGCGGATTCAAGTCTCTTGCAACTGTTGAAAGTTGCGCGGGAGACCACAACTTCCCATTCGCCCCGCAAGTCTGCGGTGCACCGACCTGTATGGTGACTACAGGTTTTCATAGTGCATTCGCATTGACCGCCAGCCCGCGCACTATCGCCGAAGAGATTTGGGTGGAATTCGACAAGAGGCAACTTCGGGTATTCCCAGACGATTTCATTTCCGATGGCGAGCCGACGGAGACGGTCACGCTCCCGGCGCGCAAGCCCAAGGTTATTGACGACCACTTTGATAAGGCCACGCTGCAAGTGAACGGGCAGCTAACCAAATTCGACTCGAAAGCGCGGGCCGAATTCGCAGCCAAAACCGTTGAACTCGGCCACTACGGAGAAATACCGATCCCCAGATCGGACCATGCTTGCGAGAGGGCTCTCGAAAGCCACCGGCGCTATGAAGCTCAGATGGAATCCACGCTCAAAGAATTGGCCGAAGAGCGCAGCGCCGATCCCGAAGTCCAATCCCGTATTGTGCGCGAACTCTGGAAACTTTTTTTCGCGCACTCGAGGCCAGCGAGCTAAGTTGGTATGTCTCACATGACCGAGCTTCTCAAAAGCGATTTTCCCGCGCGCGCCACCCACCTCGGACGTTAAGTTATTCCGTTCGCCCCGCGGCTTGGGCGCGGAGCCTGTCGCGTTGCATTTGCTCGAATCGCCGTTGCCTGAAAAGCCCACCGCGCGGTATCCCGTCAAAGGCCTGTACGTCGTCGAAAGGGGCCTCCCCAAACACGCCGCTCCCCGGTCCCGCGGCCATCCACGCGGAAATGGGCGTCAATGGTACAATGAAATTAGGCGCGAACGGCGCGAACCACTCCATGGCGGATTATTTCCAAAAGGGTCTCGGAAAGATCATCGGCACGCAGAACGAGCGCGAGCTGAAGCGGCTCGACGCGCGCGTGGAAGCGATCAACGCGCTCGAGCCCGAGATGCAGAAGCTTGCCGACTCGGATTTTCCCGCGCGCACGGCGAAGCTCAAGGAGCGGCTGGCCGAGGAGCTTGCGGCTGAGCGTTCCGCGACGGACGTTCTCGTTGAGCTTTTGCCCGAAGCCTTCGCCCTTTGCCGCGAAGCCGGCCGCCGCACCATCGCCATGCGCCACTTCGACGTGCAATTGATCGGCGGCATGGTCTTGCACGAAGGCAAAATCGCTGAAATGAAAACCGGCGAAGGCAAAACGCTCGTCGCCACGCTGCCCGTTTATTTGAACGCGCTCGAAGGCAAGGGCGTCCACGTCGTCACCGTCAACGATTATCTTGCCACGCGCGACGCCGCCTGGATGGGCCCGATTTACCGCTTGCTCGGCCTCTCCGTCGGCGTCATCGTCCACGATCTCGATGACGAGCAGCGTCGCCAGGCTTACTCCGCCGACGTCACCTACGGCACCAACAACGAGTTTGGCTTCGATTATCTGCGCGACAACATGAAGTTCGACCTGCAGGACTACGTGCAGCGCCACCACCGCTTCGCCATCGTGGATGAGGTGGATTCGATCTTGATTGACGAAGCCCGCACGCCGCTCATCATTTCGGGCTCCTCCGAAGAGTCGGTGGATCAATATTATCGCGTGGATAAAATCATTCCGCAGCTCGAAGCCCGCAAAGACTATGAAATTGATGAGAAGCTGCGCACCGCGAGCCTGCTCGAGCCCGGCGTCGCCAAAGCGGAAAAACTCCTCGGCCTTGAGAATCTCTACGACCCCGCGAACATGGATTACATCCACCACGTCTATCAGGCGCTCAAAGCCCACGCGCTCTTCCAGCGCGACAAGGATTACGTGGTCAAAGACGGCGAAGTCATCATCGTGGATGAATTCACCGGCCGCTTGATGCCCGGGCGCCGCTGGTCCGATGGACTGCACCAGGCCGTCGAGGCCAAAGAGGGCGTCAAGATCGAGAGCGAAAATCAGACGCTCGCCACCATCACCTTTCAGAATTACTTCCGCATGTACGACAAGCTCGCCGGCATGACGGGCACGGCTGAAACCGAAGCCGCGGAATTTGAAAAAATTTACGAGCTCGAAGTCGTCGTCGTCCCCACCAACCGCACCCTCATCCGGCACGAGCATCCCGACGTCGTCTACCGCACCGAGCGCGAAAAATTCAACGCCGTCATCGAAGAGATTCAGGAATACCACCTCCGCGGCCAGCCCGTGCTCGTCGGCACCATCGCCATCGAGAAATCGGAAAAGCTCAGCGGGCTGTTGCGCAAAGCGGGTTTCCTGCCGAAACAGTTCCTGGACCTTGCGAAGGCCGCGGCGCTCGACGGGCCGAAGCTCGAGCGCTGGGCGGAAGAGCTTCGCGCGCGCCACGGCCGGGCCATGGATTGGCTCGTCGAAGCGGGCGTCCCGCTTTCCGCCGTGCGCAAGACCCTGGGCGAGTCGCGCTTCAAATCGCTTGCCGCCCAGGGCGATGGCCAGCACGCCGACTTTTTCCGCGCTCTCCTCAAGCGCCGCATCGAACGCTATAGCATGGCCGGGCCGCCCGCCGAGGATGGCGCCCCGCTCGCAGAAATCCTCGCGCTCGCCCAAAGCGCCGATGAAAAAATCCTGCCCGTGCTCGATTACCTCGTCGAAATTCAATGTCCTCCGGCGCGCCTCGTTCAAGTCCTGAAAGGCCGTGAGATCAAGCACAACATTCTCAACGCCAAGCAGCACGAGCGAGAAGCCCTCATCGTCGCGCAGGCCGGGCGCGTCGGCTCCGTCACCGTCTCGACGAACATGGCCGGCCGCGGCACGGACATCTTGCTCGGCGGCAATCCCGAATTCCTCGCGCGCGAAGAGTTCCGCAAAAATCCCGAAAAATACCGCAGCCAGGGCGTTGACCCTGAGCCTCCCGAGCGCCCGCCGGAAGGCTCGGCCGACGCAATCTATCAGGCTTATGTAAGCGCTTACACTTCCTGGCGCGACCGCTGGACCGAATTTGTCGCGCGCTTCAAATCCACCACCGATCTCGAGCACGAGCAAGTCGTCCGCCTCGGCGGTTTGCACATCCTCGGCACCGAGCGCCACGAGTCGCGCCGCATTGACAATCAATTGCGCGGCCGCGCCGGCCGCCAAGGCGATCCCGGCTCATCACGCTTCTACCTTTCACTCGAAGACGACCTGCTGCGCATCTTCGCCGGCGACCGGATTTCGAACATCATGCATCGGCTCGGGATGGAAGAAGGCATTCCTATCGAATCCCGCCTGATTACGAAGCGCATCGAAGCTGCGCAGAAAGCCGTGGAAGGGCAGAACTTCGAATCCCGCAAACACCTCCTTGAGTACGATGACGTCATGAATCGTCAGAGGGAAGCTATATACGGCTTGCGCCGGCAATTGCTCGAAGGGGCCGACCAGCGCGAATACATGCGCGATGCCGCCGACCGCGTTGTGGACTGGCTGGTGACCAGCCACTGCCCTAAAGATCAGCATCCCGACGAGTGGAATACGGAGGGCTTCCGGACGGAATTCGCCGCCCGATTCGGCATTGACCTGAAAGGGAAGGAATTCGACTTCAATCCGAGGACGCTCGACCTGCTGACGGAGGAGTTGAAGCAGTTCGTTCACGAGCGCTATGAGGAGCGCGAACGCGTCTGGAGTCCGGAGCGGATGCGCGTCCACGAGCGCATGATTATGCTTCAAGTTGTGGACGGGCAATGGAAGGACCATCTGCTCGCCATGGACCACTTGAAAGAGGGCATCGGGCTGCGCGGCTACGGGCAGCACGACCCGCTCGTCGAATATAAGCGCGAGTCTTTCAATATGTTCGAAGAATTGATGGACCGGATTGAAGATGAAACCTTGCGTTTCCTCTTCCTCCTGCGGACGCCGGAAGAAGAAGAGCTGATGATCCGTGAGTATCAGCGGCGCAAGCGGCGCGAACAGCAGGAAATGCAAATGATCAGCGCTGGACCCATGGATAAGCCCCAGCAAGTCATCCGCAAAGAAAAGATCGGCCGCAACGATCCCTGCCCGTGCGGCAGCGGCAAGAAATACAAAAAGTGCCACGGCGCACCTGGGGCCGCGCCGCCGGCCGCGCCCACATCAAGCGCGCCTCGCCCCCCCGCCACGACTTCGTAGACGCAATTTTGCGCCGCAGCGCCCGGCGACGGCCCGCGAGCCCCCTCGATGCGCGAGCCGCCTCACGGCGGGCGCGTCCCGGTGCGCGCTTTCCCTTACCCGCGCGACATCCATTTAGCCGTTGATTAATCTTTCCTAACGTTGAAACATTTCTCTTGACAACGCGGGGGGGGGGTATGCTACAAGCGAGTTGTTCGGTGTACTCTTGGGATACGGTAGTCAGGTTCTTAATTGCCGCGCGGCGCCGCCCTACTCCGCGCCCACTTTAGCCAGTCGGAAAATCGGCCACGCTCGACCTCTTGAATTCTGCAACGGAGGAGGGGACAATGTTGAATCGAAGGCGGATTGCGGAAACGATCTTCGGAATCGTGGTGTTTTCCTTGTGGACGGTCGCGCCGGCCGCGGCGTCCTGCCCTAACGGGTCGCTGGGCATCTCGTCGCTCTCGCCGACCGGAGGGCCGGTGGCGACTGAAGTCGTCATTGAGGGCTCGTGCTTCACGGGGGCAACGCAGGTGCTCTTCAACGGTGCCAACGCACCCCAATTTGGCGTGCTGTCGGATACTGAAATCGAAGTCTATGTGCCGCCCAACGCCCTCACCGGGTCCGTTTCAGTTGTCACGCCCAACGGGACGGTGACGAAAAACACGGTCCTCCGGTGCGACACGACCTGCATATCGATACCGGCCTTTACGGACTATACCCCGGCGATCAGCGGATACTCGCCGGCCGGCGGGGTTGGGGGCACGAAGGTGACGATCAACGGAACGGGATTTTCGAATAACGGCGCGGCCACCTCCGTGACGTTTGACGGGGTCTCCGCGGCTTTTACCGTCAACTCCGACACCCAGATCACGGCGACCGTGCCGGCCGGCGCCACGGGGGGATACATTCAGGCGACCGGCCCGTACGGCACGGATCAGGCCCCTGGCATCTTCGGCTACGACCAGACGAGCCCCTACGACTTTGGAGGTGGCGTCGGCAGCCTCACCTTCGGCTCCTCGTACTACGGACAGCAATGCTACATCGCCTACTACTACCTGGGCGGATGGCATTACAACTACTATACCTACTACGTTGACAACTACTCGAACTTCGTTTATGTTCCCGGCTCCTCAAGCGGGCTGGCCAATCAGCCGATCAGCGGCAGCGAGGAGATGATCACCGGGAGTCCGGGGCCGGGATTCGGGCAGCAGGACACGTGCCCGGCGGACCAGTCCGGCCAGACGCTCACCTATAACAGCCCGACGAACGGCACGGCCTACACGGTCACGATCCTGCCCGTCGGCAGCGGCGAGGTGAACTCGGAGTTCAGCATGCCCGGGTACATGAACCCCAAGTGGGCGGTCGTTGCGATCCTTTACGCGCCCCCGGGCGAGTACAATGCCGGCACAAATGTGGCGGACTACAACAGCAGCCAGCTCGTCAGCGTCACCAACTCCGTTGACAAGACGTTCTCGACGAACAGGAGCATGAGCTCCAGCCTGACGCTGAGGAACGGCGCCGACATTCCGGGTCTGCTCAACATGACGGTCGAGTACACGAATGGGAAGAGCGCGTCGTTCACCCAGACGACTGAGGACGGTTCGTCCACAACGGTAAGCAAGGAGAGCTCTGTGACCCTTGGGGTTGGCAGCGGGCCGAGCGGCTACGCGGGGCTCGACCACGACTGGGACGTGCTCCGAGTCTGGCTCAACCCTGTCTCGCGCTTCACCGTGGGCAACGGCGGGGTAAAGTCGTGGGACGGTTACGGCTTCGCTGCGGCGGATAGCGCAAGCCCCTACGACCTTGACGTTAGGGATGCCCATCTGGGGTGCCTCAACGGCAATTTCCTTCCCGCGAAGCTGCCTCCCGGCTTGAACAGCGGCGATCCCGCGGCAGAGTTACTATTCTTACAAAACTTCTGCGGCGGGGAGATGTACGGGACCTGCACTATCAATTACGGCGGCGACCCGAGCACATGCCCATCGAAGGACTGGGCCGGTGGCCCCTTCATCCGCAGCTGGGCGGTCAGCGGCGTTGCCGCTGAGACCTTCGACTCTCCTGACACGCCCCCCACCAACCCTCCGCTGGGCTACAACGCGGCCTCGATAAGCCCCGCCGACATCGCCTCGATTGAGCAGTTGGACCCGTGGTGGGACTGCACGAACGTCTCTGACCAGCCGAGCGGCCAGGACTGGACGAACGACTCCACCGGAGCGTGCCCAAGCCCGAACCCCGAGGACGATGTCAACAACCCGACGGGCTACGTCAGCAATGAGCCGGGCGTCGCGGCTCTCGAGGGCGAGTTCACGCCTATCGCGTCCGGAGTGGACTATTGCCAGGGTTGCAACCTGACCACGACCTACGCCTACCAGGACATGAACTCCAACTCCGCCACCAGCGCCCGCAGCAGCACGCAGTCCTTCGGCTGGGAGCACGTGGTCAAGGTCACCGACACTCTCTCCTTCCTCTACGGCCTTGTCCTTACACGCAGCCTGACGAACAAAGGTGAGGAGACGACCACGAGAAAGTCGAACACGAGCATTACGCAGCAGTACTCTAATAATACTAGGTTAAGTTCTATGAGGTGTCCGTGAACTCCGTAAGGCACCACGCACAACGTCCACTGAGTCTAATCAGCAGCGCGAGGAGCTGCCGGCGGACTCGGGGCAGACTCCACGTCG
>JAKASG010000047.1 GCA_021828285.1 Acidobacteriota bacterium | reverse complement strand
TCGGCGTGGCGGCCGCGGCGGGGCTGGTGATGCTTCTCGGAGCTTTCGTGGTGATGCAGGGCATCCAGTTGCGCCGCACCAGGCTCCAACGCGACCGCGCGAACCATGAGCGCGACCGCGCCACCCGAATCACGGACTTCATGATCAACATGTTCAAGGTGTCGGACCCGAGCGAAGCGCTCGGCAAAACCATTACCGCCCGCCAGATTCTCGACAAAGCCTCAAGGAAAATAGGCACTAGCCTCGCGAAGGATCCGCAAGCTCAGGCCCAGATGATGCAGGTAATAGGGAACGTGTACAGCGACCTCGGTCTCTACTCCCGCGCTCAGCCGCTCCTGGAGCGCTCCGTCGAAATTCGCCGGCGGGTCCTCGGGCCGGAAAATCCGAAAACACTTTCATCGAAGATCGACTTGGCCGGGACGCTATGGCGGGAGGGCCACTACGCCGAATCGGAGAAGCTGAGTCGGAAAACGCTCGAGATCTCCCGCCGTGTCCTGGGACCGAAGGATCCGGACACGCTAAATTCGAGGAACATCCTGGAACTTGATCTGGATGACTCGGGCGACTACGCTGAAGCGGAGAAGCTGGAGCGAGAAAACCTCGACATCCAACGGCGTGTCCTGGGGCCGGAGAATGAGGACACAATAAATACAATGAACAACTTGGCGAATACTCTCTGGCACGAACGCCACTACGCCGAAGCGGAGAAGTTGAATCAGGAAACGCTCGACATCCGCCGCCGCGTCCTGGGGCCGGACCATCCAGACACGATAAAGTCCATGATGAACTTGGCGGCCCTTCTGTCGAGAGAAGGCCACTACGCCGAAGCGGAGAAGTTGGATCGTCAAACGCTCGACCTCCAGCGCCGTGTCCTGGGACCGGAGCATCCCGAGACGCTAATGTCCATGAGCAACTTGGCGGACACTCTGCAGCACGAAGGTCACTACGCCGAAGCGGAGAAGTTGGATCGTCAAACGCTCGACCTCCGCCGCCGTGTCCTGGGGCCGGATAATCCGTCCACCGCCTCTACCATTTACAACCTTGGATGTATCGCGGCGCGCAGGGGAAATCGCACAGAGGCGCTGTCCTTCTTGCGACAGGCAATTGATCACGGGCTCTCCCCAACCAACGACATGTATATGCAAAAAGACCCCGACCTTAAGTCGCTGCAAGGCGACCCGCGCTTCGCCGCTCTTGTCGCTTACGCCAAGGAACGCGCCGCGGCAGCCCAAAAGCCAAAATAGTCATGAAACACCCCAAGGCTCGGCAATCGCCGAATTTGGTGCTCGCCACCTGCCCCAACTGCTCCGCGCAGCGGGTAGCAGTATCGCATCGGGTATGAAGCCGGCCGGATGCGTTGCCCCTCGACTTCGCACCGGACAAAATCTGTTGCGCAAGATATGGAGGCGGGGGGAGTCGAACCCCCGTCCGAAAAGCCTGGCGTGCAGAAGACTACATGCTTATCTCGTTCGCTTTTGATTTCGCCGGCAACCCTCAGGAACGGGCAACAACGAGCCGCCGGCTAGCCTGATCTCCCTTGCGGGATCTTGCCCGGAATTTTCAGGCGGCGAATTCCGTGCCAGCCCGCTGTTCGACGCCTCGTTCCACTCTGCGGGCCGAGCGGAGGAGACGGCCGCCTAATTTAATTAGGCAGCATAGGCATACTGCGTGTTGGCAGTTGTCTTTGTCCCACGCCGATTACGGGTGGTGTGGACCCCCGGCATGCCTTCTGAACGCCCCTGCTTCCGTCGAAACCGGAACGCCCCCTTACCCTTCTATCTTACCACGGCTGGAAAAAGGCGATGAGGCGAGCGGGACGCATCAGACCTCGAGCGCGCGGCCCTTTGTATGGGCCAAAAGGTATATTATCTGCGCTGCATTCGTTGTAGAATGCCTTCGCTTCGCACTAGCCTTGCCGGGGGCGGTGAGGAGAAAGTCCAGAAATGCCACACCCGTGGGGCGGCTCTGCGGCCGCGCCGGGCGCCGGGAGGTGCGTTCGTGCCGGAACTTCGTTTTAACGTTTTCACCCGCGAATGGGTGGTGATCTCAACCGAACGCGCCAAGCGTCCGGATGAATTTGTTCGAAAGAGCGGGGCCAGGCCGGCGCTGCCCGCGTTTTCTCCCCAGTGCCCGTTCTGCCCCGGCAACGAACACTTGACCCCGCCCGAGACTTACGTGCTCAAAGACGGACCCGCCGGCTGGCGCGTGCGCGTGACGCCCAACAAATTCGCTGCGCTTGCTTCGGAAGGCGTCCGCGAGTTTAGCATCCACGGCGTGCAGCGCAAAGTGACCGGCGTCGGCATTCACGAAGTGATTGTCGAAACTCCGGATCACAGCAAGACCCTCGCAACTCTCACCGACGCCGAGGTAGAGTCGGTCGTCGGCGCCTATCTGAACCGCCTCGAGGCAGCTTCGAAAGATCCGCGGATCGAACACGTCACGCTCTTCAAAAACCACGGCGAGGCCGCGGGCACCTCGCTTGAGCATCCTCATTCGCAATTGATCGGCACCCCCGTCATTACTAACCAATTTCGCGACCGAATGATCACCTCGCTCCGGCACTTCGACGAATACGGAGAGTGCCTCTTCTGCCGAGTGCTCAATGTTGAGCTCGCCGAGCGGGTCCGCACCGTGCTTGAGAACGACCACTTCGTTGCGTTCGTTCAGTACGCCAACCTCACGCCTTTCTCGCTGCTCATTATGCCGCGCCGCCATATGCCCTGCTTTACCGAGATGAACGACGCGGAAGCACAAAGCTTCGCAAAGACCCTCCGGCGAACGCTCGCCAAGCTCTATCACGGGCTGAAGAATCCCGATTACAATTTCATTGTTCGCACGGCCCCCGCCGAATACGCCCGGGTGCGCTACTTCCACTGGTACATCAGCGTGATCCCGCGCCTGACACGGATGGCCGGATTCGAAATGGGATCCGGTATGTTCATCAATACTTCGCTGCCGGAAAATGATGCGGCCTTCCTGCGCGGAGTCGAGGCCGAGTAATTTCCAGCGCGCTGCGCTTGACTTGTGGGCGGGAAAGCGGTAAAAGCATGCATTCCGGCCAGCCGCATGGCTTCGAGTCATGAGCCGGGCCGTCCATCGAAAGCGTTTTACGAAAGGGAACAAACACACTGAGTCCCCGGGCAGCGAAGCATCGAAATGCGCCAGGGGCCGGCTTTGCCATTCCCGGGCCTTTGATGCCTATCCGCGATTCATTCAACTTTTTTTCAGACGATCTCATCAGGAGGAGCTTTCATGTTTCATCGTGCTGGTTTGTCATATCGCATCGCGATATTTCTGGCAGAGTTTGCGGCGCTTGGTGGCGCGGCGCCCGCACGGGCGCAGCAATATAATGCCGCGCTATTCAAGGGAATGAAGTACCGGCAAATCGGGCCGTTCCGCGGCGGGCGCGCCGAAGCGGTTGCCGGAATTCCGGGAAACCCGAAGGTCTATTACTTCGGCGCCGTCGGCGGCGGCGTCTGGAAAACGGAAGACGGCGGCCGCACCTGGACGCCGTTGTTCGATAAGGAGCCGGTCCAATCCATCGGCGCCATCGCCATTGCGCCTTCCGATCCGAACGTCATCTACGCCGGGACGGGCGAGCCCTGTCCGCGCGGCGACATCGCCTATGGCGACGGTGTTTATAAGTCTGTGGACGGCGGCAAAACCTGGAAGAATGTGGGCCTGAAGGATTCGCGCCACATTTCGGCCATTCTCGTGAACCCCTCGAACCCCGATATCGTTTTCGTTGCCGCGCTCGGCCACGTCTACGGCCCGAACACGGAGCGCGGCGTATTCCGCTCGACGGACGGCGGAAAAACCTGGCAGAAAGTCCTTTACAAGGATGACAAGACCGGCGCCATTGATCTCGTTTTTGACCCCAATAATCCGCACATCCTATTCGCCGCGCTTTGGCAAGTCCGGCGGACCCCCTACGGCATGGATGACGGCGGTCCGGGCAGCGGGCTTTATCGCTCGGACGACGGCGGAACGACGTGGAAGCGACTCGAAGGCCACGGCCTTCCCGAAGGAATTCTCGGCCGGATTGGTGTGACGGTTTCGGCCGCCGACTCGAACCGCGTTTACGCTCAGATTGAAGCGAAGCATGGCGGGCTTTTCCGTTCGGACGACGGCGGAAAGACGTGGGTCCGCGTGAACCATGACCAGCGCTTCACACAGCGCGCGTGGTATTTCAGCCAGATCTACGCCGACCCGAAGAACGTCAATACGCTCTACGAACTGAACGTCAATTTCTTCCGCTCGACCGACGGCGGAAAAACCTTTAAAGGCATCACGCAGCCGCACGGCGATAACCACGCACTCTGGATTGATCCGAACGATCCTCTGCGGATGATCAACGGCTCGGACGGCGGCGCTGCCATCACGCTCGACGGCGGAAAGACGTGGTCCTCGCTCAACAATCAGCCGACGGCGGAGTTCTACCACGTCATTACGGATAATCAGTTCCCTTATTACGTTTACGGCGCGCAGCAGGATAACAGCTCCGTAGCCGTGGCAAGCGCTTCGGCGCGCGGGGAAATTACCCTCAAAGACTGGTTCACGGTGGGCGATGAAGAGAGCGGCTGGCTCGCGCCTTATCCCCCCGACCCGAAAATCGTTTATGACACGGGCTACGAAGGCGAAGTAACGCGCTACGACCTGCACGATATGCAGGAGCAGCAGATTTCTCCCTGGCCGATCGCCACCGATGGCGAGGGAGCGTCGCATCTCAAATACCGCTTCCAGTGGACGGCGCCGATCATTATCTCGCCGCACGATCCGAACGTTCTTTATCTCGGGGCAAACGTGCTCTTCAAATCCGCTAACGGCGGCATGAGCTGGACCGTCATCAGCCCCGACCTCACCCGCAACGACAAGAGCAAGCAGCAGGTCTCGGGCGGGCCCATCCACAAGGATGATACGGGCACCGAATACTACGACACGATTTACGCGATTGCCGAATCACCAATCCAAAAAGGCGACATTTGGGTGGGCAGCGACGACGGGCTTATCCACCTTACGCGAGATGGCGGCAAAACTTGGAGCGACGTGACTCCAAAGCAAATGCCAGCCTGGAGCCGGATTGACATGATTGATTGCTCCCACCAAAGCGCCGGAACGGCTTACGTCGCGGTGGATCGCCACCGGCTCGACGACCTCAAACCTTATATCTACAAAACGACCGACTACGGCAAGACCTGGACGGAGATTGATACGGGAATTCCGGTGGGCGCTTATCTCCACGTCGTGCGAGAAGATCCCAAGCGGCCCGGCTTGCTCTTCGCCGGGACCGAGACGGGAATCTTTGTTTCCTTCAATGACGGCGGCGCGTGGCAGCCGCTCCAGCTTAATTTGCCGCACGCGCCCGTTTACGATTTGGTTGTTAAAGGCAATGACCTTGTCGTGGGCACGCACGGACGCTCGTTCTGGATTCTCGACGACATTACACCGCTCCGTCAGCTCAACTCGACGGTGGCGGATTCGCCGGTCTATCTCTACAAACCCGAAGTGGCATATCGGACGCTGCTCGGCCACATTCCACATCCCGTAAACGCCGGCGAGAACCCACCCTGGGGCGCGGTGATTGACTATTATTTGAAAACCGCGCCGGCGAAGGGCGAAGCGGTCACGCTCGATATTCTCAACTCGAAGGGCGACGTGGTCCGCAGCTTTTCGAACCTCAAGCCGCTGCGCTACACCGAGCCGGGCGAAAATGCGCTCACCGAGCGGCCGAAGCCTCCGAAGAAATTGCCGGCGGCGGCGGGCATGAACCGCTTTGTCTGGCATCTGCACTATACGGACGCGCCCGCCGTTCCCCATCTCTACGTTTGGGACTGGCGCCCGGGAATGCAAGGGCCGATGGCGTTGCCTGGAAATTACGAAATCAGGCTGATGGCAGCAGGCAAGACGCTGACCGCCTCGCTCGTCATCAAGGAAGATCCGCGCGTTCATACTTCGACCGCGGACCTCGAGAAGCAGTTCGATCTGCTCAGCCAGATTCACGCGAAGCTGGTTCAAGTGGATGACACCGTCAATCAAATTGACGATCTCCACCATCAATTGAAGGCTCTCGCAAAACGGCTCTCCGCTGAGAAGGGCGATACGGATGTTGCGGCGGCGGCGAAAAAACTCGACGGCCAGCTGCTCGCCGTCCGCGATCAACTGGTGGACGTCAAGGTGTTGAGCGACGAGGAATCGCTGAACGAGCCGCTCAAAGTCCGCGATAAGCTTTCCGCGCTTGCTGCGCAAGTGATGAACGCGGATACGGCGCCCTCGCAGGGTTTTTACGGCGTCTTCCACGTGCTCGATGGCCAGGCGGAGCAGGCGTTCGGCGAATGGCAGAGTATTTCCACGAAAGACTTGAACGGCCTGAATGCCCTCGCGCGGAAGCGCCGCATCGGCGTGCTGATGGTCGTGCCGACTGAAAACGGCGAATAGCTGCGTGCGTGATCATTCGGATTCGTCCGAAGGCTGGAGGAATTTGTTTCTCCGGCCTTCGAGAAGGATCGCTGCATCGAGCGTCAGCAAAATGACAGCACGCGTTCCTTCTGTAAAGGTCATCGAGTCAGCGTCGCGCATTAGCCTTTTTCACCAAGCCGCTGAACCGCAACCGCACATTTGCATTTCACAGGAGAAGTGAAATTGAGACGAATACCCCAGATATTTGGCCTCGTACTGATTTTTTCCGCCGTCGTTCTTTCGGCAGCGTCCACTGCACGCGGCGCGTCCAAAAATTTCTATCATGGAATGAAGTGGCGGCTGATCGGCCCCTTCCGCGGCGGCCGCGCGCTTGCCGTCTCCGGCGTCGTCGGCCATCCGAACACTTATTATTTCGGCGCCGTGGCAGGCGGAGTCTGGAAAACGACGGACGGCGGCGCAACGTGGAAGCCGATTTTCGATAAGGAGCCCATCGCTTCAATCGGCGCACTCGCCGTCGCGCCTTCCGATCCGAACGTGATTTACGTCGGGACCGGCGAGGCGAGCCCGCGCGGCGACATGTCCTACGGCGACGGCGTTTATAAATCCGTGGACGGCGGTGCGACGTGGACGCACGTCGGCCTTCGCGACACTCGCCAGATCGGCGCCGTGATCGTGAATCCGACGAATCCGAACATTGTTTTTGTCGCGGCCCTCGGCCATGCCTGGGGACCCAACCCGGAGCGCGGAATTTTCCGCTCGACCGACGGCGGAAGAACCTGGCAAAAGGTTCTCTACGTTGACGGCAAGACCGGCGGCATTGACGTGACCTTCGCGCCGAGCAATCCTCATATTCTCTTTGCCGCGATGTGGCAGGTGATTCGCAAGCCCTGGGGATTCGTTAGCGGCGGGCCGGGCAGCGGCCTTTATAAATCGAGCGACGGCGGCGCTACGTGGAAGCGCCTGAGCGGGCACGGCCTGCCCCAAGGCGTGCTCGGCCGCATCGGCGTTTCCGTCGCGGGAACCGATCCGGACCGGGTCTACGCTCTGATTGAAGCGAAGCACGGCGGACTTTTCCGCTCAGACGACGGCGGCGCTACCTGGACTCGCGTCTCGAACGATCATCGTTTCCGCCAGCGTGCCTGGTATTTCACACGCGTTCTTGCCGACCCGCAGGATCCGAATACTGTTTACGTTTTGAACACCAGCCTCTACCGCTCGACCGACGGCGGCAAGACTTTCAAGAACATTCACGCCCCGCACGGCGACAATCACGGCATCTGGATTGATCCCCGGAACGACCATCGCATCATCGAGTCGAGCGACGGCGGCGCGACCATCAGCGTGGACGACGGAAAGACCTGGACGACTGAGGATAATCAGCCGACCGCGCAGTTTTATCATGTCGCGACCGACAACCGGTTTCATTTTTATGTTTATGGCGCGCAGCAGGACAACTCCACCGTCGCGATCGCAAGCAGCACCGACCACGGCATCATCGGCCGGGGGGATTGGTATCATGCGGGCGGCGGCGAAAGCGGCTTCGTCCTTCCCGACCCGCGCGATCCCAACATCATTTATGCCGACGCTTACGACGGCTACCTGACGCGGCTCAACCTGCGTACGGGACAAGAGCAGGACATTTCAGCCTGGCCCGACAACCCGATGGGCCACGCCGCGCGCCATCTGAAATATCGCTTCCAATGGACGGCGCCGATCGCCTTTTCGCCGCAAGATCCTTCGACGCTCTATATGGGCGCGCAAGTCCTGCTCAAAACGACGGACGGCGGCATGAGCTGGACGGCCATCAGCCCCGACCTCACTCGCAATGATAAGAGCAAGCAGCAATCGGCCGGTGGACCGATCACCAAGGACAATACGAGCGTCGAATATTACGACACGATTTTCGCGATCGCGCCTTCGCCCGCGGCGGCGGGAGAGATTTGGGCCGGCACCGACGACGGCCTCGTGCAGCTCACGCGCGACGGCGGCAAAACATGGAAGAACGTCACGCCCCACGGTTGCCCCGAATGGGCATCCGTTGATCTGATTGACGCTTCGCCTTCCGACCCCGCCACGGCCTACGTCGCCGTGGATAATCACGGCCAGGACGATTTCCGGCCCTACATTTTCAAGACGCACGATTACGGCGCGACCTGGACGAAAATCACCGACGGCATCGCCGACGACGCTTACGTTCATGCGGTGCGGGTGGACCCGGCGCGGCCGGGACTGCTCTACGCGGGAACCGAGCGCGGCGTCTACGTCTCGTTCGATGACGGTGCGCACTGGCAATCGCTTCAGCTCAATCTTCCACCGGCGCCTGTTTACGATCTCGTCGTCAAGCGTAACGATTTGGTCGTGGCAACCCACGGCCGGTCGTTCTGGATTTTGGACGATCTCTCGCCGTTGCGCCAGGAAAGCGCAAAGGTTGCGGATGCGCGGGCTTATCTCTATCGCCCGGCGCTTGCTTACCGCCTGCATGCTCGCGGATATTTCCTGCAGCCGGGCGCAACCGTTGGCGCGAATCCGCCGAGCGGCGCGATCATCTATTACGCGCTCAAGTCGAAGCCGAAATCTCCCATCACGCTTAAAATTCTCGACGCAAAAGGAAATCTGGTCCGTAAATTTTCAAGCAAGCCGAAGAAAAAGGCGGCTATGAGCCCCGCCGAGCAGGAATTCGCGGCATTTTTCGCAAAGAGAAATCTGCTTCCGACGGCGCCCGGCGTCAATCGCTTCGTCTGGGACCTCCACGATAAGGGACCCGCGCGGATTCCCGGCGCCGCGGGTTGGGGATTCGGCAACCTCGGCCCATTCGCCCTGCCCGGCGATTACCAGGTCCGGCTGACGACGGATGGAAAAACTCTCGATGAGCCGCTCGTTGTGAAAGAAGACCCGCGAGTCAAAACGTCGCTCGCTGATCTCCAAAAGCAGTTTGATCTCGCCATGAAGATCCGCGACGCCGTCAACGATGCGGACGAAACCGTGAATCAGATCCGCGATTTGCGCGCGCAGCTCTCAGGGCTTGAAGTGCGTTTGACCGGGTTGCATCGAGGCCAGGCGGTCGTCGCCGCGGCCAAGAGCCTTGATGCGAAGGCCCAGGCAATTGAGGATAAACTCTTTCAGCCGAAATCGAAAAGCTCGGAAGATGCGCTCAACTTTCCCATTCGCTTGAACGACAAACTGTCGAACCTCGGGAGCACCGTCGAGAGCGCGGACACCGCGCCGACCGCGCAATCGTACGAAGTCTTCGACCTCCTGGACGCGCAGCTTCAAGCGCAGCTTTCCGCGTGGAAGGAACTGGTCTCAAAGGATCTCGTCGCGCTCGACAAAATGGCGCTAAAGGCGAAGATTCCGGTCGTCCAGCCCGCAGCGCCAACCCCTCAATGAGCGGGTCGAGGCTTTTGGACTGCGGCCCCGGGGGCCGCGAGCAAGCTCTCTTGCAGAAAGAGAGAGCAAGCTCTCGCACTCAAAAAGGCTGCGTGCGGGCATTCGCTCACTCGTAACGCAGGGCTTCCACCGGATCGAGCTTCGAAGCGCGCAGCGCAGGCGCGAGCCCGCTCAGAATTCCGACCAGAACCAGGATTGCGGAAGAGAGCAGCAAAGTCTCAAGCGAAAGATGAAGATGGATGTCGCCTTTTCCGGATTTATCGTGGAAGAGCGGGCCGAGCAAGGGAATCGCGGGCAAAAGTAGAGTGAGCGCGAAGGCGACGGCCATGCCCGCCATGCCGCCTGAAATCGTGAGCGCGAGCGCTTCAGAAAGGAATTGCGCCTTGATGTGCCAGCGCCGCGCGCCGACGGCCCGGCGCAGTCCGATCTCCCGCGTTCGCTCTTTGACGGAGACGAGCATGATGTTCATCACTCCCACCCCGCCGATGCCGAGCGTCAGCGCGCCGACAAACGTCACCAGCACTTCCAGCCCGACGGTGATGCCGTTGATGATGGGCCTGAATTCCTCGCGCCCGATCATCATCACCGCTTTCCGGTCGGTGGGAGAAAAGTGCTGCCGCGCGGCGAGCGTCGCGAGCACCTCTGCGCGCGCTTCGGCCTCAAAGCGCGGTGCGACGGGTTCGAAAACCATCACGCTCGCATAGCGCGTGTCCCACAGGTCGCTCGCCGCTGTATATGGAATCCATGCGGATTCATCGTCGCTCGTGAAGTAATTCGACAATTGAATCTTGCGGTGCATCGTCCCAATCACGCGGAAGCGCACCCCGCTGATGAGAACCGTCTGGCCGACCGCCGGTCTTCCGGCGAAGAGCTTTCGGCGTAGCCGCGCGCCCAGGAATACAACGCGCCGCCGCTCGTGCATATCTTCCTGGTCAATCCACCGGCCTTCGCTCGGTGTTTCGCTTCGCATCTGGCCGTAGGGCGGGCAGACGCCCCGAATCGCCGTTTGCGAAAGCCGCGTGCCGTAGGTGATAGGCAGCCAGCGCACGGTTTCAAGGCAGGCGTATTTCACCAGCGGGTCTCGCGCGCGCACCCATTCGAGATCCTGCCGCTCGAGCCGAACCGGCTTGCCCGCGCGCTCACCGCCCACTTGCTGGCTCGTCTGTGCAGGCCAGACGATCACCACGCTTTTGCCGAACGCGTTGAATCCGCTGATGAGCACTTTGCGAAATCCCCGGCCGTAAGCGATCAGAACAGTCACCGCAACCACTCCCCACACCACGCCGAGCATCGTCATCAGGCTGCGCCCCGGCGCCCGTCTGAGTGATTCCCATGCTTGCGCCAAAACCTCTCTCAACATGATTCAGCCACTCCGCCAGTTGCGTGAGCGCCTTTCCATCGAAGCCCGCATTCAGAATTCATCACTCGTAATTCGCAATTCCTTCACCCTCCCGCTTCGAAGCGCAGCGCCTCAACCGGATCGAGATTCGCGGCGCGGCTCGCCGGATAGAGAGCGGAAAGCACCGCGACCAGTCCCAGCAGAGCGAACGAAAGAATACCGGAAGTCCACGACGGAATCAGTCCGGCGAAAAACGGGGCTTTGGGCAGCAAATCCACCAGCCCGCAGACGCCGAGCGCCACGCCCATACCCGTCGCTCCACTGAGCAGCGTCACAATCAGCGTCTCGACAAAAAATTCCTGGAGGATGGAGCGCGACGTCGCGCCGACAGCCCGGCGCACGCCGATTTCGCGCGTGCGCTCGCGCACCGCGACCAGCATGATGTTCATTACGCCGATCCCGCCGAGGAAGAGCGAAACCAGGCCGATGGCCCCCAAAAAATATTTCATGCCGTCCGTCATGCGCCGAAAATCCTTCGCATTCTCCACCGTGTCCCAGATCGAAACCGCTTCCCGGTCGCGCGGATTGAAGTGGTGCAAGCGCCCCAGCGCGGCCCTCAACTCGGCCTTGCAAGCTGCGTCGTCCGCGTACGAGCGGGGCGTCGCGATCATATCGCTGATCGTGTCCGGCTCGGCGGGCGGAGCGAGCGGGATATCGCGCTCCATGGCGGTGAACGGAACGTAAACCTTCGTCACGTCCATCCCGTCGTAACTGTCGTCCTGGTCTTTATACTTCATCACGCCGATGACCGTGTAGGGAATCCCGTTGAGCCGGATCCGCCGGCCGACTGCCGAGCGGTTGGAAAAGAGCTGCTGCTTCACCCAGCTCCCGATGAACGCGACGCGGCTCGCCCGCGCCACGTCATCCCATCCGTAGAACCGCCCCGTTGCAACGCCGATGCTGCGCACGTCGGCAAAGGGCGGAAGTGAGCCGGTGACTTCCGCGCTCGCGTTGTTGAAGGCGCTCGCGATTTTCGCGCCGCTCAAGCTCAGCTCAGGCAGAACCAGGCTGCAGGAAGGCGTCTGCTGATGAATCGCGAGATAATCGTTGTCAAAAAAATGGATGGGACGTCCCGCGCGCATCCCGCCCGCCTGAAGGCTTGTGCGCCCGGCAAAAACGATCATGATATTCTTGCCGAACGTCGCGGCATCCTGCTCCTGGCCCACTTCGAGCCCCTGCCCCGCCGCCACCATCAGCATGATTGAAACGATCCCCCACGCGATTCCGAACATCGTGAGGAACGTTCTCAGCTTGTGCGCCCAAAGCGTCCGCAAAGTGTCGATGAGAAGGTCTTTGAAAGCCACCGTCGCTCCGCGCAAAGCGCCCGCTCGGGCGATTGCCGAATGGCGGAAACCGTTCGCCGGCTTCTTTTCACCCGGCAAGGCATCATTCGGCTTTTGCGAATCTTACTGCTCAATCACCTGTTCGCCGGCCGAAAGTCCTGAATCGACTTCCGCCTTGATACCGTTCGTAATGCCCACCTGAATCGGAACCTTTCGCCAGCCCGTTTCCGCGCGCGCGTCGGGAATTTCCGTATAGGTCTTCTTTGCCCCGTCGTAATAGACCGCGGCTTCGGGGATGAGAAGGACGTGTTTTTTCTCCCGGATAATCAGCTCGGCGTTCGCGCTCATATTGGCTTTCAGTTCGCCCGTGGGATTTTCGATTGAAACGCGGACTTCGAAAGTGGTGACGTTATTTTTATCCACGCCCATCGGCGAAATGCGGGTGACTTTGCCTTGAAACGTCCGGTGCGGAAAAGATTCGACCGTGATGCGCGCAGGCTGGCCGAGATAGACTTGCCCGATATCTTCCTGATCCACTTTTCCGCGCACGTAAACCGTGCGCATGTCGCCGAGCGTCAGCAGGAGCGTCGCCTGCGATCCGAGCACCAGGATCGAGCTCACGGCGTCGCCCACCTGCACATCGCGGGAAAGCACCAGACCGTCCATCGGGCTGCTGATGGTTGCATAGTGCAAGTCCTCCTCCGCGCTATCGAGCGCCGCGCGCGCTTGCGCCACTTGGGCTTTTGCGTGCGACACATCCGCCTGGCTGACCGTCACGTTCCTCCGCGCCGACATCTGCTTGTTCAAGGCAAGCTGGTAAGCTTCTTCCGCGTCGTCGAGCGTTTGGGCCGCAATCACGCCTTCGGCCGCGAGTTTGCGGTCGCGCATCACCGTCATCTTCAGGAACGGAACGTCGGGCCCTTCGGCATCCACAAGATTTCGCTGGTACGTCGCCTTCGCGGATTCGACCGCCGCCTCGGCCGCTTCGAGATTCGCCTGGCTCCCGGCCGCTTCCGCGCGCAATTGCTCCCGGTCAAGTTCGAGCAAGACTTCGCCCTTCTTCACGCGGTCGCCGTAATCCACATAAAGGTCTTTTACGATGCCGCTCGCCTTGGACTTCACTTGCACTTCCGTAATCGGCTGAATCGTTCCAGTCGCCACAACCGATTTCGCGATATTGCCCCATTCAGCTTTGGTAAGCTTCGTCGGATCGATCGTGGCGTGCGTCCGCATCGCACTCGAGAGCGCAAAGAACGCCCCGACAAGCACCACCGCCGCGACCACACCAATCCACCATCGCCTTCTTTTTCTCTTCCCGTTCGCCATTGCTGTGCCTTCCCTTTCTTCCTCCGGCTTGCGGTCTCAATCTCTAATACGGATTCGGGCCTCCCCGTGTTCCGCCCTGTTTTAGACGGTAGAAATCCTCAAACGACAGCGCGCCCTGACTCCTGCGCCGCGGCACACCGGTCCCACCGCATGGGGCCGTGCTGCTTCGCCGCACCGCCTGAATTGCCGGGCCTATCTAGCTTCGCTGCCTGGGTATCTGCCAGAATACAAACTGTGCGAGGAAGGTGCTGGGGATGGGCTTGCTATTGAACTCTGCGGGCTTGAATTTCCAATTTCTAACAACTTTCCCCGCCTCTTCCGTAAGCGGCGGAACAGCTTCGAGAACATCAATGGCGGCGATAGCGCCTGATTTGCCGACCTCGACCTGCAGGGTAACGCTGTGCCCGCGAAGGATCTCGATCACTGTCCGACGGTATACTGGGCTACTTCGAGGTGCCCGGACTTGCCCTCGCGCGTAAAGAGGAATACGCCCTGGGACGTCATGCAGGCGGGAACACCAGCTCTGGGCGGGACCTTATAAGTCGCGATGACTTTTCCCGATTGCGGATCGACCAGGGCAAGAGCCTGATATTGCCCCGAATCCCGAGGGCTTGGGAGGTGGATATAGAAAATGACCAACTGGCCCTGCCCGTTCACGCTCGCGCTAAAGGGAGTGAGCCCGCTTCTGGGTGTCTTGATGTCTTGCTCCCGCAGAACTCCGCCGTCCGAAGCCACCACATAAAGTCTTGCGGGCGAGCCGCCTCGAAGCAGGTAAATCGTCCCGTCAGGCGACCCGATCAGCAGGCCTTCAACCACAGCTCTGTCAAACTGCACGAAGGCCCGCGCGCCCTTCGACTCCGTCCGAGCGGACGGGCGGGGTCGGGTCGCTTTGCCAACGGAGCCTTCTTCGACCGCCAGATGGGGGACCGACACGTCGTGCGGCAGCGTCAGGTTCGACAGGAAGCCGCCGTCCCCGTAGAAGACTCCCGTGAAGGGCTTGAGCTCCCCGTCACTACTCTCGGTCTCACCTGCGGCCAGGAGATTGCCGTTTTGAAATGCGGCAAGGTGAACCAGGATTAGGGACTCACCCTCGGGCGTGTGCGCGCGAAGCCTGACGACGCTGTCCACTGACCCGTCGTGGTCGTACTTTGTGACGACCCAAACCTCGTCCCGGCGTTTCTTGCAATCCGTTCCCTGCCTGCAAGCAGACCCAAGGTTATAGACGCGACCGCTCGGGGTCACGTAGAAGGCCACGCTGTTGAATCGGGTGTAGCCCTGCGCAGAGCCTGCGCGGAACGTTACGGTCGTCCGTGAGTCGATCACCAGTTTAGTAAGCGGTATACTCAGCGGTATATGGTCGCGGATGAACTGGGAGGCTACCTCGTAGGGCGGGCCGATCCGGAGATATATGTTCCCGTCGGTGTCGCACTGCGTCCCGACCGCAACGGATATCGGCGGGGGCGCGGAAAATTCGATATGGCCAGCGGGGTAGAGATTCGCCACAGGCGTTGGCTGGCGCCGCGGGCCTTTTGCCTGCTCCCCGCTTCTTTTCACCCCGCCCATCGCGGACATCGCCACGAACGCTACCACCGCTGCCCCGGCCGTGGTTACAAGCCCTCGCCGCATCCCCCGAGACATGGTCAGCCTCCTTCTCGTCGTCTAGCTCCCCGCACCGAGGTCAACTGCCGAGTAACTGCCGCCACAACTTCCGCCGCAATTCGCCTCGTACACCGTGTAGTTCGGGCTCTCGGTGCAGTCGCCAGCGCCATTGCACTGCCCGCGGGCGACCGGGCCAAGCGCCAACACTGCAAGACCCGCGAGCGTCGGCCAAACGCCATTGAACCCTCTGGATCTCATCGCGTCACCTCCCTGTTCACATACGACCAAATATAAGGAGCACTACCCCCCTCCGGGACGTTTGTCAAGGCTTTCTTCGCGGGGCTTTCCTCATTTTTTTACGACTCCCAGGCTAGCAGGAGTTCAAGTGGTAGGCCCGCCGCGGCTTGTGATATTCTCGCTTGCTTCCGGCGGGTCGGGCGATTCGAAATTTTCATCTGGAGGAGACTGATGAAGCGCGGAATACGTTCGGTTTTCCTGTTAGCGATTGCGGCGGCGGCATTGGCTGCGAATCCGCCCGTTTCGGCCGGCGTGCTCAACGTCATCGCCGCAAAGACTCAGGGCATGAAAGAATACCCCGGATTTTTCAATTTTTATTGGGATGAGAATACCGGAAAGATATGGCTCGAAATTGACCGATGGAATGAAAGCTTTCTTTACATCGAATCTCTGCCGAATGGCGTCGGCTCGAACGATATCGGGCTCGACCGCGGCCAGCCGGGAGATATCCAGGTCGTCCGCTTCGAGCGCAGCGGCCCGCGCGTGCTGCTTGTCGCGGAGAATGAGGATTACCGCGCTCCCTTCGGCACTGTAGCTGAACGCCACGCCGTGCATGAAGCTTTCGCGCAGTCGGTGCTGTGGGGATTCAAAGCCACCGTCTGGGCGGGCAACGCCGCCCTCGTGGACGCCACGGATTTTTACCTGCACGATGCGCATCATATTCACTCGACGCTCGAAAAGCTGAAGCAGGGCGATTACAAGCTCGATCCCTCGCGCTCCGCGATTTACCTGCCGCGCACCAAAAATTTTCCGGAGAACACGGAAGTCGAATCCACGCTGACCTTCACGGGCGGTCCCGCGGGGCGATGGCTCGAACAAGTCACGCCCGAGTCCGATTCCGTTACGGTCCGCGAGCATTTCTCATTCGTCAAGCTGCCGTCGCCCGGCTTCAAGCCGCGCGCCTACGATCCCCGCTGCGGATTTTTCAACATCCGGTACATGGATTTTTCGGCGCCTGTGGATCAGCCGATCGTGAAGCGTTTTATCACGCGCTGGCGCCTCGAGAAAAAAGATCCCTCGGCGGCATCGAGCGAGCCCGTGAAGCCGCTCGTCTATTACGTTGACCGCGCGATTCCGGAGCCGATTCGCAGCGCCGTCATGGAAGGCGCGAGCTGGTGGAGCCAGGCGTTCACCGCGGCCGGTTTCAAAGACGCTTTCCAGGTGAAGTTGCTTCCGCCCGGCGCCGATCCGATGGACGTCCGTTACAACGTGATTGAATGGGTTCCCCGGCGCACCCGCGGATGGTCTTATGGCACGCCGATTTATGACCCGCGCACGGGCGAGATCATCAACGGCCACGTGAATTTTGACTCTTTGCGCATCCGCCAGGATTTCCTGATCGCGCAAGGCTTGCTCGACCCGTTCAATGGGAATGCGGTGTTGCTGAATGAAGCCAATCAATTCGCGCTCGCGCGCATTCGCCAGCTTGCGGCCCACGAAACGGGCCACACGCTCGGCATGATGCACAATTTCGCCGGGAGCATTGTTAACCGCGCCTCCGTGATGGATTATCCCGCCCCCGTCGTCACGGTCGGCGCAAACGGCGCGCCCGACGTTTCAAACGCCTACGCCCGCGGAATCGGCGCCTGGGATAAAGTCGCGATTGATTACGGCTACCGCGAATTCCCGCCCGGAACGAATCAAAAGCAGGCGCTCGACAAAATTCTGACAACCGCCTTCCGCAACGGCCTGATTTACCTTTCGGACGCGGACGCGCGTCCCCTCGGCTCGGCCAGTCCCACGGCGCATCTCTGGGACGTCGGCCCCAATCCGCTCGCCGGCTTGAAGCAGGTCATGGCGGTGCGCGATGCCGCGCTCAAGCGCCTTTCGCTCGATGCGATTCCCAAAGGCGCACCCGTCGCAACGCTCGAAGATGTGCTCGTTCCCGTTTTTCTATACGACCGTTATCAGGTGACGGCGGCCGCAAAACTCATCGGCGGGCTGAATTACGCTTACACGGTTCGCGGCGGCGTCCAGGCCGCCCCTCAAATCGTTCCAGCCGGCGAGCAGCGGGATGCCATTCGCGCCGTGCTCGCGACGATCGGACCCGGCGAACTGGCCGTTCCGCAAAATCTTTTGAGCCTCATCCCTCCGCGCCCTCCCGGTTATTCCGCGACGCGCGAGGATTTCGTGCGAGCCACTTCGCCCGCTTTCGATCCGCTCGCGCCTGCTCGCGCAATGGCGGTTATTGTCTCGAGGCTTCTGCTGAATCCCGAGCGCGCCGAACGCATGATTGAAGACCACTCGCTCGACCCGTCAAACCCTGGCTTCGATGAGCTGACGAGCGATCTCCTGCGCGCAACATGGAAAGCGCCCGAATTAAACGGCTATGATGGAGCTATCGAACGAGCGGTGGACAACGTTGTCCTCGAAGGCCTTATGGCGCTTGCCGCGAATCCCGAAGCACCCGCAGCGGTCCGCGCCGTCGCTTCGCTCAAGCTCAATCAACTGAAAGTCTGGCTCTCGACCCAACTCAGCGCTTCACCAGCCAGCAGTTGGCGCGCCCCATTCTTCTTTGCACGCCAGGAAATCGAACGCTTCCAGAAAAATCCGATTGAGGCGCAAGTCCCGGCAGTCTCGCCGCCGCCGCCCGGCTCGCCCATCGGATCAAACGGCTGGGAATGAATTGCGGCTGTGAAGGTTTGTCAGCGGTTGAATGAGATTATTGCGCGGTTCGGTGCGCTCCGGCCGCGATCGTCACGCAGCGCCCGCGCTGAGGCTTATTCATTCTTGGCCGGATTTTGCACTTTTCCGACCCACACTTTTTTCGCCGCGGTTTCCCCGAGATGAGTGGTTTTGTTGCCGATCCGAAGCGTGAGCGTGCCATCATAATTGCGGCGAAGAACTTTCAGGCGGGCGCTCGGCCGAATGCCGAGGCCATCGAAATATTCGAGCAGACCGCGGTCGCGTTCATGCATGCCGGCGACGCGCAGCCAGCCGCTCGGCGCCGCTTCCCATAACGGCACGAGCCCGGAACTGCGGCGATTTGCCGCGCTCTTATTGATCTGATTGCCGTGCGGGCAAGCTCCGTTCACTCCAAGCTTTTGCATCAGCCTGCGCTCGACGTCCGCGGAGATGGAGTGCTCGAGCCGTTCGGCTTCCTCGTGAACCTTGTACCACTCGACGCCGAGCATTTCGTGCAACATGCGCTCGACGAGATGATGCCGAAGGCGTAGGCGATTCGAAATCGTGCGGCCCGAGCGGGTGAGCAAGATCCGACCTTTCGAGTCAATTTGCGTGAGCTTGTCCCTTTGCAGCCTCCGCAAGGCGAGAGCGACGGCGGGCGGGGTCACGCGCAGCCATCGCGCGATGGTCGCCGCTATGACGGCGCCCTCTTCGGACTCCGCTTCGGCGACGGCCTTCAAATAGTCTTCCTTTGAAACCGTCAGCTTCACCGCAACACCCCTCCGAGTGCACTGAACCGCACGCGCCTCCTGCCTCATCCCCGGCGCAAAACCCGCGGCTATTCATCTTAACCTGCTTCCGGCGCTGATGTCGCCCTTTCACGCGCGGCGGCGATTCAAGGTAAATTCTGCCGATTTGCGGCGTCCCCGGTGTGTCCCCGGTCACTGAAGAAGGCGGGGGGTCGCGCGTTATATTATCGTCGTGGGCTATAATGCAATCCGCCGGCGGGAGCCAGTCATGAGCACTAAACCCCAGCCTCGCCTCGAACCGGCTCACGATGTGCTGCACGGGTTGCCGCACCCGCTCGACGTCTTTTTTTCGCCGAATAACGTCGCCGTGATTGGGGCAACGGAAACGGAAGGCAGCGTCGGCCGAACGCTCTTTCGCAACCTGATTTCGAACCCCTTCGGAGGCGCGGTTTTCCCCGTCAGCCTGAAGCGTTCGCACGTTCTCGGCGTGAAGGCCTATCCGCGCATTTCGGACGTGCCGGAGCTTGTGGATCTCGCCGTCATCGTGACGCCGGCGGCCACCGTCCCGGGCGTCATCGCGGAGTGCGTTGATGCCGGAGTCAAGGCGGCGATTATCATTTCCGCGGGTTTCCGCGAGCTGGGAACGGAGGGAGCGGAACTCGAGCATCGTGTCCGCGCCGAAGCGCGCCGGGGCAATATCCGAATCATCGGGCCAAACTGCCTCGGCGTTATGAGCCCGGTGACCGGCCTGAACGCCACATTCGCCGCGACGATGGCTCGCCCGGGAACGATCGGCTTCATCAGCCAAAGCGGCGCCTTGATGACCGCCGTTCTCGACTGGAGCCTGAGCACCATGGTCGGCTTCAGCGCCTTCGTTTCCATCGGCGCCATGGCGGACGTCGGCTGGGGCGATTTGATTGATTATCTCGGCGATGATCCCCGCACGCGAAGCATTATTCTCTATATGGAAACCATCGGTGATGCGCGCGCCTTTCTTTCCGCCGCGCGCGAGGTGGCGCTTTCAAAACCGATCATTGTCATCAAGTCCGGCCGCTCGGAAGCCGCCGCCCGTGCTGCGGCCTCGCACACGGGATCGCTTGCGGGAAGCGACGAAGTTCTCAATGCCGCTTTCCGGCGCAGCGGCGTCCTGCGGGTGGACAGCATCGCCGATCTGTTTTCACTCGCCGACGTTCTGTCGAAGCAGCCCCGGCCGAAGGGCCCGCGCCTCGCCATCCTGACCAACGCCGGCGGACCCGGAGTGCTGGCCACCGACGCGCTCATCGCTTCAGGCGGAGAACTCGCGCAGATCGCTCCGGAAACCGTTGAAGAGCTCAATCAGATTTTGCCGGCCGCGTGGACTCACGCCAATCCCATAGACGTTTTGGGCGATGCGAACTCCGAACGCTACGCGAAGGCGGTCGCCATCACCGCTCGCGATCCCAACACCGATGGCCTGCTCGCAATCCTCACGCCGCAGGCAATGACCGATCCCACGCAAACCGCGGAGCGGCTGAAACCGCTTGCACACCTCGGGTCGAAACCTATCCTGGCGAGCTGGATGGGAGGAACAGAAGTCGCGGCGGGCGATCAGATTTTGAATCGCGCCGGCATTCCGACATTCACTTATCCCGATGCAGCGGCTCGCGTGTTTCAATATATGTGGCAGTACAGCTACAATCTGCGCGGCATTTACGAAACGCCCGAACTCCCCTCCGGATTCGATGACGCGGCCGCGCCGAAGGCCGAGGCGGCGCAAATCATTCGAACCGCGCGGCAGGCGGGCCGCACCCTTCTGACCGAAGCCGAATCGAAACATCTCCTCGCCGCACAGGGCATTCCGACGGCCGAGACGCACCTCGCTTCAAGCGAAGACGATGCCGTCCGCGCCGCAGAAGCCATCGGCTTTCCGGTAGTCGTCAAACTCAATTCGGAAACCATCACGCACAAGACGGACGTGGGCGGCGTTCGTCTCGGTCTGAATGATTCCGGCGCGGTGCGCGAGGCATGGCGCTCGATCAAGGCTTCGGTCACGGAAAAGGCGGGCGCGGAGCATTTCCAGGGGGTCACCGTGCAGCCGATGATTCGGCAGGAAGGTTTTGAATTGATCGTCGGCAGCAGCATCGATCCGCAATTCGGCCCCGTGCTGCTCTTCGGTGCGGGAGGACAATACGTGGAAATTTTCCGTGATCGCGCGCTCGCACTCCCGCCGCTCAATACGACGCTCGCCAGGCGGATGATGGAGCAAACGCTCATTTACCGGGCGTTGGGTGGCGTTCGCGGTCACAAGCCGGTTGACCTTTCCGCGCTCGAGCAGTTGCTTGTTCGGTTCAGCTATCTGGTCACCGCGCAACCGGCCATCAAAGAGATTGACATCAACCCGCTTCTCGCTTCCCCGGAACAGCTCATTGCGCTCGACGCGCGCGTGGTTCTCCACGGGCCGGAAGTGCCCGAGGAGGCCTTGCCGAGGCCCTCAATCCGGCCTTATCCGGCACAATACGCCGCGCCCTTCACCCTGCGAGACGGCAGCAAGGCGTTCATCCGCCCGATTCGCCCCGAGGATGAGCCGCTCCTGGTGAACTTCCACGAAATGCTTTCCGAGCGGAGCGTTTATCTTCGCTACTTCCACATGATCGCCCTGGGAGCGCGAGTCACGCACGACCGTCTGACCCGCATCTGCTTCAACGATTACGACCGCGAGCTGGCGCTCGTGGCGGAGATCAAAGAAGACGGAGATCGCATCGTCGCCGTCGCACGCCTGACCCGCAACACCGCGAGGCAGGAAGGTCAATTCGCCATCCTCGTCGCCGATGCCTTCCAGGGCCGCGGTCTCGGCGGAGAACTGCTGCGCCGGCTGATTGACGTCGGACGTAAGGAGAATATGCGGCACATCACGGCCGACACCTTGCTTGAAAACCTCGCCATGCGGCACATCATGGAAAAGCTGGGATTTGAATTTTCGGCGGACATCGAGGGCGGCGTCCTTCACGCTCACCTCGACCTTGCGTGACGCCGCTCGCATTAAAGGGCAGGTTAGCGCCGCGGATGGCCCGCGCGAAGCTTTCGTCCCGGCTTGCAGACTAAATCCATGAGCTCGCCGGGCGCCGGATTCTGGACTGCGGAAACCTTCACCGGAAAACAGTCATTCCTGCGGGATGCGAACACAGAGAACGGGCGCCGAGCCGAATTGGATGACCCGGTGAGTGGTTGAGCCGAACATTGCGCGGTCGAACGCGTTATGCCCGCTCGCGCCCATGACGATCAAGTCGCTTTCGTTTTCTATCGCAAATTGAATGATTTCCTGATAGGGCTTTCCCACGCGAACGGCGGGCTTGACCTTGCACCACTCCGACGCCTCAGCGGGAATCATGGCCCCGAGCTTCTGGACCGCCTCGCTAATGGTCGCTGGCAGTTCGCCTTCCGAGGGCAGGTTTGGGAGCACGTGCAAAGGGGAAAGTTCCGCGCCATATTCCGTGGCGAGAGAAAGCGCGTAATCCAGGGCCCGGGCAGAGCTTGGTGAAAAATCGGCGCAGAACAAAATCTTCTTCAACTTCACCGGATCGGACTGGGAGTCCGGCGAGACGAAATCGCGCAGCGGTTTTCGAATGACCAGGACCGGACATTCGGCTTTGTGCAATACGGCCTCGGTGACGGACCCGAGCATCAGCCGGTCGAACCCGCGCCGGCCGTGCGTGCCCATGACGATGAGATCAATGGCGCTCGACTTGGCGAGGGAGAGAATTGCGTCGCTCGGGCCACCATCGGTAATCACCACGCGGGGCGTCTTCCCTTCGAAGCGCCGGCTGGCGACAAACTGCTCGAGCCGCGCGGCCGCTTTGCCTCGCATGTCGCCAACGAAGGTTCGGACCTCATTCGGAACTGTCGCCTGAGCATAGGCGGAAACAATCGGCTGCACCACGTGTTGGGCGTACAATTCGGCGCCGTAATGTCTGGCAAGAGACACTGCGTAGTCGAACGCGTGCGTTGAGAAATCAGAAAAATCAATGGGACAGAGAATCCGCTTGATTTGAAGCATATTCATCCCTCCGGCCTTTGGCCTTTGAATGCCCCACGACGTTTCTCCGTTTTCCAAGTCCCCTGCAAGGAGCTCCCCTCGCCCTCGCTGATGCTATCGCGCGCAGGGATCCGGCGCTGTGACTTTCGGCACGGGCCCATGTGACGTTGGTCACAAGGCGGAAAGCAACTCCGCGCCCGCCGTCGCCCGCCCCTTGCCGGGCGAGCAAGGCGGGTGGTACTTTGATAACCACGGACCGGGCGGCCGTTCAAAACAATGCCGGAGAGTAAAAGCCAGGACGATATGTTTGAAAAGCTATTCGAAGGCGCGCCGGACGGCATGCTGGTAATTGACGCCCACGGGAAAATCCTTCTGGCCAATCCGAGTGCCGGGAAAATGTTCGGCTACACCGCCGACGAGCTTAGGGGATTGGGCATCGAAAGGCTCATTCCGGTGCGGTTCAGAACGGCCCACGAGGCGCATCGCGCCGAGTATGGCGCGAATCCCCGCCCCCGTCCCATGGGAGCCGGGCTTGAGCTTTTTGGTTTGCGCAAGGATGGGTCCGAATTTCCCACTGACATTATGCTCAGCCCGGTTGAAGACGAAGAAGGCCGTCGCACGCTTTGCGTCGTGCGCGATATTTCAGAGCGATTGAAGGTGGCAGAGGAAAAACTTTACCTCGAAGAGGAGCTCCGACTCGAATCCAACTTCGAGGAGATCATCGGGGAATCCGCGGTGCTCCGGCGAGTGCTGAAGCAGGCGGGAACCGTCGCCCGCACCGACGCCACGGTCCTGATCCTCGGAGAGACTGGCACCGGAAAGGAATTAATCGCGCGCGCCATCCACAACCTGAGCACCCGGAAAGATCAAACGTTCGTCCGGGTGAATTGCGCCGCCATCCCCGGTGGCCTGCTTGAAAGCGAGCTTTTCGGACACGAAAAAGGCGCCTTCACCGGCGCGCTCATGCGCAAACTCGGCCGCCTGGAACTCGCTCATCACGGCACGCTCTTCCTCGACGAGGTCGGTGACATTCCGCTCGAACTTCAGCCGAAATTGCTGCGCGCCATCCAGGAGAAGGAATTCGAGCGCCTCGGCAGTTCCGCAACAATTCCGGTGGATGTGAGGCTCGTCGCTGCAACCAACCGCGATCTCGAGCAAATGGTGAAAAACCGCGAGTTTCGAAATGACCTCTATTATCGGCTTCGCGTTTTCCCGATCAGTGTCCCACCACTGCGCGAGAGGACGGAAGATATTCCCCTCCTCGCCCACTATTTCGTCCACAAACACGCCCGCCGGATGAATCGCAAAATCGAATCTATACCGCCTGAAACCCTCCAGGCGCTCATTGCATGGCCTTGGCCCGGAAATGTCCGCGAACTGGAGAACCTAATCGAGCGCGCCGTCATACTTTCCCGCGGATCAGTACTCGAAATTCCTCTTGCCGAGCTGCGCGCCGTAATGCTAGGCGACGGCTCATTCGATAGCTCGCTTCAGGCTGCCGAGCGAGCCCACATCCTTCGCGTGCTCCGCGAAACTCGAGGCGTTGTCGGAGGACCGCACGGAGCTGCTGCTCGCCTTGGCTTGAAGAGGACCACACTTAACTTTAAGATGCAAAAACTCGGAATTAGCCGCAGTGATGTGTGACAATATACAGTCATATGGCAATATATTGTCACTGAATCCGGCAAGCGATTTCGCCTGCCTCCATTAAACTTATAATAACTAGCTGTAAACAATAAACTTATCTTTGTGTGCGGCCGGTTAAGACTTTGGCAAATGCCGTGCCATTGGAGGATTGAGTCTGAGGAGGCTTGGCACATTGCTTAAGATAACTGCGGAGAATGAGCAACACGGTGCATTGTTGAAGCTCGAAGGCAAACTCTCAGGACCGTGGGTTGCGGAAGCAGAACACGTCTGGAAGGAAATGAGAGAGCGTGTTGTGCCCGAGGTCATGACGGTGGATATCTCCGGCGTAACTTACGTTGACCATGAGGGAACATCCCTGCTTGGAGAAATGTGCCGGGGAGGCGCCGGATTTCGAACATCCATCTTAACCAGACACATCGTCGAGAAGATCTACCGGGAGAGCGAAAGCTCTCGGAAAGGATAGGGGAAAACATGACGCCAACGATGCTACGGGTTGCCGATAGCTGCATGAAGTGCGGGGAGAAGAAGAAGGGGTTTTTCTGCAATCTCTCGCCTGTTGATATGAAAGCCTTTGAGGCTCTCCGGCTGACCTCGTCTTACCCGCGAGGCGTGATGCTGTTCACCGAGGGCGATTTGGCCCGAGGCGTGATGGTTCTTTGCAAGGGTCACGTGAAGCTGACGATGACTTCAAGCACGGGCAAGGTCATCATCCTGCGCCTCGCGAGCCCGGGCGAAGTTCTGGGTTTGCACAGTGTCATTTCGAACGCGCCGTTGCAGGCAAGCGCCGAAACGGCGGAGCCCTGCCAGGTCGCCTTCCTGCGGCGCGAGGACTTTCTGCGTTACGTGGGTGAGCATCCGCAGGCGGCGTTGCGCGCGGCCGAGCAGCTCAGCACCGGCTATGAAGCCGCTTGCGAACAGGTTCGCGCCCTCGCGCTCGCTCCTTCCGCACATGGGAAGCTGGCGCGGTTCCTGCTCCACTTGTGCCACAAGTCACCCGCCAGCTCAAATGACGTATGCGCGAAGCTCACGCTGACCCACGAGGAAATCGGCCAGATGATCGGCGTCTCACGCGAAACAGTGACGCGCACGCTTGGAGAGTTCAAGTCGAACCACCTCGTGGTCCTGCACGGAGCGAGCCTGCAAATCCCCAACAAGAGCGCGCTCCAAACCATGGCGGGGGGCTAGCGTCGCGTAGCCAAAGAAAGCGATACGCGCCGTTGTCGCGCTGTCATGCTGAGCGAAGCGAAGGATTTGCCGCGGCTCCAGAGGAACACAAGAAAGCCCATTCTTCGCTGCGCTCAGGATGACGGTTTGCCGGACGAGGGACTTTTTCTGTAACGCGACGAACATCCGATTCCAAATCAGACGCAGGATGGTGGGCGGTATCCGGATCGAACGGATGACCTTCTGCTTGTAAGGCAGACGCTCTGACCGGCTGAGCTAACCGCCCAACAACATGTCTTCCATAGTTTATCACGCCGACGGTCGAAGACCGCTCTATGTTCATTTCGAATTGGGTAACGATTATCCTATCCGTCTCGCTTAAATCGGCTTCGGCGAAGTATCCCGCTTTCATGGATGGCTTTGTTGAAGTCTTCCGGCAGGTGGATTCGAGCGATTATCTGTCGCTCGCACGGATTCCGACCGGCCCTCGTGCCCGGGACTCATTTTTCATTCCAAAACTGGACCTGTATTTTGTGGCCATCCCGCAACATCAAGGGCGGGACGCAGAAATACAGGTTTACCGTGCGCAGCAGTAAAGGCGCGTGGGTAGGCGTAGACGGCGGGTATTGGGATTATTTGCAGAGCTTCTCGCTTTAGACTCGGCCCAAGTCCGTTTTATCAACGCCAAGGGCTGAACGCAGCCTAAATTCAGAACACGGGAGGGATCCGCGATGAAACGTCTTTTGATCGTTGTGAAGAGATATCGATCCCGGCTTCTTTCATGACCCTGACCGCGAAGGCATTCAGGTGAGTGGCTTGAGCGCCAGCACTCGCGGCCTCGAAACGGTCCCCCGCAATGT
>JAKASG010000106.1 GCA_021828285.1 Acidobacteriota bacterium | reverse complement strand
ATCGAGCGGAATCGCCGCCGGTTTTTTAAGGCGCTTAAAGCCGAATCCTTTCAACTCGCCTCACTCCGCCAAATCCACTCAGCGAGCATTTACTGCGTTGAAGGCAGCCGTGGCCTGCATTTCACTCTACGGGGCGAGACCCCAACCGGTATTCCGGCCGGCGCCGAGCCTTCGGGCGACGCTCTGCTCACCAAGGATCGAGAAATTCTGCTCGGCATTCGAACTGCGGATTGCATGCCCGTTTTGCTTGCCGACCGCCAATGCCGCGCCGTTGCAGCAGTGCATGCCGGCTGGCGCGGCACGCTCGAAGGCATCATCAAAAAGGCGGCGATAGCGATGGCGCGGAATTCCGGCGCAAAGCCGGAGAACATCGTCGCCATCATCGGCCCTTCCATCCGCTCATGCTGCTATGAAGTCGGCGCGGACCTGGCCGCCGCTTTCTCCGCCCGATTCAAAAATCCGGCTGAATTCCTCGCTACCTTATCCGTTCATCAAACGCTGCGAAAAAGTTCGTCACGGAGTGCGGCGAGTCATCACCTGGACCTCGTTGCGGTAGCGATGAGGCAGCTCCAGGACGCCGGCTTGCGCCGTGGAAACATCCACATCGCGCCTTACTGCACGGCTTGCCAAACGGATTTGTTCTTTTCCTATCGCAAGGAGGGAGCGCGCGCCGGCCGCATGATGGCCGTCATCGGCATTCGCTCCTAGCCACCCGCCCATTCTCAGCGCGTTCTGTGGTAAAAAGGACCTCACTTCGGTTGGGAGGGACGAGGCATGGCCAACAACAACAACGGCAAATCAGCGGGCATCGGCTTCTGGGGGTTCGGCAGCATGATGGCAATCGCGATTTCCTGGAGCGTCAATCACTCGATTCTGTGGATGATCGTTCAGGGGATTTTGAGCTGGGTCTACGTCCTCTATTACGCCATCAAACGCTGAGCCGCCGGCACAAGTCACTTTTCATCTGCCGCTAGCCCCTCGGTGCAAGGGGCGCCAGGCGCAACTGTCCGCACGCTCCCGCCACGTCGCGGCCGCGGGAAATGCGGATGAACGCGGGAATGCCGCGCGCGCGGAGCACAGTCTCAAAAGCGACGACGCGAGCGAGCGGCGGCGGGCGAAAGGGAAATTCCTCGCCGGGATTGTAAGGAATCAGGTTGATTTTGGCGCGCAATCCGTCGAGCAAGTCTGCGACGCGGACGGCATCGGCGTCCGAATCGTTCACTCCATCGAGCATGACGTATTCAAAAGTAATCCGCTCGCGCGGGCGCAGCGGATATTCCCGGCAGGCGTCAAGCAAATCGCCGAGCGGGTATTTCTTGTCAATGGGCATGAGGGCGCTGCGTTGTTCGCCGTTTGACGCATTCAGTGAAACGGCAAGTTTGGGGCGGACGGATTCGCGGCCGAGCCGGCGAATGCCGGGAATGATGCCTGCCGTTGAAACGGTAATGCGCCGCCACGGGATGCCTGGCCCGTCTTTGTCGGTTAAAATTCGGACGGCTTTCGCGACCGCGGGCAAATTGAGGAGCGGCTCGCCCATGCCCATAAAGACGATGTTGAGCTTCACGCCGCGAGCCATCGCCTGATCGTTCGCGACCGCGAGCGGCTGGCTCACAATTTCTCCGGCCGTCAGGTTCCGCTTCACGCCGAGCAGCGCGGTGAAGCAAAAGCGGCAGCCGACGGCGCATCCCGCCTGGCTCGACACGCAAATCGTCGCGCGGCCGCGATCGGGCATGAAGACCGTCTCGATTCGCTCGCCGTCTTCGAGCTCGAAGAGATAGCGCACGGCGCCGTCGCTCGAAGAAAATCGCTGCCGGATTTGCGGGTAGCCGATGCGATAGCGGGAACCAAGCTCATTCCGCAGCTTGAGGCCGAGGTCCGTGAGCGCTGGAAGCTCGCGCGCGCGGCGCGCGTAAATGGCCCGGAAGAGCTGGCGCCCGCGGTAAGGCGGCTGGCCCAGCTTGCGCGCAAGCTCTTCGAGTTCGCTGCGGTCGAGACCGAGGAGATTTGGATGAGAAGCGGCGTTCATTACGGCTCCATCAATCGGCTCCCGATTGGAATGCTAGCATGAAAAGCCGGTCCTCAAAGACGCGCGAGCCTCTGGCCATGCCGCCGAGTGAGCGCGCTATCCCGCGGGTCGAATAAGAAATCTGACATTGCCCCGGTCATGCGATAATTACAGTCTGTCCGGACGCATTTGCGACTTTGACCGATGAGCCCACGCCACGTTGACCTTGCCCTGACCGCTCGACGAAAGGATGCGTTGGTCCGCGCCGGCTACGCGGAAATTCTCGACAAGGGAATTGCTGCGCTCACGATTGATTCCGTCGTGGCCCGCGCCGGCTCGAGCAAAGGCGGGGCGCTCCATTACTTCAAAACCAAAGACGATCTTCTCTATGCCATCCTCGATTGGCTCTTTGCCGAACTGAACACGACGCTCGACCAAATCGCGCAAAGCGATGATTCGCCCCGCGCGCGGCTGGCCGCTGAGCTTGAAGTGCTGTTCCACAGCGCCGAGGTCAATCGAAGGCTTTATAAGGTGTTCTTCGATTATGTATCGCTCGGAACCCGCCTTGAGCGCTTCGAGCGATTGTTCGAGGGTTTTTTCCAGGCTTGCCGGCGCCGCGACGCCGCTATCATCGCCGATGGAATCCGGCAGCAGCAGTTCCGCCGCGTGAATGCCGGCGACGCCGCCGCAGCTCTTCGGGCGCTCGTGGATGGCTACTGTCTGCAATGGCTGCTCGGAGCGGATGATGCGCCGGTAGAAATCTACCGCGACCGTTGCCGCGCCATCCTGGGAGCTTATTTGCTCCGCTGAACCGGCTTCTCGCGACTCCGCCGGAACCTCTGCGCGGAGACGGCGAATCAGGCCTCCTGAGTGATTCCAAAATTCCTCGAGCTCGGATATCTCTCTTTTGTGGTGGCGGGCATTCCGCTGCTCTCATGGCGGACGATGCGGAATCGAGCCGTCCGCTCCGCTCCTCGCACGGCGCTCTATGCGTCCGCGGTGATTTCGCAGTGGATTGCCGCGGGGCTGGGCATTGCAGTGGTCTTCACCGCGGGAATCTCATTTTCACGGCTGTATTTTCATTCGCCGCGCGCTCAGGATTTCGCCCTATGGGCGCTTGCCGTGGCCGCGGCGTCGCTTGCCATCGAAGGGTTTTTCCTTTGGGCCGAACGCCGCGGGTGGTGGCCGCAGGAATCAGACCTGATGCTTTTGCTCCTGCCCGGAACTCGCCGGGAGATGGGCTGGGCGCTGCTCGTCCTGAGTCCGACGGCGGCAATCTGCGAGGAATTCATCTATCGCGGTTTCGCCATCTCGGAACTCCATGCGTTCCTGGGTTCGACGGTCGCCGCGGTTGCCATTGCGACCGTGGCTTTTGGTCTCGCGCACTGTTATCAGGGCTGGGCAGGAATGTTCCGGGCCGCGGTGCTGGGGCTATTGCTCGCTTGGCCCGTGATTCATCTCGGCAGCCTTTATCCCGCGATGGCCGCGCACTGGATCATTGATGCGGCGGGTTTCGCGTGGCTCGGCCCCGGACATTCCAGGACGAGAACTCGAATCCCGGAGGTTTGAATTGCCGGAAGGGATTCGATTTTGCGCCGGGCGGAGCGAAAACTCAAACCTGACGGGGAAGGCCGGAAAAGACAGGGGCGATCCGTGAATCGCCCCTGTCCGAGCCTGGGGTCAGAAGTTCACGCGGGCGATTTGCGCGCGCTTCGCTTTCGAGGAAGGGTGCGCGCTCGCGTTCTCCGTCTTGTGATTCCCGCTCAGGCGGGAATCGAGTTTCGCCAGCAGAATCGCCATCTGCCGTTGCGACTTCTGGATTTGCGCCACTTCGCTCGCGAGCTTGCGGTTCTGCGCTGTCAAGTTATCGGTTCGCGCTTGCAGGCGAGTAAGCCTGGCGTCCTTCACCGCGCTTGCCCTCTCGAACGCCGCGAGGCGCGCGTCGGCCTGCTCGAGCTGCCTTCGTTGCGCCTGCACCTGGAACGTCAGGTCGTCATTGCGCGTTTTCAGTTGCTTCACGCCCGCGAGCAGCATGAACGGCAACAAACTGTAATTCACCGTGTAGTAGCCATTTTTGTCCTTCGCCACCATTTCGGGAAAGACTTTCTTCACTTGTTGCGCGATCAGGCCGGTCGAGCGGGCCGCGCCGAAGAGGTAGCCAGCCGGGTTCGAAGGCCGCCAGTTGAAGCGCACCGGCTCGAGCTCGGCCAGCTTATCGAGCGAAGGCATGAAGGGGCGGATGTTTTGCTTGAGCCGCTCGTCCGAGGAGCAAGTCCCTCCTACGGTGGTCGAGCCGGCGACGAAGCATGTGCTTGTGTGGATTTCGCCCGCTACGTCGAGAGGATCGGCCGGCGCTGTCGTCCCGATGCCCACGTTGCCGGCAAAATACGCTCCGCCGCTGGTCGTCAGATACGCCCCCGTGCTCGTGGCGAGGAACACGTTGGAGGGTTGTGTCTGCCCTGACGTCATACTCGTCGTGGTGTTTCCCAGCCAAAACCCGCCTGGGGCGTTCGCCACGAACTGGCCAACCGTGCCGGAAATGATCGTGGTGCAGCCCGCGTCGTAGCCGCTCCAGACGAACGAGCCGGCGGCGACGGCGTTTGCCCCACAGCCGGCAGCGAAGCTGCGCTTGCCGCTGGCGGTGTTGGATTTGCCCCCGGCGACCGTGGCCGCGTCGCCGCTGGCGGTGTTGCTGTAGCCCCCGGCGACCGTGGCCCCTGCGGCGCTGGCGGTGTTGGTGCCGCCCCCGCCGACCGTGGCGAAAGCGGCGTCATTTGTCAAGGAGTTGCTGTTACCGGCTATGTTCCCGAGTCCGCCGCCTACCGTGCCCCA
>JAKASG010000046.1 GCA_021828285.1 Acidobacteriota bacterium | reverse complement strand
GCGACGTGGAGTCTGCCCCGAGTCCGCCGGCAGCTCCTCGCGCTGCTGATTAGACTCAGTGGACGTTGTGCGTGGTGCCTTACGGAGTTCACGGACACCTCATAGAACTTAACCTAGTATTACTAGGAGGGGAGAGCGAGCAGGGCCTTCAGTGCTTTCCGAAGGACTTGGGTCTGTTGGCCTGTTCTTTTTGCTTGAACATCTTGAACGCCACGCCGCGAATGACATCCGGGACGTTCTTATTGATGCCGAGGCTTTTCAAGTCGCGCTCGTTCAAGCGGGCGATGAGCGGCAGGCCGACGTCAATGGGGCAGCGCGGATTGTTCAAAAGGGCCCTCGCCACGTTATAGCTCTTCATGAACCGGCGATTGACCGAGACGAGCCGGAGCACCTCTTCAGTCACGTTCTTCATGCTCGCGATGTTCTCGACTTCCTGATCGCTCAGTTTCGGAGAATCGAGGACAGAGCGCGCCACCACCTTGTTCGAATCGCGGACAAGGATCACCCGCTCATCCTGGCCTCCGGTGAGCGCGAGCTTGATCTTCTCCGTCACCGTCAGCCGCGAGACCCGTTGCAGGAGCGTTTCGCGCGTGGCACTGCCCGGGCCTTCGCCCATCCGTTCATCCTTTTCGGGAGCGGGAGCAATCACCTGCTCGGCGAAGCGCCGGAGGTGGTCTTCAACCCACTCGCGAAGGTCGCCCGGCAGCGCCGGGTTGCTCAGGAGGCCGGGCGCAAGCTCGCGCCGCTTGGGCACCAGGTGCATCGCCGCGAAATCGAGCACTTTCAGCGGCGCCGCGGGGCTTGAAAAAACCTCCGTCAAATCCATGACATCGAGCGTTTCGAGGGTGTAAAACGCGGTATTGCGGATGCTTTCGTCCGGGTCGGCGGAAAGAAGAATCAGAATCTCGACTTTCTCGTCGAGCGATACTGGCAAATCGCCTTCGGCGCCTTTGCGGCGCAAGACTTCAGGCACCTTGCCTTCGCGAATAGCGTCAACGAGTCGTTCTGGAATAGTGAATCCTCACGGCTGCTTAAGGTTTGCCCGCGTCAGGCGGATGGATTTCACTTCGCCTTCTCCGCCCAGTGGCTGAAGTGTATGTCCGTTCAAGGTCAGCACGATTCCTTCAGCATTACCCGTGGTTACGTCAAACGTCTTCTTGGCCGCAAGCGTTTTCACCTCATTCGGCTGCAGGACGCCCTGGAGCACCGTCGCCCCGTCCGCAATCACGGATACCCAGGATGGCTCCGTCGCAGCCACTTGCAGCGTGAGGCCGTCGTTCGCCGGCGGCGCGGCCTGGGGCGCAGACGCCATGGGCGGGTTCGCCGGTGTTGCGGTCGAAGGCGCGGCCGGCGTTTGCCCTGCCGCCGCCGATGCAGCGCCACCTGAGGTGAGCATCGAGCTTTCAGGAGTCGCCGGCGGCGCGTTCGCCTCAGTTGCCGGTTGGATCGTGCCAGGCGCACCCGGAGCGCTCGAGGCTGCTGCGGGATTAGGCTGAACGGGGACTAAATGCTTCATCGGGGACGGCGCTTGGCGGACCGGCGACTCCGCGCGCATCGGCGCTTCCGTCCGCTCACCGGAATAACGGTAGAGAACGAATCCGGCGCCGAGGAGAATCGCCGCGCCCAGAAGCGCCCACGCCGCGCTCGCGAATGACCGCGATTGAGCCGGCGCGGGCCGCGCCATGTCCATCAGGCGAGTCACGTCATTGTCGCCGCGGCTGCGCGCCAACTGGTCAAACTCCGCCAGCAGCGGCTCATCTTTCAAGCCCAGGTATCGCGCGTATGACCGGATAAAGCTGCGCCCGTAAATTCCGCTTGGCAGCCTGGAAAAGTCCTCTCCTTCGATCGCTTGAAGCATGCGGACACTGATTTTGGTCGCCGCCGAAATTTCTTCGAGCGACACGCCACGCATTTCCCGTTCACGGCGCAAGCTCTCCCCAAGAGACTCGGCCGCAAAGTCTCCCCGAGCGGCTTCGGACCCCATCTTGCCATCATCATATTTCCCCGCCGTCACCAGTGTCAATCGCCCTCGCCGGCGGAGGCGCGCTCGCACCGCGGCTTCAACGACTCCATTTTCCTCACGAAGGGATTGCCGCGGCGAGCCCAGTCATTGCACAATCGAACCTCAGGTCATGCGCCTCACGCCCTCAAAGCCTTTTGATTTCGAGCGAACCTTGCGCTTCCTCCTTCACTCTCCGATGCCCGCGAAAGGCCGCCAATCTCTTTCGTGGCCGGATTATTTTGAAAAGGGTGAGTACCGCCGCGTCATCACGCTCAACGGAGAGCCGGCGCTCTATGGCGTGCGTATGGAACCGGACGGCACAGACCGGGCGCTGCGGGTGCGCATCATTCGGGGACGGCGCGATGCCGCTTCTCGTGCGGCCGTTGCGGAGCTGGTGAGCCGGCAGTTCGGGCTCCCTCTTGACTTGCGGCCGTTCTATCGCCTGGCTCAAGGCGACCTGGTGCTTTCAAGGCTGCTCCCCCGATTCCGCGGGACACGCATCCCCCAAACTCCGCGCCCTTTTGAAGCGCTCGTCGCCGCCGTGCTCGGGCAGCAGGTGAATGTCACCTTCGCGCGACAGGTGAAGGCAGCGCTGGTAAGGGCTTTCGGCGTTGCCATCGAATTTTGCGGACGACTTTATTATGCTTTTCCCGAGCCCGAGGCCCTCGCCATTTCGAGCGCCGCCCGGCTGAGGAAGTTGCAAATTTCCGCGCCCAAAGCTGAGTACATCATTGGCCTTTCACGCGCGGTGCTCGACGGCCGCCTCGATCTCGAACGGCTTCGAGAACTCCCGCCCGCGGAAGCCACTCGCCGGCTTCGCGAGCACCCGGGTGTCGGCCCCTGGACCGCCGAATACGTCGGCATGCGCGGGCTCGAACAGCGCGATTGTCTGCCCGCGCAGGACGCGGGGCTTCAGAAGGCCATTCAATTCTTTTACGGCCTCCGCCGCCGGGCAAGCCCGCTCCAAGCCGAGCGGCTCGCGCGAAATTGGGCTGGCTGGCGAAGTTACGGGACGTTTTATTTGTGGCTTGCATTCCGCGAAGACCCCGCGTGGCGTGCGCGCCTGCGCGCGAAAATTGCGGGGAACGCAAGGAGGAGCAAACGATGATCAAAAAAGATGCTTTGGCGTGGGCGGTAACTTCAGAAGCGCGCCGCGAAATCGGCGAAATTTATCTGCCCCGCATCGAGCGCTCGCTCGCGATACTCGGCGACGAAGATATTTGGTGGCGGCCCAATCCCGCTTCGAACAGCGCCGGCAACCTTGTCCTGCACCTCACCGGGAACGTCCGGCAGTGGATCATCTCCGGCTTGGGCGGCGCGCCCGACCACCGGAAACGCGACTCGGAGTTTGCCGAGCAGGGCCCCATCCCGCGCCGGCGGCTTTCGCGCCAGCTCCGCATGACCGTCGAAGAAGCGTGCCGCGTGATTGAAAATCTCCCGCCGAGCGAGCTTCTGCGCGAACGCACCATCCAGAAATTTCGCGTGACCGGTGTCGTGGCCGTGCTTCACGTCGTGGACCATTTCGCCCTTCACGCCGGCCAAATCCTCTACATTACAAAAATGCGTCGGGGGCGGGACCTGAAGTTCACAAAGCTCCCCGGAGAGCGCCGGCCGAGTCCGAAGGCAAATAATCTCCCTTCCGTTTAGTATTGTGGCACAGAAGAAGGTGGGACATGCCGTCGCCGCGCTGTCGTGCTGAGCGAAGCATTGGCTGTTCGGCCGGAGGAACGGGCAAAAGAGGATTCTTCGCTGCGCGCAGAATGACCGGTTATCGCACGTGCAATTTATTTCGGTAACGCGGCACTAGCAACCGAAGCGGGGGGCATCGGCCGGCCACTCCGGAATTCTCCAAACCGCAGTTGAAGTCTGAATTACAAAAGCTGGTGGACTTGTTTGGCGACAATGACGAGCGTTCCCGCAGGAATCACCGCGCCATTGAGGGTGACGCTCTGAGGCTCATAAAAGGCGAGCCCTCGCACGAGCAACTGCGGTTGCGGGGCCAGTTGGCTGAGGCCGGACACATTCAGGAAGTTCGTGTTGCCGCCGGTCACAACCACAGCGGGGACCGTGCCGAACACCGGCGAACAGAGGGTGAAATTGAATGCGCCGGTGCGATCGTCGGACTCGGCCGTTATCAGCGAACCGAATTGGCCTTCGATCGTTTGCAGGCGGAGTGCAATCTCGTTGGCCGTGACGGCCGTCAGCGCCGGCGGATTCGCCGTGAAAACGCCCGAAGTCGCCACCTCTTCGCCCGGCGCGAGATTTTGCAGTGCGAACGTCAGACCCGGAAAATTCAGCTCCGGAGGGATGAGTCCCGGAGGGGGATTCGGCGGGTTGAATATGATGTAGGAAGATGTGCTGGGAGTCACATAGACTCGAACGGTGCCGTCCGTGGTAACTCCCGCGAGCGTGCTCGGCTCCACATCCCGCGTCTCCTGCACAAATTGCGTGACGTTCCCACTTGCATCCCTGACCACGGAGAGAATCGGCCCGACGTACACCAATTTGTTGGTTGATAAATCAGCCTGGTCGCCGATTTGCACGCTGTTGGCCACGAGGTTGCCCTGCGCATCAACGTGGGCGTCCACTTCCGCGTAGCTATCAGTCAGCAATTTCGAAAGTTCTCCGGCTTGAATAGGCTGCGGCGTGCCCGGCGGATTCGCGTTGAAGGCTACCGCGCTCGCGCCATCGAAATAGTCAGTGGAATTCGTCAGGTCCACATTCATCGCCGGTCCGGTGCCCGACAACGTCTGGAACAGGAACGAACCCTGGAATGCCGTGCCGGAAATCGGCTGCGACGTCACCGAGCGGACAAAACCTCGCGCGTCGTCCATCTCTTCGAATCCCTGGCTGCCCGACGCCGTCAAGGCTTTCGCCGTCCCGAGCAGATTGATGCCGCCCGTGATGTTGCCGCTGGCGTCCGTTTCGAGCGCGTGGGAAAGATCGATATCAAATTCAATGGCGTTCACTTTTCCCGCCTGCAACACGAGCGGAGGGACGAGCGGCGCGCTGATCGTGGCCGACTTCAATTGAAACGGAAAGGCCTGAATGGGAGGATTCTGCGATGGATCGTAGACCGCCATTTGCGTCACGTCCACCGAAAGGACGGCCTTAACCCAAGTCCGGGCGCCGAGCGAACTGACATTAATCAAAGCCGCCGAATCCTGTAGCGAAGTCAGCTCAACGTTCGGAATTGAAACGGCATTGACACCGATCAGGTTGGCCGTTCCGCCAGCCGCGTCCGTCAAAGTGATCTGGCTGATCAGGAGGTGCAAGCCCAGAACGCCGCAGGCCGGCGTATCGCGAAGGAATGTGTAGATCGTCCCCTGGGTGACAGGCAGCGTACCTGTCGTACTCGACGTTGAAGATGAACCACCGCACCCCGTGATCAACAGAGCGGCAATACTCACCGCTAAACTCGCTCGAACCTTCCGCATTCAGTCTCGCTCGCTTCCCTGTCGCAGTTCGCAGCCGCACATTGCAGCTTGATGCGGCGATAGCCCTGCACGCAAATTATCGTGGGGCATTGTTCTTTCAGAGTGGTTCACAGGCAACCGGGTTGCCCGGCCACTTAATCGCTTCGTTGCCCTTCATTGCAAACACGCGCCTCATCCCTTCCGCCACGAGCTCGCGACGCCAACTCCGCATCTTTTCGCCTACAGCCTGTGACGCCTCTTTGCGGCGGGATGGTCCGAGGAGCCTTTGTGGCGGAGGGAGAGGGATTCGAACCCCCGGTCCCGCATTAGGGGACAACGGTTTTCAAGACCGCCGGTTTCAACCGCTCACCCATCCCTCCAGCCGAGTAGTCTAGCACGTTTGACCGGCGCCTGTCAGAGTGTTCCATCGTGTGTGACTTCCGTCACTGCGTCGGACCGTCTTTCGGGCGGATCATGCAGTTGGGAAGGGAGGTGAAACATGATATCCGACGATGATGCCCGCACGATCGAGATGCTCAAATTCGAATTGGAATTCCTTGAAAAAGGCGGTTATGGACGGTTAGTTCGAACGCCTTGGATCGCCACCCGCCCGTTTCAGGATTCGCCGACTTGCCTTAACTTCAGCAACCCCGCTCGCCCTCATCCGTGCTCGGAGTGCCTCCTGATGCAATTCGTCCCGCCGGGTCGAAGGTCGGAGTCCGTGCCGTGTCATCACATCCCCCTGAACGCGGAAAACCAAACCATCCATGTTCTCCAGGCCTGGGAAGATCAGGAGACGATGGAGGAAGTCATCAAGGATTGGCTCCGGGCGACAATCCGCGCCCTTGAAATGCGGCAGGTCCCAAGCGCGAAATAGAGGGCATTTTTCACTCCCTCCGCTGAACTCATTTTTTTTTAAAGGGAATCGCACCAGGTCCCCCAATCCTCGCTTACAATCGCTGCTGAGGAGGAACCGTGTGCCCGCCGTCACATCCTGTTGTGACTCCGGTCACAACGCGATAGGCCGCTCCGGATTATTCTGTAATTGTAATTACGGTATGGACGGTTCAGTCAGAACAAACGGAACTATGAGTCAGCCCGAGGCGCAAATCAAAGAGAAACTGCTCAACTGGTGGGGCGAAATGGGAGTGCGCTGCGCGGCAGGCCGAACTCTTAGCGAGGTCCAAGCGCTGTTCTACTTTGCTTCTGAACCGCTCAATGCGGAGCAGGTGGCTGCAACGCTCGGCATCGCTCGCTCGAATGCGGGTAGCATCCTTCACGAACTTGAAGGTTGGGGCCTCATCAAGCCGGTCCACTTGCATGGCGACCGCCGGCAGCATTTCGAAGGTGTTCATGACGCCTGGCAAATCTTTCGGGTCATTCTCGATGAGCAGCGTCGAAGGAAAATTTATCCGACGGTTGAGTTCCTGCGCGAGCGCCTTAAAGAAGCCCGCGAGTCTGTTCCCTCCGACGAAAAACTCGTCGAGCGGCTGAAGGCGACGCTCGATTTTTTCATGGTCTTGTCGGCTGTTTTTGGGGGGCTCCAACAGCTTCCCGAGGGCCCGCTGAGCGAGTTTGCAAAGCCGCCCGGTGGCGGGGAAAACCCGTCGCAATAGAAATTACGAGGAGGTCAAAAAATGAAAGCTCAATTCACCCTGGTGGCCGCATTGCTGGTCCTCGCGGCGTCGCCGGAGGTTTACGGGGTCCCGAGTTTTGCGCGACAGACAGGCCTCGCCTGTTCGTCCTGCCACACGACATTACCCGAGCTGACGCCGCTCGGACGCTTGTTCAAACTCAACGGCTACACGATGACCGGCATCAAAGAAATCACATCGCCGGGCGGCCAGGAGGAAGCCAAGCTAAACCTGCTCGAGTGGCTGCCGCTTTCCGGCTTTTTCCAGGTATCGGAGGCGAGCACCAACAGCCCTCAGCCCGGAGCGCAAAATGGCAATATCGAATTCCCGCAGGCCGCGAGCCTTTTCCTCGCCGGTGAAATGGCGAGCCATGCCGGCGCGATGATTCAATTCACCTATAGCGGAATTGACGACCACTTTGGCTGGGACAATACGGACATCCGTTATGCGAACCAGGGGAAGTTCGCCGGCAAGGATCTTGCTTATGGCCTTACGTTCAACAACAATCCGACGGTCGAAGACCTTTGGAATGACACGCCCGCGTGGGGATTTCCCTGGGTTGCGCCCGACTCGACGCCTTCACCCATGGCGGCCGCGCTGGTGGATGGAGGTCTCGCTCAAGATGTGGGAGGGCTCGGCGCTTACGCAATGTGGAATGACCATTTCTACGGCGACGTCACGGGCTATCGCTCCGCGCATCTGGGCGTGGGCGGACCAAACACCGGCCAGGGCTATGCCGTCAATATCGAGGGCATCGCGCCTTATTGGCGGTTCGCTTATCAGACGACAAAAGGAAATAACTACCTCGAAGTGGGTACGTTCGGCATGCACGCCCGTTCGACTCCAAACGGAGTGGTTGGACCCGAGGACGACTACACGGATACGGCGGCGGATTTTCAGTATGAGCGGACTCTCCCGCTCGCCAAACGTAATGATCTGATTTCGGTCCACGGCGTCTATATTCACGAAAGCGCGAATTTGAATGGCACGCTCGCGCAGGGAGGCGCGGCATTCGCCCCTCATGACTTGAACACCTGGCGGCTCGACGCAACGTACCACGTCGGAAACCGCTACGCCGCGACGCTCGGCTCGTTCGTCACCACGGGCACGACCGATCCGGTCCTCTACGCTCAGAGCCCGGTCGGAGGCAGCGCGAGCGGCGATCCGCGGACGGACGGGCTGATTACACAGTTCGCTTACTGGCCCGTCCAGAACATCGAATTGACGGCGCAATACCGGAACTACTTCAACTTCAACGGCCGCGCCACGAATTACGACGGCGCAGGCCGCAAAGCCTCCGGCAATAACGCACTCTACTTGCTGGTTTGGTTCATATTCTGAGCCCCGTGCGCTCGGGAGGGCTCCTGGCTTCCCTCCTCGGCGCGGACCGGCATCATGCCTCTGGAATTTGATATCTGAATTCCGGAGTTTATTGCGCCCAGGCCAGATAGCCGGGCATCACAAGGTTCATTATCGGCACAATCACCATGATGCCCCACCAACTCGGCTTCTGGCGCGCCTCCGCAATCGCCATCCAAATAGGGATCAGAATCACGATGTTCACCAAAGGAATCAAACAGAGGATAATCCACCACATCGGCTTCTTCGCAATGTTCAGCATCAAAATGAGATTGGCGATCGGGATCCAGGCAAGCCAGCCATTCTCGGTGTTCGTCTTCCCCGCGATCGTTTGCAGGGCAAGCGCCATGTAAACGTACAGGCCGATGCCGATGACCATGAAAACGGTCATGAACACTCCCGCCGTCGCCATCGCCTGCGGGTTGAAGCCGTTTTCCTGTCCAAAGGCAACCGCGCCTGAAAGGAAAGCAAGCCCTGCTGCTCCATAAGCAAACAAAGTGGTGCGCGTTTTCATGTCTTCTTTCTCCTTGACGTGGATTTTTCTTGCCAAGCCCGCAGCGGCCGAAAAAATTCCAATAAAACGAAAACGCCGGGAACCCGTGGAGCGCTTCACACCCTGTCGCGAGTGCCGCAAATGAGCGGGACTCTAGCCGAGTTTCTTCCGTAAGTCAAGCAAGGGATCGCGAGCAAGGGATCGCGAGGGATCGTTTGGGCAGTGTCCTAATTCGGGCGAGAGCATCAGGCAGGCCCGCGCAGCCGCCGGCGAAGGCGCGAGCGCAAAGCCTCGGGTGTTGAGGGATTCGCCGCCACCAAAACCCAGAGTGGATCGCGGTTGTCCTGCGCCATGCGCTCGAGCACGCGCGGCGGAGTGTTCGGATGGCGCGCGACGCTCTCGCGCACGGCGGAATAAGGATGCCCGGCGAGCATTCCGAGCAATTCACCCGGAGCTTTCGGATGCTCCGCAAGCGCCCGCGCCAGCAAATAATCTGCAAGTGGAAGGCGCGAGGCCAAACGTAGCAGGTCGCGCGATGAAGCGCTCCGCTTGCGCGCCAGCGCGAATTTGCGCTCCCAACTGGAGTTGATCCCGTCGAGTTCTTCCGTCCGCGTCCGAATCAGCTCACGGAGCGCACGAATTTCACTTCGTGCCCGCTCGCGGGGCAGCTTCGCCCTTTGCACCGAGCGCAACACTTCCTCCAGATGTTTCCGCTCGCCGAAAATCACCTGCGTCCCTCGATAAACTTTTTTGCCTTTCATCGCTCGACGAGCGTCGCTCTCTGACATCAGCTTTTCCCCCTATCGCAGAAACGGATTGCGCTCTCGTTCGTGGCCAATCGTCGTCGCCAGGCCATGACCTGGAAATACCGGCATCTCGTCGGGAAACGCGAGCAACGTCTCACGAATCGAGCGAAGGATTTGGCCGTAAGACCCGCCCCAAAGATCCGTCCGCCCGATGCTCTCCCGGAAGAGCGTGTCGCCGCTGAAAACTCTCCGGCCGTCCCCGGGAAGGTGAAGCGAAAGGCTCCCCGGCGAGTGCCCCGGCGTGTGCATCACTTCGAGCGCGATTGAACCCCAGCGCAGCGTATCTCCGCTCCGGACAAACCGATCGACCGCCGTCACCGGCGGCGCATCAACGCCCAGCCACTCGGCCTGCACGGCGAGCATCTGGTACAAAGGCAGATCTCCTTCGTGCATCACCACGGCCGCGCCCGTCGCCTGCTTGAGCTTCGCCATTCCGCCCACATGATCAATATGCGCATGCGTGGCGATGATATATTTCGCTTTCAGATTGTGCCGCGCGAGAATCTCCTGCACCCGCTCGATGTCGTCGCCCGGGTCAATGACAATCGCTTCACCTGAGGCTTCATCGCCCACAATCGAGCAATTGCAATCCAGAATCCCTACGGAGATGATTTCGTGAATCATTTTGCTCCATTCCTTGAATCACATTTTAATCTTTGGAAGGCCAAATTGACAGTTTCGAAAATCGTCAGGGCGGCGACGGATTCCCGCTTGCGCCGGAATGACGACGAAGACAGCGCGAGCCGCCCGGTCCATTTTCATGCTTTGGCGTGCGGCAAGGCCGCAGGAGCCGCGGCCAATTCCCGACTTCGCGTTGGAATCAGTTTGACCGCGCATCAGGACGTTGTTACTATAAGTTTTCGAGGGAGGTCTGAGCGCTTTTGGACAGGATAACGCGGCATCAAATCAAGCAGGACGAGCTCGCGGTCACTTACGAGCAGGTTGAGGCTTACGTCAAAGCTCATTTCCGCAGCCTTGCTTTGATTGTTGGCATCGCAGTCGTTGTGGCCGGCGGGGCGTTCGGTCTCCGGACCTACCTTCGGCGGCAAAGGGCGGGCGCGAACGTTGCGCTGGAAACCGCTCTCAACACATTCAACGCCTATGTCGGCCAGTCCGCGCCGGGAGTGACGGGCCTCACCTTTCCGACGGCCGATGCGAAATACAAAGCCGCACTCGCGCAGTTCACGACGGTCGTGGAAAAATATCCGAGAACCGAAGCTGCCGCGATCGCGCGAATCCACGTGGGCATTTGCGAGGGGCTCCTCGGGAATAACGCCCAGGCCGTCAGGATGCTCCAAACCGCAATCCGAGTGTCGAACCCGGAAGAGGCTTCTCTCGCGCGCTTTTCGCTCGCAAATGAGCTGGCGCGCACCGGCAAGCAGGCCGAAGCCGAGAAGATTTACGAGGATCTTGCCGCCCATCCGACCCTCGCCGTCCCTCGCGGCACAGCGCTGATGGCCCTTGCCGATGACCTCCGCGCAACCAATCCGGCGCGCGCCAAGCAAATTTACGAAGAACTCCAGAAGGAATTCAGCTCGGATCCGACCCTCGCGCAAACCTTCCAGCAGGACAGCGCAAGTATCCAGCAGTGAAACGAAGTTCGTTTCCCGGCCCGGTCGTCTCCCGATAGGACGCTGCTCCTCGACGCCGCGAGGCTCCTGCCATTTCCCGCGAAGGGCGCGGCGCGAGACCGTTGCGGCTCTTTTCGATTTTCCATTTTCACATTTCAGGCTTACTCTTTGTATATGCCGGAGCGCGAAACGCTTGAAGCCGATGTCCTGATTGTGGGCGCTGGGCCGGCGGGACTCGCTTGTGCGCTGCGGCTGGCGCAGCTTTCAAACGGCGGCGAGGCGGCGCGAGAGAATAGCGCCGGCAGTATTCCGAGAACTCAGCCGCCGCTTAAGCCCGAGAACATTTACGTGCTTGAGAAGGCGAGCGACCTCGGCGCTCACTCGCTTTCCGGTGCGATCCTCGACCCTCGCGCCCTCCGCGAGTTGATTCCCGATTTCGCGGCACAAGCGGCGCCGCTCGAAACCCCTGTCCTGCGTGATTCGGTCTATTACTTCACCCAAAAGGGCCAGTGGAAGCTGCCGGTCACTCCTCCTTTTCTGCGCAACCATGGAAATTATATTGTCTCACTCAACCGGCTGGTTCGCTGGCTGGGCGAACAGGCGGAGCGCGCGGGTGTGAGCCTGTTCCCAGGCTTCGCCGGCGCTGAAATTCTTTATGACGGCTCGCGCGTCACCGGCGTTCGCACGGACGACAAAGGTTTGGACAAAAAGGGCAAGCCGAAATCTAATTTCCAGCCCGGCATGAATGTGCGCGCAAAAGTCACCGTCTTCGCCGAAGGGCCGCGCGGCTCGCTGGCAAAGGAACTCGTGAGCCGCCTGGCACTCGATCGCGGCCGCAATCCGCAAGTCTACGCGCTCGGAGTCAAAGAGCTTTGGGAAATTCCCGAAGGCCGCGTTCGGCAGGGCGACGTGATTCATACCGCCGGATGGCCGCTCGATTCGCGGCAGTATGGCGGCGGTTTTATTTACGCGCTTTCGGGCGCCCAGCTTTCGCTCGGACTCGTTGCCGCGCTCGAATATGAAGATCCGCGCTTCGATATCCACAACGCCTTCCAGCAATTCAAAATGCATCCGTGGATGCGGCGCCTGCTTGAAGGCGGCCGGATGATTCGCTATGGCGCCAAAACGATTCCTGAGGGCGGCTATTTCGCGATTCCCTCGACGGTTGCCGACGGCGCCCTGATGGTCGGCGACTCCGCCGGATTTCTCGACTCGCAGCGATTGAAAGGCATTCATCTCGCCATGAAAACCGGCATGCTGGCGGCGGAAGTGATTTACGAGGCGCTCGCCTCAGGCGACTGCTCGGCGGCAAAGTTAGCGCGATTCGAGGAACGCTGGCGAGCAAGCTGGGTGAAGGACGAGCTGTGGAAAGTCCGGAATTTCCATCAAGGCTTCGAACACGGATTCTGGATGGGAACCGTCCACTCCGCTCTCCAGTTCGTCACCGGGGGACGGGGGTTGCACGCGCGCTATCCATCGCGCGCCGGGCACGAACGGATGAAGAAGCTCTCGCAGGCGGCGAATTGGCCGATCGAGAAAATCAAACCGGACGGCAAACTGACGTTTGACAAAGTTACCGACGTCTATCATTCGGGGACGCATCATGAAGAGGATCAGCCGTGCCATTTGCGCATTGCGGACTTCGATATTTGCAACAACCGCTGCGTCACGGAATACGGCAACCCGTGCCAGTATTTCTGTCCCGCGGCCGTTTATGAAATGGAGCCGGCGGCGGGCGGTCACGGCAAGCGCCTCAAGATCAACGCTTCAAACTGCGTCCATTGCAAAACCTGCGACATCGCCGACCCCTATCAAATAATCACTTGGGTTTGCCCGGAGGGCGGCGGAGGGCCGCATTATGATGGAATGTAAACGAAAACCACGAATTTTGAATCGTGAAGGGTGAGACCTGATTGAAGCGGCCGCGTCCGCCTCGGCCGGCGCTCTCTCGCTTCATCGCTTGTTTCTCTTCAAAATTCAGAATTCAAAATTCCCAATTCATAATTCATAATTGTCGCTCTATGAATGCCAAAGATGACTTTGCAGAATTGGAGCGGGACGACCAGAGCGCAGCGACGCGCCCGTCGCCCCGTAATTCGACCGGGAATCCCCGCCGTTTCACTCTCTGGCAGCGGTTTCAACTATTTATCGCAAATTGGGCCGGCTTTTTTGTGTTGCAGCTTGTCGGCCGGACGGCGCGCTGGGAAGTGCACGGGTGGGAGAATTGGGAAGCGGCGCGCAAGACGGGCAAAGGATTGATTTACACCTTCTGGCACCGTGAAATCTCCGCTGCAACGTGGTTCTGGCGGAAACGCGGCATCGTCGTGATGTCGAGCACGAATTTCGACGGTGAAATCACCGCGCGCATCGTTCTGCGATCGGGTTACGGTCTGGCACGCGGATCGAGTTCGCACGGAGCGAGCCGCGCGCTCGTTGAAATGGTCCGCTGCCATCGCAGGGGTCTCGACACGGCATTTACAATTGATGGGCCCCGCGGGCCGCGCTATGTCGCGAAGGCCGGCTCCGTCATGCTTGCGAAGGCGACGGGCGCGGCCATCCTCTGCTTCCACATCGCCGTTCGGCGAGCTTATGTGTTCAAACGAAGCTGGGATTTTTTTGAGATTCCCCTGCCCTTCACTCGCGCCGCCGTCTTCATCGCTCCGCCCATTACGGTCGCCCGCCACGCGACGGCCGATGAGCAGGAGGCCGCGCTTCAGCGCGTGCAAGCCACCCTCGATGATTTAAGCCGCAAAGGCGACGCCTGGCGAACTCGCTGCCGACAGGCCGGTCAATAGCTCAGTCCCGCTCCGAATGGGAAGAGCGTTTCGTAGCCAGGATCGCCGATATGAAGGCTGGTGGAATTGCCGCGCGGCCAGGTGACGGGCAATTTGCCCGAAGGCTTCCACTTCCCAAAAAGCACGTCGGCCACGCCCTCGCCCTCGCTTCCCGGAAGCCATGCAGCGACGAGGGCGTCAACCTGCGGCAGGATGGAATCCACAATCAACGGCCGGCCGGAAACGAGAACGACCACCACCGGAACTCCGGCCTGCTTCAAATTCTGAATGGTTGACCGATCTTCGGCATCAAGATCGAGATTCGTGCGGTCACCGTGCATTTCCGCATACGGCGTTTCGCCGATGAAGGCAAGCGCGACATCCGCACCCGATGCACCCGAGCCGTCGCGCGAGTAAGTCACCTGCGCCGCGCCGGCGGCTTTGCGAATGCCTTCCAAAATCGTTGTGGCGCCTGTGGTAATGTTGCCGCTCTTGCCCTGCCATGTGACGGTCCATCCACCACACTGATTCCCGACATTGTCCGCGTTTTTGCCGGCTACGTGAATGCGTCCGCCTTTCGTGAGCGGCAGGACGCCGCCTTCGTTTTTGAGGAGCACCAGCGACTCGCGAACGCATTGGCGAGCAACCGCCCGGTGCGCCGCGGAGCCAAACTCCTTCGCCAAGCTCCGGTCGGCGAGCAGCGAACGGTTCGGATCCATCAAGCCCATCGCGAATTTCACTCTAAGAATGCGAGTCGCCGCGTCGTCGATCCGCGATGTCTTGACGCGTCCTTCGTGCACGAGTTCCCTTAGCAAACGCGTGAATTTCGGGTAATCGTCCGGGATCATCACCATATCCATCCCGGAGTTGACGGCGGTTTCGATTTGCTGCTTTTCGCTGCCCGGAAGCTCTTTCGCCGCAGCGTAATCGGAGATGAGAAACCCTTCAAAGCCCATGGCGCCTTTTAAAATTTCAGTCAAAAGCGTGTAGCTCGCCGAGCTTTTGACGCCGTTCCATCCACTATAGGACGGCATGATGCTGCCGACACCGGCCGCGAGCGCTCCCCCATAACCTTGCAAGTGAATGCGGTGAAAATCGGCGTCATCGAGGCGCGTGTCGCCCTGGTCGAGCGGATAATGAAGCGAGCCTTCCCCGGCTTTCGGCACGCCCGTGCCGAAGGCTGTGCCGCCGTCGCCCGCAAAATGCTTGGCGCAGGCGAGCACTCCGAGCGGATCGCCGAAGCCCTTGCCCTGCAGACCGTGCACCGCGGCCGGCGCAATCGCCTTAACGACATCCGGAGATTCGCTCAGGCCTTCATACGTTCTTCCCCAGCGAATGTCCTGCGGAACGGCGAGGCACGGCGCAAACGCCCATTGAATACCCGTGGCGCGAATTTCAATCGCCGTGATGCGCTGCTCTTTTTCCGCGAGGTCCGCGTTGCGCGTTGCGCCCATGCCGATGTTGTGAGGAAAGACGGTTGCGCCAATAACGTGCGCGTCGCCATGCACGGCGTCAATGCCGTAAAGAATCGGAATGCGCGGCCGGGTCTTCAAGGCGTGTGACTGATAATGGTCGTACATATCCCGCCAGGCCTCGAAGCTATCGCCCGGCTTCGGGTGCGAATCGCCGCCGCTCAAAATCGAGCCCAGATGGTATTTCTCGATATCGCCGGCACTGCGCAGGAAACTGTTATCAACCTGGGCCATCTGGCCGATTTTTTCTTCGAGCGTCAGCGTCGAGACGAGTTGCTTCGCGCGCGAATCTTCTCTCAGCAATTGACGCGTCGTCTCCGCAGCGGCGGCGGCTTCCTTGGCTTTGCTGAAAATTTCCTGCGGAGCGAGCGACGCTCCGACCAGGCCCAGCGATTCGGCGAGAAATTCACGGCGGGATGAAGGCATCGGGCAGTAACCTCCGGTTCGGCAAATTAATGACCCGCTATCCTAACGCCACCCGAGCGCGGGCGTCAAAGCAAGATGCGCCACGGCAGGCGTTCGAAGCTGGCCCTCAATACGCGCGCAGGATGAGGCACTTCAGGTAATGCGTTTCGGGGACGGTCAGCACAATCGGGTGGTCGCGAGCCTGGGTGCGTCGTTCGACGACGACGGCCGTGCAGTGAGCGTCGAGCGCGGCGGCAGCGACGGCCTCGAGGAAATCCGCTTCGCTGACGTGAAAGGAACACGAGCAGGTGATGAGATAACCGCCCGGCCGCAACATCTTGAGTGCGCGCAGATTCAATTCCTTATAGCCGCGCAGGGCGGATGAAAGATTCGATTTCTGTCGCGCGAAGGGCGGAGGATCAAGCACGATGGTATCGAACTGTTCTTTCGCCTGATCCGCGGCTTTCAGGAAATCGAAGCAATTCGCTTCTTTCCACGCGACATTCGGAATCCCGTTGAGTCCCTGATTGCGCCGCGCGCGGGCAATCGCATCGGCGGAAGACTCGACGGCAAGAACCGATTCGCAGCGCGAAGCGAGCGTCAGCGCGAACCCTCCCGCGTAGCTGAAGGCATCGAGCGCCCGTCCGTGCGCATACGAGCGCGCCGCGGCGTAATTTTCTCGTTGGTCGAGAAAACCACCGGTTTTCTGGCCGTTCAAAAGATCGAAAATGAATTTCACACCGTTCATCTCGGCGAAGACTTCGCTCGTCATCTCACCTGCGAGCACGCCCTTGACTTCAGGAAGGCCCTCCAGGGCGCGTACGGCGGACTCATTGCGTTCGACGATCGCGCGTGGAGCGAATTGCTCCTGCAGGATTTCAACAATCTGCGGCTTTAGCCGCTCCATACCCTGGCTGTGCGTTTGAATGACGAGCGCCTCCACGTAGCGGTCAACGATTAGAGAAGGCAGGACATCGCCTTCGGAAGCGATCATCCGATATGCGTTCGAGTCTTCGACAACTTGCTTGCGGTAAGCGGCTGCCGCGGCAATGCGCGCGGCGAGAAACGCGCGGTCGATCGGCCGGCGTTCGCGCGTCATCATGCGCAAAGCGATTTGCGATTGGTTGCTGAAAAGCGCCTGCCCAAGCCATCGCCTTCTCCGGTCGAACACGGAAACGGCCGCGCCGGGCTCAAGACCCTCGGCTCTCGCAACATCACTGCGATAAACCCACGGGTGCCCTGAAAGAATTCTTTCCGCGCCACGCTCGCTGACGGTCACAGCATTCATAATCACAGTCGAGAATGTAACATATTGCAGCGCGGTTCGCGGCAGAAGGTGAAGAATCAGGAGGGTCCGGGCGTCTCGCTCGACGCCGAGGGTTCTCGCCGGCTCGCCGGTTGCGGACCGGGTTACCGCTCCGCTGCGGCGCGTTTGCTGCCGGCGACTTGGACCTCGAGCTCCGCCATGTCGAGGACGATAACTTTACGGCGTTCCATTTTGATGATTCCGCGATCCACGAAGCGCTTCAGGTTGCGCGAGACCAGGTCGCGGACGGTGCCGATTTCGGCGGCGATTTGCTGATTGGTTTCTTCGAGCGGAAACTCGATGCCGCGCCGCGTGCGGACGCCGAGCTCGAGCGCGCGGTCGCGCAAAAAGCGCGCCAACCGGTGACTCACTTCCTTGAGCGAAAGTTCCTCCACCAAGCTCGTCAAATAACGGAAGCGCCGGGCGAGCGAGAGGATGACGGCGAAGGAGACGTCCGGATTGTGGCGGCAAAGCTCCAGGAATTCGCGCTTCGGCAAATAGAGGAGCGTGGAATCCACAAGCGCGGCGGCCGAGGCCGGCACCATTCCGCCATCGAAGAGAGGCAATTCGCCGACCGTGGAACCCGCGCGCTCGACGACCAAAACCTGCTCGCGGCCTGTCTCCGCCATTTTGAAAATCTTGATCGCGCCCGACTGCACCACGAAAAGTCCATCGTTCGAATCGCCTTCTTCGAGGAGCATTTCATCGCGGGTGAGTGTGCGCGCCACGCAGTGACTCGCCAGGTCGCGCAGCTCCTCATTGCTCAACCCCGAGAAAAACGAAACGCGGCGCAGGGTTTCGACCGGATCGAGCGTCTTCATAACCTCACCATCCTATGCTTGTCGCATGGGCGAGAGCAAGATTCAGCATGTGCCGCGCTCCGCGCGCCTTGACAGAAATCACGCTTCTCACGTAACGTCAGTAGATGAGCTGACCTCCTGGTTCTCATCCAGGAGCGAATCTGAGCGAAGCGATTGGACAGGAGTAAACAAGAGAACAGCGTCATGGAACAGTCATTCCAGCCCCGCGGGAAGCTCCTCGCGCGCAATACGCTTCTGAACGTGGCGGGATACGGCGCCCCCCTTTTGGTCGGGGTGGTCGCCATGCCCTATGTCATCCGTGGGCTTGGCGCAGCCAGCTTCGGGATTCTTTCGATCGCCTGGGTGCTATTGGCGTATCTGAGCTTTTTCGACCTTGGCTTCGGCAAGGCCGCAACCAAGTACGTGGCTGAATGCCTAGGACGCGGCGATAATGGACAGATCGCACGATGGGTGTGGACGTCAGTCGGCCTCGAACTCGTCTTCGGCGTAGCTGGGGCGGCGGTTTTCGGCGCCGTCACACCCTTGCTTGCGGAGCGAGTCCTCAAAATCCCTCCAAACTTGATCCGCGATGCGAAGGTGAGTTTCTTTCTTCTCGCCGCGTCGCTGCCCGTCGTGCTGGTGACCAACGGCCTGCGCGGCGTCCTGGAAGCAGCGCAGCGTTTTGATTTGATCAATTACGTCAGAGTGCCCGTGAATACCTCCGTTTTTCTCCTGCCCGCCATCGGCGTAGCGTTCGGCTTGCACCTTCCGGGCATCGTCCTGTTGCTGGTGCTGACGAGAGTCGGCGGGGCGCTGGCTTACTTGATGCTTGCCGTGGCGGTCTTCCCCGCCCTGCGAAGGAGCTTTTCCTTTAGCCCCAAGCTCGTCCGGCCGCTCGCATCCTTTGGAGGGTGGATAACTGTTTCAAATGTTGTGAGCCCGCTGCTGACGTACGTGGACCGTTTCTTCATTGGGGCGCTTCTTTCGATGGCAGCAGTCGCTTACTACGCAGCGCCCTACGAAGCGGTTACTCGAGCAGGGCTGATCCTGCCCGCCAGCCTCGCCACCACACTTTTCCCTGCATTCAGCAGCCTGGATGCTGTGGGCGCACGCGAGCGGGTCGCAGGTTTCTACGTGCGATCATTGAAATTGTTGCTCCTCGCGTTAGGGCCTGTTCTGTTACTCGTAGTAGTCTTTGCTCACACGATCCTCCATCTTTGGCTGGGCGCGGGTTTTGCGCAGAAGAGCACTCTGACACTACAGATCCTCGCGGTGGGGGTGCTGATCAACGCGCTCGCGGGCATTCCTTTTATTCTGCTCCCGAGCTTCGGGAGACCCGACTTGCCGGCGAAGTTTCTTCTGCTGGAATTGCCGATTTACGCCAGCTTACTGTGGTTTCTGATCGGACGGATGGGTATTGCTGGCGTGGCGCTAGCTTGGACGCTGCGCGTCGGCCTCGACGCGGTGCTGCTGTTCGGAGCCTGCGCCTGGCTGAGAATTGTGCCACTGCGGGCGCTCGGGGAGAGGCATCTGCTGAGAAGCATCCTGGCAGTGTCTGGACTCGCCTTGGCGCTGCTCGTTGCTTTGCTGACCCGTGCCGCCCTGGCAATTCAAGTTGGCTTGGCTGCCGCGGCGATTCTGCTGTTTGGCGTCGTCGCCTGGAGCCTGGCGATGGACGATGCTGATAAAACATTGCTGGCTGCAGCTGCCAGCCACTTCGCTGTGGCCTTCGGGAGGAGCAAATGACTGCCCGTGAAGGGATCCGCGTCGAAGAGATCGCGGAACCCCTGCCCCGCGGGAAGCAAGGGGAGCAACTTCACAACGGGGCGCCCGGAGCGGCAGGCGCCTGGACGCTCCGCGTTTTTTTCGATTTCATCCTACCGCTTATCGCGGCTTGTCGTGTCACGAGCGCCCCGCTGCGTCTGCTGGCTGGCCGAGCCACGGGACTGGCAGCGCTAGGTCTTGCGACCATAGCTGCTGCCTTTTACTTATTTCATAAGTTAACGGGCGGAGCCCTTGGTCAGTTTATCTTCACGCTCCTGTTGGTTGGGGCCTTTTCGACCATATCGTGGCTCTTTATCCTTGATCCTGAGGAGAAGGTGCAAATTCGATCATGGCTGAGGGTTGCGTGTTAAAAACGCCCATCGCCGAACGCCGGACGGGCTGGTTGGGCCCGGTCGGGAAGGTTATTCGCGGCTGGAATGCTGCACGCTGTTGGGCTCGGTATTTGTCACGAGGCAGACACGACGGGCTATCGGGACTGCTCGACTTTACGCTCGGCAACCACTTCTTTTGCGCGATGCAAGTACGGAGCGAATTGAGAGCCCTGGGCGAGCTCCTTACGTCTGCGCCGCCGACGTGCGCGATGGAGATTGGTACGGCGCGTGGGGGGACGCTTTTTTTTCTGACCAGACTTGCGACCCCGGACGCCACGATCATCAGCGTTGACCTGCCGGCCGGAAGGTTCGGAGGGGGGTACAGCAGTGCCCGGCGTCGGGTCTATCGGCGCTTTTCTCGTGGCGCCCAACAGCTTTATCTTTTCCGGGAGGACTCGCACAGCCCGGAGACTTTGGCCCACGTCAAGGGGGTGCTCGCAGGCCGGGCCCTCGATTATCTCTTCATTGATGGCGACCATCGCTACGAAGGCGTCCGTCAAGATTTCGAGCTCTATGGCCCGCTCGTCCGAAAAGGGGGGGTCATCGCATTTCACGATATCGTTGACGGGCCGCACGAGAATGTGGGAGGGGTGCCCCGCTTCTGGAAAGAAGTGTCTGCTCGATATGCCCACGGTGAAATCGTTGCGGATAGGAAGCAAGGATCCTGTGGAATCGGCTGGCTGTCTTTCGAGTGAGGTGGAGGGCACAGAATACCCCAACCTTTCGGGAACCGTCGAATGACCAAAGTAGCTATCATCGCCGAAGTGCCGTATCAGGAAATGGACCGGCGCCGCGGGGGTGTGCGAACAGCGAATTCGAATTTAATCCAAGCGCTCGGCAAGCGTGACGATATCCAAATCGAAGTGCTTTCCCCTTGCCTCTGGGTCCGCTCTACGGAAATGCGCGCCTTTGGCAACGTTCAGGTCAGGTTTTGGCCAAAACCCCGCCGGGATGCGTTGACGGGTTTCCGCGGACTTAAGCGAGCCACGCAGGCGCTCGTTTCCGATTTCCGTCCGGACGTCTTGCACGCCATAGCGTCGCCGTCTTATATCTACCTTGCGACGGCAAGCGCCCTCCCGTCACTCGTTACGATCCACGGAATCTTGCGGAACGAGATCCCGGTGGCTACATCGAAGGGAAGATTTAATGGGCGCTTCAGGGACTTTGCGACGATAATGTTGGAGAAGCGCAATCTGTCGCGAATCGAAAACCTCATTGCGATCACGCCAGAGATTGAGTCTCTCGTCAAGGCCAGTTCGCCGAACGTTCGGATATTCAGAATTGATAATCCAATCGACGAGCGATTCTTCAAGGTCAAGGACGAACAGACGAAACCCGTCATCCTTTTCCTGGCATGGGTGGCGTATCGCAAGGGATTGCACGTCCTTTTGGAGGCCGTTCGCGCGCTCGCTCCGTCGTTTCCCGATTTGGAGGTCCATGTCGCCGGCCTCGAAGATATAGATCCAGACTATGGCCCGAGTCTGCGGGAAAAATACTCCGATCTTGTCTCCGCCAATCGTGTTTCGTTCCTGGGAGGCATCAATCCCGACGGCGAATTGGCCAGGTGCACGCTCCTGTGCCTTCCCTCCCTCGCTGAGAGCGCCCCGATGGTCATCGCGGAGGCGATGGCGGCCGGGAAACCCGTTGTGGCGAGCCGAGTCGGGGGAGTTCCGGCCATGATCGAAGACGGCGTGACGGGGCTTCTGGTCGAACCCGGTGACGCGCGAGGCCTCGAACGCGCCTTGAGGTCGCTATTGCTTGACCGCAAACGTTGTGCTGAAATGGGTGGGCGGGCGCGAATTGCCGCGAATGAGCGGTACGCGCCTGATTCTGTGGCGCAGAAGACGGTTGAGGCTTATCATCAGGTTGCCCAGTTGAGCTAGCGGCCGGCGATTGATAGCGCGCCTAACTCCGTGGTCAGGGACGCAGGAGGGCTGCCAGTTCGGTGGCAGTCGCACGTTCCCCGGCCGCTTGTGGATTGGCTGGGTTTCCGCGCTGACTCCCGGGCATCCAAAAGCAGGCGAAAACAGTGACGTCAATTTCTCGGACCACCAACGTTTTGTCTGGCCGCCCTATGGCTGCGAGTCCCCTGATCAGGGCCCAGACGCGGCCCCTGCTGGGAGTTGCCATTGTCCTGGGCATCATGCTTGTTGCCATTACGGCGATGGTCAGCGGCTGGATTTGGATTGCTTTCGCGGCCTTCTGCGTTGTGGCATTTTATCCCGTGGCGCGCGCGTTAGCCACGCAAACCCCGATTGATCCTTTTGAGCCCGTTTACGTTTTCGCCGGCACGATGGCTATAACGTTCGGCATCAAGGGACTCTGGGTGATGACGGTCAAGAGTGACTTGTGGGGGACAGGCCCGATCCTGCGATACCCGGACTTAAGGCGGTGGGTCACCGAGGCGTTCCTGCTCTCCGCCATCGGCCTTGTATTGTTTTATTTTGGATACTACGGCAAGTGGGGCAAGCGGCTGGGCAAACGCGTTCCGCTCGGACGGGAGATCACAACCGGTTCGCGGCTGTGGTTTGCCGTGCTTCTTGCGTTTTCCATCGGAACTTTCTCTATTGGCTTGATGTTCTACCGTTTGGGAGGCATTCGAGCAGTTCTTGCGGCCCCTTTTCAGATTTGGTTTGGAGCAGGCCAAAGCTGGGGCATGGTGGGCAACTACTTCCTTTTGCCACTGGTTGCGTTCAGCTCGACCGGCTGGGCGCTTCTTTATGTCGGGACGATCCGAAGGCGCGGTCCGCTCACTTATCTAGCGCTGTTCGCGGGCTTCGCCGCCATAACGGCGTTCTACACGGTCTTGAGCGCGAAATCGGGGTTTTTGCAGTGTTTACTCTGGGTTATGGTCTGTCGGCATTATTTGATAAAACGCATTCGCCTGCGCCACATTGCCGGGCTCGCCCTCCTGACCGCGCTTCTTTCCCCCGTCTTGTACACTTACCGAACCTACGGCGCGGACCCCCGGCTCATCTGGCAGACCGCGGTCGCAACAGTCAAAAATCCGGTGGGCATGGGAGACTTGCTCCTGGTCAGATTCCCGGACCTCGAGGGTTTCGCCACGATCATTGGATATGTTCGACGGCCCAAGGATCTGTGGTATGGACGAACTTTTGAGGATATTGTGTTCTATTGGATCCCTCGGGCCTGGTGGCCGGGCAAGCCGATGTCAAGTTTCATGCAGGTCAATCAGAAGATCTTTCCTCTGGCTTACGCCAGCGGCTACCCGGATACTTATTCGCTTACGGGTGAGCTTTACCTGGATTTTTGGATTTTCGGCGTGCTCGGATTCTTTGTCGTAGGTTTGCTCCTCCGAGCCTTGCACGAGCATTATCTCGGCGGCCAGCGGACCCTGAGGGGAGCGCTGCTTTACTCGGTCGCCGTTCTTTACATATTCCAGCTCGCATCGGGCGGCGTCACGGGGGTGCTGTTCAACTGGATGTGCGACTTCCTGCCAGCCCTCCTGTTAGTGTGGATTGCCTCCTCGGGCTCTAAAATACAAAGGAGATTACCCCATGTCGACGCGAATAGCGCGTATAGCAACGATGTTAGCGACGGTCGTCCTTCTGGCCCTCGTCTTCCCGTCCGCCCGAGTTAACTCGCGGACATTGGGCTTTCGAAGGCAGCGGAACGTCCTTTCGGCCAGCCTGTTTCCCGGCGCCGACGCCGGCGCAAGAATTTCTGCGGCAATCGCCGCGTTGCCTGCAGGAGGCGGAACGGTTGATGCGCAGACCCTCACGGGCAACCAGACGAGCAGCACAGACTTGGTGCTTGGATCGAACGGGAAGCCCGTCAAGCTCGTCCTCGGCGCAATGACCTTGAACATGGGGAATCACCAGATCAAGCTCGCGCACGGCGCGCACATTATTGGCCAAGGCTACTCGGGCGCCTCGCCTTCCGAAATTGATTATTCGGGCCCAGGCACCGCGATTCTTTTTGGCGGCGCCTCAGGCTCTCTTGACGACGTAAAAATCGAAGGTGTGCGCGTTGTCCAGAAAGGCGCCGCCGGAACCGGCACCGGCCTCTCACTCAACGGGATCTATCGAGCCGTGGTAGCTGACAACTCCTTTGTTAATTTCCGCATCGGCGTTGACGCGAGCGGAGCGGACCCTCATCCGCTCGGATCCTACTTCAACGTCATCCGCGAAAACTTTTTTAAGGGCGAACAGATCGGCATTCGTTTTAACGGAGGAGGAGGGGAAGCGGCAAACCGCAATTCAGTGCGCGATAACCAATTCGGCCTCTCGCAACAATGTATCGTGGCCGAGGCTGGCGCCGCGGTGGCAGACGATATTATCGAAGGCAATGACTGTGAAAATCATTACACTCCGGGGACGCTGCCGGCAATTGAATGGTACGGGGACGCTTCGATCATCGAAGGCAATTGGGTCGAAGGGTACGTGTCGGGCACAGATATTGACACCAGCGGTTCAACCGATGGGGGCAACGTGCTTTTGAGCAACCATTATGGGGATGCGGCAACCCGGCTGAAATACAAGAACAGCGATTATGTTATCGAGCCGCAGTTGCAGCTAACGGTCATCCCGAAGTCGAATAACACCCCGACCATGAGTCTGACGAACCCTCAATTCAGTGCGAGCCTGGCGCTCAAGGGCACGGGCGATGCCGGCAACGCCAGCCTGCTTGACAACGGGAGCAACGGAACGGTGATCTGGGAAAATCCGACCAATAGATTTGCTGTCTGGAATAACGGCGGGGCGCCTGTGTTTACACTCGACGGAGGAAACGGCACTTTCAGCGGCGCAGTTCAGGTCGGTGGTCCTCCCGGCCCAACCTGGACCTCTGGCCTTGCATACCCCTCTGGGCCGTGCAGGACAGGCAGCCTCTATACGCGGACCAGCGGAGGCCCAGGTTCAACCCTGTTTGTTTGCCAATCGGGCCGCTGGGCGCCGAAGTAGCTTGGCCCCAGGCAGCTAGCGTGGCGCGTCCCAAGTAGGTTGACAGCGCAGAATTCGTGGCACGGCCTTCTTGGCCGCGTTCTGACACGGACGGGACGCGCGTGCCATATCGTTGGCAACAGCAACATCGTGATGACGCCTGAGCTCATGAACCCTCCCATAGCGTGCCCAATTTGCGATTGGGCTCCGACGAGACGCCGGTTTTCGGTCAATGGGTTCAATATCCTCCAGTGCAGGAGGTGCGGGTTCGAGCATGCGTGGCCGATACCCACCCACGAACAACTCAGCGACTTCTATGAGAAGTCCTACGTTTGCGGCCAAGAAGTAAACCGGCGTCAGGCTTCGCAAGCTATGCTGATGGATGAGATCGGGAAGTTCAAGCCATCAGGGCGACTCCTCGAAATCGGCTGTGGAAAGGGGTTGTTGTTGCGAGAGGCCAGGACAAGGGGCTATGCCGCGGAGGGTGTCGAGCTAAGCCCGAGCAGTGCTGAAGAAGCAAGGCTTCTATCGAGTGTGCCCATTCATTGCGAGGCACTCGAGACCTTCGCGGAGCGGCAGCCGTCCGCTGGTTACGACGTCGTCGTGGCGCGTCACGTCATCGAACACCTGCGCGACCCGGCGGGAGCAATAAGAACAATGCATTCGCTGCTCCTCCCCGGTGGGCTTCTTGCTCTGATCGTTCCGAACGGCAGGGCGCTGGCGAGCCGGGCTTTTGGCAGGCACTGGGAATGGATGGCGCCGCCCATCCATCTGCACTACTTCTCGGCGAAATCCCTGAAGCTTTTGCTGACGTCGCTGCATTTCCGTCAGGTCAAGACATGGACACGCAAGGGCGATGCGAAAAACTTTTATCTGGCCGCCGCGATTGCGGCGGTCAACGGACTCGGTCTTGATAAAGCTGTGCGTGAGCTGATCGCCACTCCCAGCGATACCCGTCGGCCTTCCGAGATTGACCCTAGCCCTCCGAAGGCGATTGATCGAAACTCAACGGCCTGGCGCCTTGCCCTTGCTTCTACCCAGGCCCTCTATGGACTGACGCTCCCGTTCTTTTGGCTGACGTGGAAAGCGGGGCTGGGAGAGCAGCTTGAGATCTTCGCCCTTGCTGCGTAGGCGGCTCACGAGATGACCCACGGGGGGTTTGCCTGAAGCCCTGCGGATTAAGGAATGCCCGGCGAGACCTGCTTTTTGGAACGGGTGGAGCGAAAGGATGGTTGGCTGACTCATGGGAAGTGGAGTAGTCCATCTTGATCCGAATCCAAGGATATTGATTATCGCTCGGCAAGGCTTGGGCGATGCGCTGCACCTTTATCCCGTGGTGGACCACTTAAGGGCAAGCCTCCCTAAGGCGCAGATTGACATTCTGGTTCTTCAAACGGGGGCCGAGCAAGTTTTTCGGCAGAACCGGTCTTGGGACAATCTCCACGTCATTCGACCTGGGATCCTGGGATGTGCTTTTCGCCAGGTGGTCGAGCATTCGCCGCCTCCGCTATCACGTAGCTCTTGTGCAATTCCCATCGGGTTATCGAGGACCTTTAATTGCGTGGCTGCTGGGTATCCCTGTGCGAGTTGGCCATTGCCTGGGAGGCTGGTATGAAGGGACACGCCTCTTCCTGACCCACATGCCGGGGCCCGACTAGCGCATTCACAGAGTCGCCAACAACCTCAATCTGCTGGAGCCTCTCGGCCTTCATCGAGAGCCTGCCGAGCGCGCGAGGATCCGATTCACATTAGGAGAAGTGGAACGGGAAGGCGCAGCGCGCTTCCTGGCCGACCATGCGATTTCCCGGCCCGTCCTGGGGTTGCACCCGGGATCGAAAGCGCTCGTGGTGTCGGAAAGGCGATGGCCCGGCGAAAAAGACGTTGAGCTTGCGCGCCGCCTCTGTTCCGAGCGGAACTTTCATATCCTCGTCTTTGGCGGAAAGGACGAAGAATCGGAGGTAACCAGGATCATTGCTGGCTTGGATGGCCATGCTACCTCCGTTCTCGGCCAATCCATGGCTTTGGTGAGCGGGCTGATGGAGCGGTGCTCGCTTTTTGTCGCGGGCGATAGCGGGCCTCTGCACTTGGCGAATGCCCTCGGCGTCCCAGTTGTCGGCGTTTACGGCCCGACTGACCCGGCTCATGCTGGGCCTTTCAATCCGGGCGCTGAGACCATCGCGCTCGGAATTGACTGCAGTCCGTGCTTTAAATTCAGCCCGTTTTGGCACTGCATCCATGAAACAAACCTTTGCCTTCAGAATCTGGAAGCGCCCGTCGTGTACCGTGCTTGCCAGGCGGTGCTTCAACGCCAAGTCCCTTCGCCAGTGGAAGAAAGTTCAGCGCCGCAAACGCCAGTATGAAAGCTCGTTAGTTAACGGAGCGTCTTCGACCCTCCCCGGCCTTGGCCGGCGCCGCCGAATTCGCCGATTGCGTTGATTAGTTGGCAGATTAGCTGGCAGCTTGACTTAAGTTGCTACACGTGCGAGCATGAG
>JAKASG010000045.1 GCA_021828285.1 Acidobacteriota bacterium | reverse complement strand
CGACGTGGAGTCTGCCCCGAGTCCGCCGGCAGCTCCTCGCGCTGCTGATTAGACTCAGTGGACGTTGTGCGTGGTGCCTTACGGAGTTCACGGACACCTCATAGAACTTAACCTAGTATTACTAAGAGCCCGATGCTGCACTGCAAGATGGGCAGAAGAACGTTTGCCCTGTGCTCGATTCGCGCGAAATCGTTCGCTGCCGGCCGTTCGCTGCCGCCTTGACAACTTGTTCCATCGCTTCTAGCATCTCTCGTGATTAGAGAGTGATGGAAAGGCGGGAATCATGAAGCTCCGAGTGCCAGATGCGCTTTCCGGATGCGCGGCGACGGCAGCGTTGCTGGTGATGACGAGCGCGATGCTTGCTCAGGGTCAAACGCCTTCCGCACCGGCCGGCGCCCCGAAAGTTCCGCTCACACTCGAAAGCGCGACGCCGGTCAAGCTACGCCTCGTGAAGACCCTCTATTCGGCCACGGCGCACGCGAGCGATACAGTGGATTTCGAGGTTCTCGAGGACGTGATGGTCAACGGAGTCGTTGCAATCCTGAAAGGCGCGCCCGCCTGGGGAACGGTTGTCAGGGCAAAGAAAGGGCGGTTCGGCAAAGCCGGGAAGCTTACTGTGGACATTGATTACGTTCAGCTCGCCGACGGCCAGAAGTGCGCACTGCGCGCTGGCCGAGCCGGCGCATCGCTCCTCGCCTGGCGGCAGCCGCGGCGCTTTCTCTTTTGGCGTGCGAAAGAGACGGCGATCCCCGAAGGCACCGAGGTCACGGCTTTCACCATGGCCAGCATAGGTCTCGACGCGGCAAAGTTCGGCGTGCGGCAGACGCCGCGCCAGCCCGCAGCTCCAAACTCCACTTTGCAAGCCCCTGCGCCAGCAACTCCTGCGCCCATTTCCTCCAGCACCTCGGCAGCCGCCGCGACTGCCAAAGTCACCGTGATGTCAACGCCCAACGCTTGCGACATCATGGTGGATGGAAAATATATGGGCGATACGCCCTCGACTTTGAAGCTTCCCGCCGGCAACCACACTATCACAATCCAGAAACTCGGCTATCAGACCTGGTTGCGAACCATCAAGATCACTGCGGGCAGCGAAATCACCGTCAACGCAACGCTTCCAACAGGCCCGTAGTCCTGGAGCCTCGCGCGCAGGCTCGACGGCGGATACAATCAGCCGGACTGCATAGATGCGTTGTTCCTCACAGCTTCCGCGCGCCGTTGCTTCCCCGCCCCTATTCCCGATTCTGTCGCCCGCTGCTGCCAGGGCGAAAACGTTGACACTTCTGTTGAAGCCACTATAATTCCGGTACATGGCTTCAAATGAAAACCGGATTGCGGGCGACAGGCGCGTGCTGATTACCGGGGCGACGGGATTCATCGGTTCATGGATTGTCAAGCAGTTCATCGAGCGTGGCGAGCAGCCGTGGGTTTACGATCTCGACGTCGAGCCGAGGCGCTTGCGCGTCTTGCTCGATGAGGATCAATTGAGCCGCGTCCATTTCATCCGCGGCGACATTCTTTCCTTCGATGACCTCGAACGCGCCGTGGCGGACCACGGCGTCACACACATCATCCATCTTGCGGCGTTGCAGGTTCCGGCGTGCGCCGCGAATCCGCTTCTGGGCGCGCGAGTCAACGTGATTGGGACGCTCAACGTTTTTGAAATCGCGCGGCGGCGTCGTGATACGGTGCGGCGCGTTGTGTACGCGAGTTCCGCCGCGGTCTACGGACCCGAGGAGAAATACGAGGGAAAGACTATCCCCGAAGGCGCGCCGCCGACGCCGCTGACACACTACGGCGTCTTCAAGCAGGCAAATGAAGGGAGCGCGCGCATCTATGCGCAGACGGATGGCATCTCAAGCGCGGCGCTCCGTCCGGGAACCGTCTACGGCGCAGGGCGCGATCAAGGGATGACGTCCGGTCCGACGAAAGCGATCAAGGCGACGGTCGCGGGCCGGCCTTACGCAATTCGTTTCACGGGCGGCTTCGACATGCAGTACGCGCGCGATACCGCAGAACTATTTTTGCGCGCTGCGGAAGCCACGATTCCGGGCGCCAAAGTTTATACGTTGCGCGGCGCGGTTGTGCAGATGGATGAATTCCTGAATGCCCTGGCCTCCGTGCTTCCCGATTCGAAGCGATTGATTCAAGCCGCCGGGCCGCAGCTTCCCGTAGCCTTCGACTTCGATGACAGCGCCATTGCGCGCGACCTGGGAGATCCGCCTCGAACACCGCTCGAGCAAGGCGTCCGAGAAACAGCGGAAATTTTCGAGCGTCAGCTCCGAGCCGGAACGCTCGACACGCGCGATCTTGACGTGTGAGGCCCATAAGACGGAAACCCCGTGAGTGAAGCCGGATATTTCGTGAGAGCCCCGAAGCCCGGTTGTCTGAACGTGGCGCTCGTCGCCGGGCCGATGTACGACCGGCTCTACGATCTGATTCCGGAATTCGAGCGCAAGACGGGGCGCAAGGTTCACGTCGCGGCGCGGCTCATCCATCCCGAACTGAACGCACATCTCGATGAAGTCTATCGCGCCGGAAAGGGCGATTACGACCTCGTTTCGACTCACAATAAATACGCCCCTTCGCAGAAGTTCTTTCTCCGTCCGCTCGACGACTGGTTCACTGAAAGCGACCTCAGCGACTTCACCCCACCGGCGCTTGAAATGGCCCGCGTGGATGGATGGCTGCTGTCACTGCCGCGAAATATTGATGTTCGCCTCATCTACTATCGCCGCGACCTTTTCGAAAACCCTGCGGAACGCGCGCGCTTCCACGCGACCACGGGCCGCGACCTGCGCCCGCCTGAAACGTGGGAAGAGCTCGCGCAGGTCGCGCGGCATTTTGCGCGGCCTCCGGAAATGTTCGGCTTCGCTTTTCCCGGGCGAGATAGCGGCCTTTTCGGAACGTTTTTCGAGCTGGCCGCGATGGCCGGCGGGCGCTTGTTCCTGCCCGACCTTCGGCCGGGGTTTGTGGATTCTGCCGGGCGATGGGCGCTTGGATTTCTGCGGCGCCTTTATCATGAAGACCGCGTGACTCCGCCTGAAACGCCCGAGATGCGCTACGATGAGGTTTCAGCGCTATTCCGCGAGGGCCGGTGCGCGATGATCGCCGACTGGCCGGGCGGATTTTATCAATACGGCGATGAGACCGTTTCGAAAGTCGCCGGGATTTTCGACGTCGCGATCTATCCCGCCGGGCCGGCCGGAGAGCGCTGGGTCTATTCGGGCGGGCACACCTTTGGAATTCCCGCGGGCGTTCGCGATGAGGAAGGCGCGCGCGCATTGCTGAAGTTTCTGACTTCACCCGATGCGCAGTGGTATGAAGCGAAACACGGCGCCTTGACGGTTTTGAAAAGCGTGAGCAGCCGCGTGGCCGGGGAAACACCGCCGAATTCGCTCGAAGGGCGGCGACTGGCACTGCTCCAGCAGACCGTGCGCGCGCACATGCTGTTGCCGCCGCGCTTCGCGAAATACCCTGCCATCGAAGAAGCGCTCTGGACATGGCTGCAAAAGGGATTCACCGGCGAGTGCGGTGTGGACGAAGCGCTCGAAGGAGCAGCCGCGCGAATGGAGGAGATTTTGAGCGCTTAGGCGCGCCAGGGCCTTCGCGGCGACCTACACACCGCGGTGGAATTCGCGCAGACTTTGGGGGCATCACTGATGAAAGCAGCCGTGCTTGAAGACGTTGAACAAATGGTTGTGCGTGACGTGCCCGATCCAAAGGCCGGGCCGGGCGAAGTGGTGCTCAGGGTGAAAGCTGTGGGAGTCTGCGGAACGGATCTGCATCTCTTCCGCGGCCATGCGAATTATCATCTCGACGCGCTCGGACGCCCCATACCGTTCCGCCAGGAACCGCAGATTCTCGGTCACGAATTTTGCGGCGCGGTCGCCGAGTGCGGGCGCGAGGTGCGCGACCTCGAAGTGGGCGACCGGGTCCTCTGCGATCAAGGCCGGAATTGCGTGAGCCAGGGACGCAACCCGCTCTGCGCCTACTGCGCTTCGGGCGATTCACACCAATGCGCCCATTACGCGGAGCACGGCATCACAGGCCTGCCCGGTGCGCTCGCCGAATACATTGCCATTCCGGCGGTGAATTGCATTCGCATTCCTGATGAGATGCCGGACTTCCTGGCAGCCCTGGTCGAGCCGTTCGCCTGCGTGCTGCATTCAAGCGCGCGAGCAGAGCGCGCGGAGGCGCGCTACACGTTCGGCGGCGAAGAGCCGATTCGCAACGTGCTCATTATCGGCGCGGGACCGGCCGGTTTGCTCTTCCTTCAGTATTTGCGCAACGTTCGCCGGTTTGACGGCACGGTGATGGTCAGCGATGTTCGCGCGAAAAATCTCGGCTTTGTGGAGCGATTCGGCGGCACGCCGATCAACGTCGCCGAACGGGATTTGGGCGAGGCGGTGCGCGAGCATACCCACGGCGAAGGAATCCATTACCTGATCGAAGCCGCCGGAAACTCCGTGATTTTCGAGCAAATGCCGGGCCTCATTCGCAAGCAGGCGACCGTCCTGCTTTACGGCCACGGCCACAAGGGGCGGGACATCGGACTGTGGGGGAACATTCTGTTTCTCGAGCCGACGCTCATTGCTTCGGTGGGCGCGTCCGGAGGATTCGATGCCGACGGCCGGCCTTCGATTTACCGGCGCGCACTCGAATCGGTGAGTTCGGGCGCCATTCAAATTGCGCCGCTCGTGACGCATCGTTATCACACGCTCGGGGAAATACACCGGGCGTTTGCCGAAGATTTTTCGAAGCCGGAGTATATCAAGGGAGTTTTGGCGGCCGCTTGAAACGGCGTCGAGCTAAAGCGAGCATCTCAAAAGGCAATTCGAAATGCAAAGACTGGGCACGAAGGCCTGATGTTCAAGAGTGCGTGGCTTCGCGCTTCCTGGCGAGGGAACGTAAAACTGCAAGGGGCGCGAACGGAGAGGCGAGCGTTCAATGAGCGAGTGGACCGGATTTCTGCTGATTGTCGTGGGCGGCGCGATGCAGGGAACTTATTATCTCGGCCTCAAATACGTTGAGCCGTGGAAGTGGGAAAACATCTGGTCGGTCTATGCACTTTTCTCGCTGCTCCTGCTGCCGGTCGCGCTGGCCGCGGCGACGGTGCCGAGCCTGCGCGGAGTTTTCGCGGGCGCGCCCTCGCCGGCGATTTGGAGCGTGTTTCTCTACGGCGCGGGATGGGGCATCGGCTCGACGCTCTCGGGACTCGGCGTTGCGCGGCTCGGGCTCGCGATGGGCGTGGCCATCCTGCTTGGAGTCACGGCCGCGATCGGCTCCTTCGTTCCGCTCGTCTCAAAGACGCCCGGCCTTATCTTCCAGGCAAAAGGGTTGATGATTGTCGCCTCCGTCGTAACGTTGCTGGCCGGTGTGTTCCTCGTGGCCGTAGCGGGCAAAAAGCGCGAGTCCTCGCAAGCGGGCTCCGTGAAGGCGGTGATTCCCGGGAGCTTCTCCGCCGGCCTCGCCATCTGCATCGCGAGCGGCGTTTTTTCCTCCATGCTGAACCTCGCGTACGCTTTCGACAAACCCGTGGTCAAAGCGGCGGTTGCGGCGGGGGCGAGCAAGCCCGCGGCAACCTACGTGGTCTGGATGATTGCCCTCGCAGGCGGTTTCCTGGCGAATGCTGTTTACACGTCCTATCTCATGACGCGCAATCGCACGTGGAAGAACTTTGCCCTGCCCCGCACCGGACTTTTCTGGGTGATCGGCCTCGTCATGGGTGCGCTATGGTTCGTCGGCGTGGTGCTTTATGGGCGCGGCGCGGATTCGATGGGCGAGCTCGGCTCGGTGATCGGCTGGCCGGTCTTCCTCGCGGCAATGATTGTTTTCTCGAGCATCTGGGGATTTGTCACCGGCGAATGGAAAGGTTCGAGCGCGCGAGCGAAACAATTCATGGGCGGAGGGTTCGTCGTCCTCATGCTTGCCTGCGCGCTGCTTGGTGTGGCGAATCGCATGTGAACCGCGACGGAAGATCGGTGGCAAGCATGCGTCGCCCTTCTCTAAGGCGTCCGCAGGATCATTCACAGACAATCCTTGCGATTGATGGGGCAAGCATTTCTCAAGGTGTCGGCGCTTCAGGCGGAATCAGTTTGGCGTCGCGGAGCGCAGCCCAGAATTCCGGCGGAATAGGATAGCTCATCAGGCGGAAATTGTTTTCGAGTTCCGCGACGGAGCGCGCGCCGGGAATCACGGAAGCGACGGCGGGATGCGCCAGCGGAAACTGCAGCGCCGCGGCGCGCATGGGAACGTCGAACCACCGGCAGACGGCATCAACCCTGCGGACCTTCTCCATCACCTCGGCGGGCGCGTCCGCGTAATTGAATTTCGCGCCGGGCCGCGCGCCCGTCGCGAGAATCCCACTGTTGTAAGGCCCGCCGATGATGATCCCGATCCTTTTCTCGACGCAAAGCGGAAGCAATTCCTTGAGGCCGGTGTGATCGATGAGCGTATAGCGGCCGGCGAGCAGGAAGCAGTCGAAATCGCCCTCCCGCGCGAACCGCGCGAGCATTTCCGCCTGATTCATGCCCGCTCCGACGGCGCGGATCAGTCCGTCGCTGCGCAGCCGTGCGAGCGCAGGATAAGCGCCTTCAATCGCGTCCTTGTAATGATCGTCAGGATCGTGGATGTGAACGATGTCAATCCGCTCGAGCTGCAACCGCTTCAAGCTCTCTTCAAACGAGCGCATCACGGAATCGTAACTGAAATTGAAAACCGGCTTGAAGGGCGCGGGACGGTCGAATTCGTCGGGCTCAAGCGTGTTCGGTTCGACCGGCAACAATAGCCGGCCGGCTTTTGTCGCGAGCACGTAGGAATCGCGCGCAGCGCTCGCAAGCGCTTTTCCCATTCGCATTTCGCTCTTGCCATGGCCATAAAGCGGCGCGGTATCGAAAAAGTTGATTCCCATCTCGAGCGCGCGCTGGATGGTTCCGAGCGCGTCACCTTCCGGAACGTCCGTGAACAAGCCGCCGAGCGGCGCGCCGCCGAGACCGAGCCTCGTCACCTCCAGGCTCGTTTTACCCAATCGAACTCTTGCCAGCGGATTCAAAGCGCTCCCTCCGTTTCGCCGAGGCCTGATTTCTATCACGCCGCCGCGCCGCCTGCAAGGCCAGGTTTGTATCCCGGACGCGACTGAATTAAACTCCACATGGAGCGCCGGGCTATTGCTCGGCATGCGCCCGCTCCAGCGACCAGCGAAAATTGGAAACTTTGCAATGGAAACCTTAAAACTTGAAGACTTCGCCATCATTATCCGTCCGGACGAGGACAACGTCGCCGTCGCGACGGCCGATGTGATTGAAAGAGGAACGCGCCTTGAGTTCGGCGGAAAACGCCTTACGCTCTCCGGGCGGGTTTTGCGCGGCCAAAGCTTCGCGATTCGCCCGATCAAGAAAGGCTGCGCCTACGTTTCGCTCGGCGATCCGATCGGTCTCGCGTCACGGCTCGTGGCGCCCGGCGATCCCATTGACGCACGCAATCTCGAGAACCGGCTTCCCCGCATTCGCGCGCGTTATCGCGATAATTCGCAGCGTGCGGCGCTCAATCCAGAACTGAGCAAGCTGACCTTCGACGGCTACTTGCGCGCGGACGGCTCAGCGGGAACGCGCAACCTGGTGGGCATCGTAACTTCGGGAATGTGCTCCTCCACGGAGGCGCGTGAAATCGCCGATCGCGCGATGCGGGAAGTTTACTCGCGCGAGAAGTTTCCGAACGTGGACGGCGTCGTCGCCATCGCGCACGAATCCGGCTGCGGAATGCCGGACGGCCGCGCCGTCGCGCTGCTGAACCAATTGCTCGCGAACACGCTGCGCCATCCCAATCTCGGCGCCGCGATTTATATTGATCTTGGCTGCGGCAAAACGTGCGTCGAGTGCTCCGCGCCCATTTTCCAAAACGCCATCGCCGATTACAACCGCCGGGTCGTCAACCTGACAATCCAGAATTTGGGCGGAAGCCGGCGCACGGTCGAGCGGGGGCTCGAGACGGCGGAGAAGCTGCTCGCCTACGCCAACCGGTTCGTTCGCCAGCCGGTTTCGATCTCGAAATTGATTGTCGGCACAAAATGCGGAGGCTCCGACCGGTGGTCGGGCGTGACGGCGAATCCCGCCGTCGGCGTTGCGGCTGACCTGTTTGTGAAGGCCGGCGCGGCGGTCCTGCTGCCGGAAATTCCCGAGCTGCAAGGCGCCGCGATGGCCGATCTGGCGGCCCGCGCCCGGACGCGCGCCGTGGGCCGCAAGCTGATACAGGCGCTCCGGCGATATGAGGCTTACGTCAGGAAATTCGGAGACGATTTTCGCGACAATCCCTCGCCCGGAAACATCAAAGGCGGCCTTTACAACATCTATCTGAAATCGAGCGGCGTGAAGGCGAAGGGCGGAACGTCCGTGGTTGAGGATCTGGTCGAGTACGGAGAATGGCTCGACGGGCGGCGCGGGCTTTACGTGCTGTACACGCCGGGTTACGATCAGATTTCGACGCCGGCGCTTTTCCTGAGCGGGGCGCAGGTGGCGCTGTTTACGACGGGCCGCGGGACAGGCATCGGCTGCGCGCTCGGGCCGGTGATGAAAATCAGCTCGAATTCACAGCTCGCGCGGAACTATGCCGACATTGATATCAATGCCGGAACGATTCTCGACCGCACGGAAACAAGAGAAGAAGTGGGGCGAAGAATCTTCAAGGAAACACTCGCTATCGCTTCCGGCCGTGCCCGAACGCGCGCGGAAGAATCCGGCTTCCACAACGAGTTCAAGATCTGGGAATCACTCTGGCCGGCCCTTTGATGTCCCTCGCGCGATGCCCGCGAATTTTCCAGGGCCGTCATTGTGGTAGAATATCTCCATGGGCGAATGGCTGATTGCAGCGGGAATTCTGATCGTCTTCTTCGTTTTGCCTCGCATCACGGGACTGGGCGGCACATGAGCGCCGCGAACCACCGCCCGGTCGGGGCAAAAGCCGGATGAACACCCGGCGATCAAGTCGTAACGGGCCGTAGCGCGGCCATCCAAACTTCATCCACATCGGCATCCGCGCACCGAGAATCACATTCCATTTCATGCTAAAATGAAATTGTTCGAATGACCTTCAGGGCAGGGTGAGGGAGGCGAAACTCCCAATTCCCGACCGGCGGTATAGCCCGCGAGGAGCGTCAAGCGAAGAGGTGGCGACCCGGCAACGAGTGATGACGAGAGTCATCCGCTCGATGACGGTGATGAGCCCACTGCACTTTTTTTGACGCTCCATGATCCGGTGCAATTCCGGAGCCGACGGTATAGTCCGGATGGAAGAAGGCCGGGACACACCGAGTCCGCGCAAAGCGGGCGCGCGCAGGATTTTCTCCGTCGCGCTCCGCGCGCCGGAACGTTCCTTCTCACTGCCCTGAGCTTCGAATCGTGGGCGCCTCAAACAGACCAGTTCGAGGCGCGGGACGCGATTGTGTTCAGCGGAATCGTCGAAGCCATCGCCCGGGTCACCGCAGTTCGCGAAGCGCACGGACAGCGCTTCGTCTCGATCGCGCGGCCGCGCGGCTGGAAAATGCGCGAAGGTGAGAGCGTCGCAGTCGAAGGCGTGTGCTCGACGGTCCAGCGCAACAACGGCCGCGTTTTCGAAATCGCTTACATGCCGGAGACGCTGCGGCGAACGACGCTCGGCGGGATCGAGCGCGGCAGCAGAGTCAATCTCGAGCGCAGCGCGAAGCTTTCGAGCCGGATCGGCGGGCATTGGGTCCAGGGCCACGTGGATGCCACCGGCAGAATTCGCTCTGTCCGGGCCGAAGGCGAAGCGAGGATTTACGAATTTGAAATTCCGGCGCAGTTTTCGCGCTACATCGTGGAGAAAGGCTCGATTGCGGTGGACGGCATTAGCCTGACGGTGGTGCGCACGCGGCGCGGACGGTTCAGCGTGTCGCTTCTCGCGTACACGATGGAGAAGACAACGCTCGGCGCCAAGCGGCCCGGCGCCCGCGTCAATATTGAAACGGACATTTTGGCGAAATACACCGAGAAATTGATGAAGCGATGAGGACCGATCGCCCAAAACCGGGAATCGGAATTGAGCTGAGCGCTTCGCTCGCGGCGCGGGCGAGAGTCGCGATCATTCGCGCGGAATACAATCGCGACATCGGCTTGAGTCTCGAGCGCAAGTGCGTGGAATCGCTCCGCTCGGCCGGAGTTAAGCACATCGATCGGTACGCCGTGCCGGGATGCTTCGAGATTCCGCTGATGGCGCAGCGCCTGGCGTCGCGGCGGCGTTACCACGCGCTCGTCACCGTGGGCGCGATTATCCGCGGCGAGACGATGCACTTCGAACTTGTGGCTCATCAGTGCGCGCGCGGGGTGATGGACGTTTCGCTCAAATACAACGTGCCGATTATTTTTGAAGTCCTCGCCACCGAGAATCGCCGGGACGCCCTTCGGCGCGCCGGAAACAATTCGTCGAACAAAGGGATCGAGGCGGCGCGCTCCGCTCTTGGGATCCTGGCGGCGCTCGACGCCGCAGAAAGGCCGGGATCGGAAGCTTGATATGGCCAGGAAACACACGGTTGAAGAGGCATTGAAGGAAATCGCGCGGGGGCGCATGGTGATCGTGCGCGACGGCCGCGACCGCGAAAACGAAGCGGATCTGGTGATGGCGGCGGAGAAAGTCCGTGCGAATGACATCAACTTTATGATCAAGCGGGGTGGCGGTCTGATCTGTGCCGCGCTTTCGCGTGAACAGGCGCTCAAACTCGGCCTGTCTCCCATGGTTCCTCCGGAAGAAAACGCCACGGCGTTCGGATGCGACTTTACGGTTTCCGTGGATGCGCGGCGCGGCGTGACGACGGGAATTTCCGCGGAAGACCGCGCCACGACGGTGCGTTTGCTCGCCTCACCGCGAGCGAAGCCTTACGACTTCGTGCGTCCGGGCCACGTCTTTCCTATCCGCGCGCGCGCCGGAGGCGTGCTCGTCCGCGCGGGCCATACGGAAGCGACGCTCGATCTGGTGCGTCTTGCCGGGCTCAGGACGGTCGGCGTTCTTTGCGAAATTTTGGATGATCAGGGGCGAGCGGCTTCGCAGGAGGCGTTGGAACGGCTGGCGCGACGTTTTCGGCTGAAGGTCATCACGATCGAGCAACTGCACGAGTACCGCCGTTATCAGGAAAAGCTGGTCGAGCGGGTGGCGAGCGCGAACTTGCCGACCGAATTCGGCATGTTCACCGTGCGCGTTTACGACTGCCCGTCGCAAAATCGCCAGCACCTCGCACTGGTCATGGGACAGATTTCATCGCGCCAATCGGCTCTCGTCCGCGTCCACTCCCAATGCTTGACGGGCGATGCGCTCCATTCGCTCCGCTGCGATTGCGGCGACCAGCTCGCCCTCGCCATGAAGAAAATCGGCGAGCGTGGGTCGGGCGTGATCCTTTACCTGAGCCAGGAGGGTCGCGGCATCGGCCTCGCCAACAAGATTCGCGCCTACGCGCTCCAGGACAAGGGACTTGACACCGTTCAGGCGAACGAACGGCTTGGCCTGCCCGCCGACATGCGCGATTACTCCGTGGGCGCGCAAATCCTCGCCGACCTCGGCGTCCGCAAAATGCATCTGCTCACGAATAACCCGCACAAAATTACGGGAATCGAGCGCTACGGCTTGAAGATCGTGAAACGCCTTCCGCTTGAAATCCCGCCCAACCACACGAACCGCCATTACCTTAAAGTGAAGAAGGACAAGCTGGGGCATCTTCTGAGCAAGGTGCAATGAATCATGCATTCTGCAGATGGCGCGACGATCCGCGAGTGGAAGTGCTGGCCTCGAGCAAAATGAATAGACGCCCTTCACCCCACGCCGGGTTCATGCGCGAAGCGCTCGATCTCGCCCGAAGCGGCAATTCCCTGCCCTATCCGAACCCGTGGGTCGGCGCGGTGGTGGTGCGCAAAGGCAAGATCGTTGGATGCGGCCTGCACCGCGGTCCCGGGGAGAACCACGCGGAAGTTGAAGCGCTCAACCAGGCAGGCGAAAGCGCGCGAGGTGCAACGCTTTATGTGACGCTCGAGCCTTGCTGCCATTATGGCCGGACGCCGCCTTGCGCGGACGCGATCCTCCGCGCGGGAATCCGCGACGTTTTCTATTCGCTGGATGATCCAAACCCGGAAGTGTTCGGGCGAGGCGGGCGCATCCTCCGTGCCGGCGGCGTCCGCACGCATCGCGGCCTTCTCGAGCGCGAAGCGTCGGCGGCCAACGAAGTTTACCTGAAGTTTCGCGCTACGGGATTGCCGTTCGTCACGGCGAAAGTTGCCGCTACACTCGATGGAAAGATTGCGACCCGCTCGGGCGAATCGAAATGGATTACGGGCCCCCAGGCGCGCGCCCGCGCCCGGGAAATCCGCGCCGAGCATCAAGCGGTCGTTGTCGGCATCAACACAATCCTCGCCGACAATCCTCACCTCGGCTCCCGAATGCCGGGAAGGCCGGACCCGTGGCGCGTTGTCCTCGACTCGAAGCTGCGAATTCCGGCGACATCCAAAGTCATTCGATCCGGCAGGTGCATCGTGGCCTGCACGGCTCGCGCGAGCCAAGCCAAGCGGCGAAACCTGGAACGAATGGGCGCGGCGGTATGGAGCTTTTCGGAATCGGGAAAAGTTCCGCTCGGCTCGCTCGCGCGGCGCCTGGCGGAGCACGGAATCATCAGCCTGCTCGTCGAAGGCGGAGGCGAATCGCTCGGCAGCTTTTTCGACGGGCGCCTCGTGGACCGGGTCCACTGGTTTCTTTCGCCGATGATCGTAGGCTCGGCGGAAAGCCCTGCGGCGGTGGGCGGCGAGGGCGTTACGCTGCTGCGAAATGCCTGGAAGTTGCGGGATCCGAAGATCGGCTTGACGGGCGATGCGCTCATCATTTCGGGCGGCATCAGCCGTTGGGCGCTTGCCTGAAGTCTTCTGGATTTCCTGAAGATTCATCAACCGGCTGGAGTTTCAACAAGTTCGGGCCCTCGGACCCCTCTCGGAGCCGCTAAAAATGACCCTCCCGTAAGCATCAGGACAACTCCCGGAGAACCTCTTTGCATCAAATTGAATGCGTGAAAATGTTTTTGATACGACCAAGGAGGTTGCCAGTGAAAGCCAGCAAGCTTTTTATCCCTGTTGCTACACTCGCTTTATCGCTTTTGGCATTATCGGGGAACGCGATGGCTTATTCATTATTTTCCCATCGCTCTCCCACCCAAAAATCCGTCCGAGTGGATGTGATTTACCAGTCACAACTCGCCAGCGGGAAGATGTTGCCGCGTGGAGATTACACCGTAAAGGTGCCGCTGACGACGAACCATCCAGCAGTATCCTTCTACCGGAAAGGAAAGCTGGTGGCCCAAACCAGCGGCCGCAAAGTCGCGGACACGTCGAAGAATCCCTATACTGCAGTGAGCTACAACAAGACCGGCAAGACACACGTGATTACTCGGATTGACCTTCAAGGCATTCGTGAGTCGGTTGTGTTCCCGCACGCAAAGGCGACCGGCTAAGTTGCCGGTGTGCGCTTTGCAATGGTTTTTCTTCCCCTGAGATGTTCCTTCATCACTGGGCAGGCGGTCGCAAGACCGCCTGTTCTTTTCTGGCCACTTTCCTCCCCCTCTTCCAAAACGAGATACGCGTTCTGAACCGCACCTCGCACGGTCATGGGCCCCTTTTAACGAGTAAACGGCGAGTAAACGGCTTGACTTGTTCTGGCCCAAATGCGAAGCTTGTTAACTTGAGACCAGGTGGCGCGGCGTCTGCAAGTTGGAGAATACGGGGTCGGTGCGGGAGCGATTTTATGGCCTCAGTGGCAAGAGGCCTGGTCCCTAGGCTGCATCGAACTGTTTACCGCTCCTTGTGACTGTGGGTGAGGCGGAAACCCGTCTTCGGTCGTGCGCTACCGTCGCTATAAAATCCAGGATCACAAAACGAAGGGCAAGGCTCAGCGGCAGTTTAAGGTCGTTTTGCAAAGCGCACGTAAGAACTGCGGAGCCCAGGGGATGAAGGTATGATCAAGGGCCTGGTATCGATCATCACGCCGGCCTTTAATGCGGCAAGGTATATCCCCGAAACCATTAACTCGGCAAGAGCGCAGACGTACCCTTCATGGGAGATGCTCGTTATTGATGACTGCTCGACTGACGATACGCGAGGGATTGTGCAGGCCCAGGCGCAATTGGACGACCGAATCCGGCTGATCACTCTGGAGCGGCGCAGTGGTCCGGCGGGCGCAAGAAACGAGGGATTCCGGAATGCCCGTGGCCAGTACATTGCCTTCCTCGACAGCGATGATTTGTGGATGCCGACCAAACTCGAGGAGCAATTGGCGTTTATGAAGGAGCGCGATATCGCATTCTCGTACACTCGATTTCGCCTGATGACGGAAGAAGGGCGCGAGGCGCGCGAGATGATTCACTCCCCCATGGTCTACGACTTTGACGGTTTGCTGCGATCATCGGCAGGCTTGGGGTGCCTTACGGTAATTGTGGATGTGGAAAAGACAGGGCCCATCGAGATGGTGGTGTCCTCGGATTTTCCTTCGATGGAAGATTTCATTCTCTGGCTTCAGCTTGCAAAGAGAGGGTTTCGTGCGTATGGCATGCCGAGGGACCTTGCGCGTCATCGCGTAGTGCCGGGTTCTTTCTCCTCGAATAAGCTTCTCCAGGCTAAAGTGAGGTGGGCAATCTACCGGAAAATGGAGAAGCTGACTTTTTTGCACTCGCTCTCGTTATTCGCCAGCTATAGCTGGAAAGCGTGCCGTCGCCAGCTCACTAGGCTCCAGTGGCAGCAACGAATTCGGGGCTAGGTGCACCAGGATTATGAAAAGAAGGGCTTCCCGTAGTGTTCTATTTGCATCCGTGGGAAATCGATCCCGCACAACCGCGCGTCAGGTTGCCCTGGCTCAAAAAGTTCAAACACTACTGCAATCTGGACAAAACGGTAACGCGCCTGGAAAGGTTGCTCTCGGAGTTCAGTTCACGACGCTCCGGAGTCTGGTGAAAATATGAGCAGCGAGATTGTCCGACAAGAGAGTTTCAGGGACTCGCAATGCGCAGATTTCGATGCGATCTATACGCGCCAGAAATCCCGCTTAGGCCGGACCCTCGATCGAATCTTTAGAAAAGATATGTACGAGCGGTTTCAATTTACCATACAGAAACCGAAGCCGGCGGGCGACAGACCCTCCGCACAGTGACGGTACCGGTCTGCACGCCATGAACTCCGAACCTGATTTGATTTCGTGAAGCCAAAGCGGCCAACGACCAGTGCATCTGGTCCTGGACCACTTTCGGCAATCATCGGTCCGAACCCACCGCCGCTTTGCGCGGGTCGGCGCTTTTTCGCCGGGATCACGCACGCTTTGAGGGAGACCGAGATCTCGTTGCGCTCATTACACCTCATCTTTGGTATCATTCACTCTTTCCCCGGCGACGGGTATCGGCTGGACTTAGCAGGGCCGGCTTGCCGTGAGCGGGCGGGGCCACTCGCTGATTGCATTCCGGCGCCTTGAGGAGGATGGCCCGGTCCCGAGCGCATGACTTTTTCTTGCGTTCGTGTTACATCGCAATACGGACCGATTGTCAAGCGCGACACAGGCAGGAAGCTTGCTTAAACAGCGACGAGAACGATATCAATTGACTCTGCTGATTGGCGACATCTTAGCCATTGCTGCCGCCGTGTGCACGAGCATCCTCATTCGCCTGGGAGCACCCTGGCTTTTTCTGCTGTCGTACAAGACGATCCTGGTGCTCAGCGTGATGAGTGTCACCTTGTTGTTTTACATCAGCGATCTTTATAACATCAGGCAGGATCAGACAAGCCTTAGAACGGTCTCAGCCGTCCTCTTTGACTGCTTTTTGGGCGTGGCTCTTACTTCGCTATTCCTCTATTTTTACCCGCACTCGAAGCTCGGACGAGGCATTTTCCTGCTCATTGCCTTTATCGCGCCCGTTTTTATCCTGGCCTGGCGCATTTTTGGGTTCAGCCGTCATCTTGCCGCGCTCGAGCGAACGAGGATCGGCGTCATAGGGAGCGGCCCTGACGTGGAAGCCGTCAAGAAACTCTCGAGCGATCACGCTTTCGATCTGCACTTGCTTCCTTATGAAGTCACTGACCCGCCAATGACGGGTAACGGACCACCGAGCGCGAGCCTGGCGGGTGGAATCGAAAAGAGTCTTGCAGATACCCCGGTGGACGCACTAGTCCTCAGTTCATCCAGCACACCCGACGTGGAGTTGGCGCGCGCTTTGATCAACGCTCGATTCAAGGGCATCTTGGTTCTTGATGCGACTGAGTTCATTCGCACGGTCAGCGGCAAGCTCCCGGTGGAATTGATTGACGAGAAATGGTTTCTGACAGGCTCAGGTTTCAGGCTCTTTGAAAACCGGATGCTCTTCAAAGTAAAGCGATTGGCGGACATCACCCTGGCGATTGCTTTCCTGTTGCCCTCGATTCCCCTTCTTCCTCTGATTGCCCTCGGCATTAAGCTCTCGTCACCCGGACCGGTATTCTATTCTCAAGACAGAGTCGGACTGGGCGGACGCGTCTTCCAGCTTTTCAAATTCCGGAGCATGGACAGCCGCTCGGAGCCGGATGGCCCGGCATGGGCTGCGCAGAGTGATCCGCGAGTACACCCTTTCGGCCGATTTCTGCGGCGATTCCACCTTGACGAGCTGCCGCAACTTTTGAACATACTGAAAGGCGAAATGAGTCTTGTGGGGCCGCGGCCGGAGCGCCCGGCTTTTGTCGAGGAATTGAAAACCGTGATTCCGCTCTATGGCCTTCGCAGTGCCGTTCGTCCCGGGCTTACCGGATGGGCGCAAGTCAACTATCCTTATGGCGCCTCGGTTGAAGATGCCGTCGAGAAATTGAGGTACGACCTTTACTACATCCAATACGCATCGCTGGTTTTGGATCTCCAGATCGTCCTGAAAACGATTGGGGTCAGCTTGCGGCGCAAAGGCAGCCGGTAAGAAATGGCCCTCATGATTTCGAGCTGCTCTGACTGAGTCACCGGAGGATGGAGGGGAGGGCTCGAGGGGCCAATAGAGCGTGGCCTCTGATATAATCACTGTTTTTCGCGAGGAAGTTGGGATGTTGCGCGTGTTAGTGCCGGCCGGCCTCGGCCTCGTCAACCATGAAGCGCGGCATTGCCAGCGCAGAGCATCGTTTGAGATACCATGAGTTTTCGGGAATGCGGCAGCCAAAAGGAGTTCTCAATGCTGTCATTTGAAGGTTACCTGAATGAGGTCAAGGGATTGCTAAGCCAGGTCCCTCTCGATCGTCTCGAGCGAATTTGCGACATCCTTTACGGGGCTTTTGAGAACCACCGCTCAGTTTATGTATTCGGCAACGGCGGCAGCGCGGCGCTGGCCTCACATTTAGCTTGCGATCTCGGGAAAGGCACGCACGCTCCTTGCCCGCCCGGCCTCGATATGCGGAGCATCCCCCGGGTGAAAGTGTTTTCCCTCACGGATAACGTCCCGATGATTACAGCCTGGGCCAACGATTCGGCCTACGAAGACATCTTCGTCGAGCAGATGGACAACTTCATCGAAAAGGGCGATGTGGCTTTCGGAATCAGCGGCAGCGGCAATTCCGCTAACGTCCTCAAGGCGCTGCGGCTCGCGCGCGAGCGAGGGGCGACGACGGTGGGATTCACGGGCTACCAGGGCGGCAAAATGAAAGACCTGCTGGATTGCGGCATCGTCGTTCCCAGCAACTCCATGCAGCAGATTGAAGACCTCCACCTGGTCATGACTCATCTGGTCTTTCTGAATATCCGCGACCGCGTCCAGGCGCTCGGAGTGAAGACCAGCAAAGGATGAGCGCTAGGAAACCTCGTCCGTTCCAGGAGAGCCCGGCGCGTAGGGACAAGTGGTTCGCCATACAGCCTTTGGACCTGAGTCCGGGCTTGCCTCCTCGGAATTCTCCAGGTCGCGGAGCATTCCGCCGGCTATTCAGGCAAGCAAAACCTGGCTTAAGCTCTTTCAACCATGAAAATTCCACTGGCTGACCTTTCGAGGCAATTCCGAAGCATCGAAGGCGAGCTTCGTGAAGCCATTGAAAGGGTTCTTACGCGCGGCGATTTCATCCTGGGCGAGGACGTCGCGGCGTTCGAAAACGAATTTGCGGACTTTTGCGGGAGCGGGTTTGCCATAGGGGTTTCAAGCGGTACGGACGCTCTCATCCTGGCATTGCGAGCGCTCGGCATCGGCCCAGGCGATGAGGTTGTGACGGTCCCCTTCACGTTCGCCGCGACAGTCGAGGCAATTGTCACGGTCGGCGCGCGGCCCGTGTTCGTGGATATCGATCCGGAAAACGCAGTCCTCGACATAGCCCGGCTCGCGCAGGCAATGACGCCGCACTCGAAGGCCATCCTTCCGGTTCACCTTTTCGGATTCCCCTGCAATATGGACGCTATCGAAGAGTTTGCGCACGAAAACCACCTGCACGTTGTTGAAGACGCTTCACAAGCACACGGAGCAGAGTTTCAGGGTCGGAAGACGGGATCATTCGGCGATGCCGCAACTTTCAGTTTCTACCCGGCCAAAAATCTGGGAGCCTTCGGAGACGCCGGAGCGGTCACCACGTCAAATTCCGTAATCGCCGACCGAATCCGCATGATGCGGAACCACGGCAGCCGTACCAAATACCGCCATCAGGCGCTCGGATGGAATTGCCGGCTTGACACGCTGCAGGCAGCAGTGCTTCGTGTAAAACTTCGCTATTTAGCGCGATGGAACGACCGCAGAAGACAGATTGCGGAGTTATACCGCAGCTTACTCGAAGAAGAGCCAGACCTTAAGCTGCCCCGTCCTTGCCGGAGCGGGCGGGAGGTATTCCATTACTTCGTCGTCCGAAGCCCGCGTCGCGACCGCATCCGCGAGCAGCTCCTGGCGGACGGAATCGCATCAGAAATTCACTATCCGATTCCACTCCACTTGCAGGAAGCCTTCGCGGGCCTCGGCTATCGCGCGGGTGAATTCCCGGTCAGCGAGACGTGGTCGCGCGAAGTCATTTCGCTCCCGGCGTTTCCTGAGCTAGAGGACGGCGAAGTTGCCGCCATCGCGTGCTCGATCAAGACGGCGCTTGCATCCTCTCGCTAGTTGAATTCTGGAAAGCTGAGCGCGCGTGTTCGGGACGATGGCGTCTCACCGCGTCAGATTTTTGCGTGGAATGACAACTCTGCCGGGTCAGAGTTCAGCCGGGGTTGAGGTTTCGCCCTGCTCTTCGTCGGCTTCATCAGCGCCATAGCCGTAGCCATGACCGTAGCCATACCCATAGCCATAGCCATAACGGTAATAGTAGCCGTAGCCATTCTTCTGGAAATCGATGCCATTGAGCGCGACGCCTAGAACGCGCGCACCGGATCCCGCAAGCAGGTCACGCGCGCGCCTTGCCACTCCATGGGGAGTGGCGCAAGCTCTGATCACAAGCACCACGCCATCCACCACAGTCGCGAGAATGCGGCTGTCCGACACACTAAGTAGCGGCGGAGAATCCACGAGCACATAATCGAAGTCGGCGCGAAGCGTTCGCATCATCTCAGCCGCGAGAGGTGATTGGAGAATCTCCGCCGGATTGGGGGGAATCGGACCGCTCGTCGCCACACTCAACCCCTTGACGCTTGCGACCGGTTGGATGATGTCACGCAAGGCGGCCTGCCCGGTCAGATATTGCGAGATTCCAGTCCGGTTGCTGACGCCGGCGGACCGATGAACGGCCGGGCGCCTCATGTCGCAGTCCACAATCACAACGCGGCTGCCGAGGCTCGCGAGCGTCGCTCCCAGGTTCATGCTGACGGTTGTCTTCCCCTCGCTCGGCAGAGCGCTGGTCACCAGCACCACGCGCGGAACGGGGCTCGCCGAAAGCAGGATTGAGGTGCGCAGGTTCCGGAAAGCTTCGATGCTCTGTGGGTTCGTCGTCAAGGCCGGAGCAGTCTGCGTCCGGCGAAGCTCGATCGACGTCCGGCTCTTTTCCTTCTTCGCGTCGGCAAACAGAATCTGAGGGAGCGCACCCAAAGACGGCAGTCGCATCCGGACTTGAACTTCATCCGGATTCTTAAAGGTATCGTCGAGATACTCTTGCAGCAGCGCCAGGCCGATTCCGGCGGCGAGACCCAAGATTAGCGCGAGCGCGAGGTCCATCACAACGCGGGGTTTCGACGGAACCAGTGGGAGGTCCGCGGCATCCACGATTCGAACGTTGCTCGCTTTAAGTCCGGCCGTAACTTGCGCTTCCTTCATCCGCTCGAGGAGGTCCTGATAAAGCTGGCGATTCGTCTTGACTTCGCGCTCAAGGATGTTGTATTGGATCGCCTTCTGCGCGTCCTCATTAACAACCTTTTCCTGAGCGGTGATCGCCTCCGCCAAATAGTTTTCGCGCGCAAGAGCGGAATGATATTGCTGCACGATATTTTGCGTGAGGGTGCTGACTTGAGTGTTCAGCGATTTCTGAACGGTATCGATCTGCCGCTTGAGCGCCACGGCCGTCGGATAGCTCGGCTTGACCACCGACGTCATGTCCGCGTATTTCTGCCGCAGAGTCACAAGTTCGTCCTGAAGTTCTTCGATCAAACGGTTGTCAAGGAAACCCGGAAGGTCCTGAAGGCGTCCCGATTGGACCAGGCTATATTGAGCTTCAATCTGGAAGCGAGCCGCCTGAGCCTTCGTGTACTGCTCTTGAAGCTGCTCCAGCCGGTCGTTTGCCAATGAAGCACCCTTGCCGACGAAGATGATGGAGTTGTCCTTCGCATATTGTTGCAGCTTGTATTCGGAAGTCTCCAGCCTTGCCTTCAGTTGAACCAGTTGGTTCTCGAGCCAGTTCGAGGCGTTCATTGTCGCCTCCCACTTGACCCGGTAATTCTCATCAATGTAATCCGCCGCCAATTGATTGGCGACACGCGCCGCAAGGTGCGGATCTTGAGAAGTAAAAGCCACTCTCACCAGATTGCTTTGGCGAATCGGATAGACATCCAGGGAGCCCAAAAGGTGCGCCACCGCATTTCGGTAGGCGGGCGAGTTCGGCTTTGGGCGAACCGCCATCCCGGGGGCGACCGGCGGAAGCTTGATTTTTCTTGCGAACAAACCATGGCTTTGGTAGAACTCCGGGACGCGCTCGAGATCCAGTTCCTGCACCGCGCGTTCGGCCAGAGTCCGGCTCTTCAGAATGCGATACTGCGTTTCAAGGAATGTGTCCTGGTCCGTGTTGTTGACTTGCAGCCACTGCCGGAAATTGAGGGTGTTCGATTCTTCAGGATTGATTTCGAGCAGGACGCTCGCGGTGTATTGCCGCTTCTGCTTTAATACCCAGATTGCCGCGGTGGCGAAGATGATGATTGTGCAGAGAATAACGGTCCAGCGGCGCTGAACAAGAATGTTCCAATACTCACGGAGATGGAGGGCTTCTTCACTCGTGACATCGAAGACCTCGCCAATATGGGCCGCGCCCGGAGCCGCCAAATCCCTGCCCGGTCCGTCCGCTCCATTTCCATTTGACCGTTCAATACTGTCCATAAACCAACCGTTCGGGCGCTCCATCTCCTCGCGCGCTTGCCTGGCGCAGGGAGGCCTTTTCACTCAGGTACACCCGACTTCCTGAATGCCAACGGCTCCGCCTTGTCTCGAACATCAAAAGCCCTTTTTCTAGGTGTCGCCCGTGGGCAGCTCTGAGCCTTGCACCGGTCAAAGCGACTCTTCTCATTGAAACTCTGAATCGTTCCAAAGTCAACATAATTCAAATTTTGGGCGAGTTGGCCAGGGAGCAACCGATAGCGGTCCGCAGCGAAATGCGGCGCTTATAGTTTCAGGAACTCACGAAGGCGCTGAGTGTGCGCGCGGCTGACGGGAATTTCGGTGTGCCGACGGTCTTCCATCTTGAGCTGGAATGAGCTTTTGAACCAGGGGACGACTTCCTTGATGTGCAGAATATTCACGAGAAAGGAGCGATGGACGCGCCAGAAGACGTTCGGGTCGAGACTATTCTGCAGCTCTTCCATCGTGCGGAAATTCGATTCGCCTTCGAGCTCGCGTGTGACGATGGTGATGACGCCGTCCTGAATGCTCGCGTAAACGACGCTCGATGCGTCCACCAGCATCCATCGTCCGCCATTCTTGACGATCAGCTTCGCGGCGGCCGCAGCGGTTGAGGGCCGCTCTTCCATCATCTGCACGAGCCGGTCGAGTTTCTGGTGCGTGGATTCCGAGGCTTCGAGAGCGCGCTGAACGCGTTCCATCGCTTTCGCAAGTCTCGGCCGGGACACCGGCTTGAGCAGATAATCGAGCGCGTTCACTTCGAAGGCCTGCACGGCGTAGTGATCGTAAGCGGTGGCAAAAATGAAGTGCGGCAGGGTGACCTTCTTCTCCATCAGCTTTTTGATGACTCCCAAACCGTCGAGGCCGGGCATTTCGACATCGAGGAAAACGAGCTGCGGGCTGAGTGAGCGGATCAGGCTGACCGCCTCAATCCCGTTTTTCCCTTGCCCGATGACGCCAATGCCGGGAACGCTTTCAAGAAGAAAAGCGAGTTCGTCGCGCGCGTGCTGCTCGTCATCAACAATGAGCGCTGTGATTTTCATATCCGGCGGCTATGGGCCAAGGCGCCTCCGCCTCAGTATAGCAGCCCTTGGCGACGCGCACCGTTCAAACGATGGCGCGGCGATGCGGCCGGGCGCGTGGTAGGATGAGTGTCCGCAATGCGCAAAAAGTTCTCTTCCCGGCAAGGAGGCGGCATGAAGGCGCGGGCACGGCGAATCGGCAGAAAAACGGTTTTCAGCGGGCGCATGGTGAAGCTCGTCATCGATCAGGTGATCGAGCCGGGGAACGTGCGCACGGCGCGGGAAGTCGTAATTCACGGCGGGTCTGTGGTGATTCTTGCAAAGCTGCCGGATGGCAAACTTCTGCTGGTGCGTCAATTTCGTTATGCCGCGCGAAAGCCCCTCTGGGAACTCGTTGCAGGAGGAATCGAACCGGGCGAAACGCCGCTTGAGGCCGCTCGCCGGGAGCTGGAAGAAGAAACCGGTTTCCGGGCGAAAGCTGTCAAGCCGCTTTTCACTTTCTTTCCAAGCCCGGGCGTCCTGACTGAACGAATGCACCTCGTCGAGGCGAGCGGTCTGACCCGGGCGAGGACGAATCGCGATCCGGACGAGCGGATTCGCGTCGGCCGCTTCACATCCTCGGAAATCGAGCGCATGTTATTCAGCCGGCATTTTGAGGACGGCAAAACGCTCGTGGGGCTTCTCTGGCTGTTTTGCGGGCGTGCCGAAAGGCCGAAATCCCGCAAACCCAAAAGTGCTTGACAAATGACGAGTTAGCATATACATAAGATGCTGGGAGGGTGCAGAGCCGCAAGTCACAGAGCATCCGCCCAAAATTTGCCGTAATGTTGCATTTGAAATTTGACTATTGCCAGGCGACGCCGGGTGGACGGCGCCGGCCCTGACTGTGAAGCTCCAAGGAGGAGGCAGGTGGCAAGAATTCAAGGCAAAGTGAAGTGGTTCAATAACAGTAAGGGGTATGGCTTCATCGGGCAAGATGGTGGAGCGGACGTGTTCGTTCATTATTCGGCGATTCAAGGCGACGGATTCAAAACCCTGCAGGAGGGCGATACCGTCGAATTTGAAATCGTCCAGGGCCAAAAGGGGCCCCAGGCCGATAAGGTTACGAAAGTCAGCTGATTTTATTGAGAGAGCAAACAGCGGCTCCAGCGAATTGGTGCAGAACGGCGAACGGCCATGACGGACCTGGACGATCCGGCGATCGCTCCGGGTGAGGGTTTGACGAGGGCCGCGCGGGGACGTGAAATTTCGGAACCCTTCGCGGGCGAAAATCGTCTATAATACCCGAACGTAGTCGAGCTCGAATCCGCAGTACTCGAAGGAGAGGTGAGTCATGAGAAAACTGGCTTCGAACGCCGTGGTGATTAGCCTCCTTCTAGTTCCGGCCGTAATCACGGCGAGTCCGGTGCGTCTTCGCCGGCGGCCGCATCAGCAGACCCGCATTACAACTTTTTTGCCGCATTCGAATTTCCTGACCATTCCCGCCTCGACGCAAGTCCCCGTCCGAATCCTTTCCGGCGTCGAAACGCGGTTCAGCCGCCGGGATGACCCCGTCGTTGCGCAACTGACCAAAGCCGTTTACGTTCGCGGAAAGGTTGCGCTGCCGGTGGGAACGCTTTTTGAAGGCCACGTCACTGAAGTTCACCCGGCCCGCCGTTATAGCCGCTCCGCAGAGCTGGCGGTTCATTTCGAAAGCGTGATGCTACCGACGGGCGAGGTGAGGCCGATTTCAGCTATCTTTTCTGCCCTCGACAACGCCCGGCTGATGGCCGTGCGCGTGAATTCGGAAGGGCAGTTGAGGGCGATCCGACCTCCTGTTTGGAAGCGGCTTGCAGGCGGATTCATCGGCGCAGGGGGTTTTGCCATCGCCAGGGTTGCCTTTGCAGGCGCGGCAGGGCTGGCGGCAGGCTTGCCCGCAGGCGGCGCAGCGCTGGTCGGTTATGAACTGCTATGGCGGCGAGGGCGCGAAATCAATCTTCCTCCGAGCACAGGCGCGCGTATTCGCCTGATCAACTCACTGACCGTTAATACAATCGCGTAATTCCAAAGTTGACTGAGCACATTTCATTGGGCGTCGCCGGACTTTGCGCGATGAAGGTGGGTTATTCCGAAGGGCGGGATTATCGTCACGCGCTGCGGATGCATAGCGGATCAGGGCGCGCCCGCGGCGGTCAGCGCCTGAAAGCTGCTTTTCAAACTCAGCTTGACGTCGCTTCCGTCCGCGCTGATCTCAGTCGCAGCGAAGGGATTCGGGATTTTCGGACTTTGGTCCTGCCAGGCGATCTGCTGCGCCAGCTTCAAACCTGTAAGCACTTGACGAAGGCTTGTGGCGTCATTGCTTGACGCGCACATGAACCGGATGGCAAGCTTAACGTCGCCCGAGCTCGGAACAATGCTGTAGGTGATCGCGTTCACGCTGCTCAGGACCTGAGACCAGTCGAGCGTCACATCCTGGCGGCTTGGCATCCACGTTCCGAGCCATTCGGAAGCCGCAGCGCCCTTTGCAACACCCCAAATCGCCGCTTCCGTATTGGCTTTGTGCACAAGGCTCGTGAAGTGCTCGTCCGAAGCGAGATTCGGCGCGGATCCATTCTTCGCATCCATCATTCGGTTGAGTGTGGCAAGCGTGCCGAACGCGCCCTCCGTGTCGCTCAGAAGAAGCGCGCACTCCGTCTCGAGGCCCGCGCCGAGACAATAGGCGGGATAGCCCGCCACTTTGTCGGGAGCGATCGCTCGCTGCTGGGCGCTTTTCTCAATCGCCGCAGTATCGAAATTCCCGACGGCAATGCCGAACATTGCCGAGTTCCTCTTCGTTTGAGTCCATCCAAGCGCGAGAGTATCAATATCGCTTTCGTGGATGCCGAGCGTCCGAAGTGACGACTCCAACTGCTGGAGCTGCGGGCCCAGATAATGGGTGCGCAAAGAGGAATAATCAGGCAACTTGCGGAGCGATGCAGGACTCGACACTTCCAGGTGCACCGTATCGGCGGGGAAAGAAGAAAGCGCCTCATGCAGCAAGTCCTGTGCGCGCGCGGCGGCGCTTCCGAGCGCCGCCACGGCAAAAACCGAAATCATTGCGAGGGTAGCGCGTCTCACAGCGTTCCTCCTGGCTTGAGCACCACAATCTCGCGGCGGCCCGTGCGCGTCAGAAAGGTTTTGACGCTTCCGCCGGGCGCGAGCTTTTCCATTTCGCGATTGCTTATAGCGGGATAAGGAAATGCAATTTTCCCCTGCCCCTTTACCTGAATCGTCTTAAGGCTGTCGAGCCACCACGCCGTGTCCACGCCGGCCGGGAGATACGCCTCGCGCAGAAGGTAAAACATGATGCCTCCCGGCTCGAGCAGCCCGTAGATTTTCTTCACCACGTCGGCCAAAGCTTCCGGCGGGGCCAAATCCAGCAGATGCCAGCAAAGCGCGAGATTAAGGGTCGCGGCGGGAATCGCCGGCAGCAGCGCGAGGAAATCCTGCGTGCGAAAAACGAGCTGCTTATCCTTGCGCTCCCAGTAAAGCGCATCTCGCCGCTGGAGCGGCGCGATCAGGTCGGCGATGTAAAGCTTGGCCCCGCGCTTAAAAAGAATCTGCGCGGTTTGCGGACTGACGGGCCCGCAATCGAGGACCCGAATGTGCGGAACGTCGCGCAGCAACCCCCACAGCCACTCGAGCGCCGGACTGGCCGCGCCGCCCGAGGCGGCTGCTACCGGATGTTTGGCTTCGCTTTTGCCCAGCGCGGCGCTAAACGGCATAAATCTCGAAAACCGAACCCCTCAGGCTCGCCATCGCAGCCGTGTGACCTCAACGCATGATTCGGGTGATGGAAGCGATTGCCTCCGCGCAAGTGCAACCCGCGAGCGGCGCGTCCAGCTATTTGTCGTAGTCTTCGACGAGGCTTCGGGCCGAGACCGCAACGCTGCGAGCCGCTTCTGGAGCGCCATTCCGCGCGATATCAATGCTGCCCTTGAAGTATGCGCCTTCCTCAATAGCGATGCTCGCCGACGCCAAATCGCCGGTGACGCTTCCGCTCTTGCGCAGCTCAATTTTTTCCGTCGCGTGAATATTTCCGGTGACGTTGCCGAGAATCACGACCTGCCGGGCATTGACTTGCGCTTTGACCTTTCCGTTCGCGCCGATGGTCAGACAGTGCTCCTGAAGGTTGACGGTCCCGTCGAACTGTCCTTCAATGAGCAGATCTTCGTTCGCGGAAAGCTCGCCCTTGATCACTATCGAACGGCCGATCAGGGCTTGTCCCGGCGATGAAGCGTTCGGGATATCTCTTCGGATAGTTTCAGGCATGGATGGTTCCATTCTTGGATTTTCGGGTTTGACTGGCTCCGGAGGATGCGCCACCAGCGGTGGGGGGGGCGGCAAATCGGTCTTTTTCTCTTTTTCCCACCACATAACGCCGCTTCCTCGCACTCCAGCCACCCGAAGACGCATAGGCGAGCGCTTCGGGTACGCTAAAGCATCTTAACGCGCTTCGTATGCAAGCGCAACCGTCATTTCCGCGAGTCGAGTTCTCATAAGCGCTCAAGCGGGAATCAATCACACTCGCCATGCCCACGAAGCGGGATGCCCACTTTCGGAGGCATGACGAAATTGGGCCGTCATTCCCACGCGGGCGAAAAGGCTCGCGTGATAGTTGACCGCTCATGAGCCTTGAGGAGCGACCCGGCCTAATCGTTTCGGTATACGATCCTCCCGCCGACGACGGTCAGCAGAACCCGGGCGTTTGGGATTTCCTCCGGCGGAATTTTCAAAAGGTTTTCCGATAGAACGACAAGGTCTCCGCGTTTACCCACGGCGACGGTCCCGCAATCGGATTCTTCAAACGCGGCGTAGGCGCTGCCGGCCGTATAAGCCCGGAGGGCTTGTTCGCCCGTAATTGCCTGTTGGGGAATCCAGCCGCCGGGATGCCTGCCGTCGAGCGTTACGCGCGTGAGGGCGGCGTGAAGCGTAAGCAATGGGTTGAGCGGAGCGACAGGCCAATCAGTGCCGAAAGCGACCGGCGCCCGCGCCTCGAGCATCGAACGCCAGGCGTAGCTCGTCCGCGCGCGCTTGCGGCCGATGAGCTTTTCAGCCCAGCGGCCGTCGTCAACGGCGTGATAAGGCTGCATGGAAGCGATGATGCCCATCCT